>CALCTH010000177.1 GCA_937893795.1 uncultured Myxococcales bacterium | reverse complement strand
CGGAGCCGTCGTCGTGGGAGGTGTGGTCCTCGGCGTGACGCTGCGTCCCCGGGACGAGGGCCTCGGCCAGGATACGGGCGGCCAGGTGGTCTTCGAGTTCTGACGTGATGGCTCGTCGTCCCCGCCTTCGCCGCGCGGGGCGCCTCGCGCGGCGCGCTCGCTCCGCGCTCTTCGTCTCCGCCGCCACCATGAGCTGCGCGCGGGAGGAGCTTCGGCCGCCGGCCATCGAGCCTCCGCCCACGCTCTCGAGCGCCGGCGAGACGCCCGTGGTCGCGCCGCGCCCCGAGCCCGAGCCGCCCCCGCGACGCCGGGTCGCGCCGGCCTTTCGTCGCGACCGCGACTACGCCCAGGCGGTCCCGGTGCTCGCGCGGCGCCTCGTCTACCGCGTGGTGCTCGGCGTCCCGAAGAGCTTGGGCACCGGCCACGACGACATCGCGCGCCAGGCCGCCGAGCTCGCCATCGACGTGAGCGCCGACCGGCTCCGCGCGCGCTTCGAGACGGGCGCATGGCCGGTCCCGCTCGGGTCCGAGCTGCGGCTCCGGGTCGACGCGCAGGGGAGCTACGTCTTCGACGGCGAAGGAGGTCGCCCGCTGGGGCCGGGGCAGCTGGCCAACTGGTTCGAGGGCGGGCCGCTTCGCATCACGCCCCGCGTCGTGGTGCGCATGCCGGACGAGGAGCTTCAGGACGGGCCGGGCCGCCTCGTCTGCCGGCTCATCGCCGAGTGGGCCGGGGCCAAACCGGACCCCATCGTCCGGCGCTGCGGCCGAGGCGGGGCGCCGCGCTTCTTCCGCATCGGTCTCTGGCGCGCGGAGCGGACCGCGGACGTGCTGGTGGAAGTTCCGGCGCGCGCGCTCCGGGCGGACCATCTGGACCCGCCGCCGCCGGCGGCCGCGGCGGAGGCCGGCGAGTTCCTCAGCGCCGCGTCCTTCGGCCGGCTACGTCGCGTCCGCGGGGACCGCGCCGAGCCCGCCGAGGACCCGCCGACGCGAGGGCTGCTCGTCAGCAACGCCGGACGGACGCGGCTCATCGTGACCTCCCGGGGGACGCAGATCGGCTGGCTCGCCCCCGGCGCGCGGCATCACTTCCGCGAGGTCCCGGCGGGCGTGCATCGTATCGGCGGCATGCGTCCCTTCGGTCTCCAGGCGGCGCGCAGCCGGCCCGTGGCCGTGCCGGGCCGCGTGTCCCTACCCCGCTGGCGCCGTCCCGCGCCCGAGGAGTGAGCGCCGGGCTCAGGCCTCCTGCGACTGCTCGGCGGCCGCGGCGTAGACTTCCGGGCCGAAGAAGAGCGGCTGGCCCGGACGTCGGGGCTTCTCCGCGAGGTTCGACGCCACGCCCTGCACCACCTCCTGGCGCACCGTGAAGCGGTAATAGTCCTCGGCCCGCACGGCGCCGAGGTTCTTCGTCGTCGAGGCGACGAGGCTCTGGTCGTCATCGAGGAACTGAAGGTGCGCGTACCAGCCTGGCGCGTCCTCGCCCTGGATCACCTCGAGGGCGATGCCGAGGGGATTGAAGTGGAGAAAGGAGGTCTCGAGCTCCAGCCGCCAGAGCCGGTAGGCGTCGCTCGGGGCGTGCCAGCGCGCCGCGCCGAGCTCCCGGCGGACGACCTCGCCGAAGTAGGCGCCGCACATGGGCGCGACCAGCTGGAGGATGGCGCCTTCCTCCTCGTTCACGACCTCTTTCGCATAGTGGTCGAGGACGGCCAGGGTGTCCGGCGTGAAATCGAGGTCGAAGGAAAGGGTGGAGCGGACGGAAGCGACGCAGGCCGTCGCGAGGTCACGCACGGCATCCGGCGCTTCCGCGATGAGCGCCGCGGAGTCGATGGTCATGGGGGGTGTCTAGTACGTGCCCGGGCCTCGCGGGAGCGGCGATGGTCACGTTGCGAGTGGCCGGCGGTGAGACGGCCGTGCTACCCCGCGGCGGTGACCGGCCACGACCCCCGCCCCTACGACGGCGCCCTCGGGCGGACTCGCCGGATGCGGGTGGCGGTGCCTGCCACCGACGGGAGCTTCGTGGGCCGAGAGGTCGTGACCGGGGTCAACGTGGCGACGGACCCCGATCTGCGTGCCCTCTGCCTCTCCGGAACCCTTCACGGCGAAGGACCCGGGGCCCTCGCCATCCCGTACGTCTTCCACGACCCCGACGCCGAATGCTTCCTCCTCGTGGTGCCCACGCCGCTTCGCCATCGGCTCCGGGAGGAGCGGGCGGCGCTCCTCGAACGGCTGGCCGCCGAGAACGCGACCTTCGTTCCGGCCTACGTGGCCGAGGTCGAGACCGTCGTGGGCGCGCTCGGCCTCCTCCGTGCGCTCGGGGGCGGCGGCGACGCACGCGCCTCCGAGCTCGAGGTCGAGCTTCTGGCCGACGAGCCCAGCGTGGACGGGGAGGAAGCCCTGCTCGAGAGCGTCGAGCTCCTCGCCGATGACGCCGACCCCGCGACCTCGCCCGCCGGGGCCGACGCCGATGCGGGCTCCGACGCAGGCCCGGGGGCCGCGGAAGCGACGGACGAGGGCGCGCCGAGCCCCCACTGAGAGGAGTCTCCCTAATCGGGGAGGGTCGTGACCTTTTCCGCGGGTGACGTTACGTCACCTTTGGGGGCTCTTCTTCCGCGCATCCGAATGGACTTTCGGGGGCCCCAGATCTACAACGTCACCTCTTCTCCCCATGCGCCTCGGCATCTTCAGCGACGTCCACGCCAACATCGAAGCGATGTCGGCCGTGATGGCCGCCTTCGAGGGGGAGGCCATCGACACGTACTACTGCCTCGGCGACGTGGTCGGCTACGGCGCGAGCCCGAACGAGTGCGCCAACCTGGTTCGCGAGACGGCCGAGGTGACCATCCTGGGCAACCACGACGCTGCCGTCGCGGGTCGCATGGACTACAGCTACTACTACGAGGCGGCGCGCCAGGCCCTCGACCTGCACGCGAGCGTGCTCTCGAGCGAGAACCTCCAGTGGCTGAAGGAGCTTCCCTACAAGCACGTCGTGGGGGACACGGGCGTGCATCTCTGCCACGGCTCGCCGCTCCGCCTCGAAGAGTTCGAGTACATCTTCGCGCCCGAGCAGGCGCGCGAGTGCCTGCAGATTTGGGATGAGCTCGGCGACATCACGCTCATCGGCCACTCGCACCTCTGCAAGGTCTTCGCGCTCCAGCCGGACGAGGTCGAAGAGCTGCCGGCCCAGGACTTCACGCTCGAAGCGGGCAAGAAGTACATCGTGAGCGTCGGCTCCGTGGGCCAGCCGCGCGACTACGACAACCGCGCGAGCTACACGACGTTCGATACGGAGAGCCGCACCTTCGCGTTTCGCCGCGTCGAGTACGACATCGAGTCGGCCGCCTCGAAGATCTTCCAGAGCCGCCTCGAGCGAAACTTCGGCCACCGCCTCTTCATCGGCGTCTGACGGGCAGGCCAAAGGCGCGCTCGTCGGGCCCCGTGCCCATGCGCGGCCCACGCCAGGCCGGGCCCACGCTCCACTGCCTCCGGGCACCGCTCAACGCGGCCCGTCCACGAAGCGGAGCAGCCCTTCCCACGCGGGCCGGCCGTCGGCCAGTGCGTCGAGCGGTGGCGTCTGCATCTCGCCGAAGGGGCTCACGCGCGGCGCCGTCCCCGGCGGAACCCAGGCCAGCGCGATGAGCGGGGAGAGACCCTCCGTCCGCACGCCGAGGGCCTTGAGGTGGGGGCCGAGTGGCGCGAGCCGGGCCTGGGCTGCCTCGGCGTCGGGGGTCGCCTCCACGACGACCAAGCGCTGCCCCGGCGGCGCCGGGAGCGGATCCGCTCCCGCGCGGGCCACGGCCCA
>CALCTH010000176.1 GCA_937893795.1 uncultured Myxococcales bacterium | reverse complement strand
GGGATCGCCGAAGCGCGGCCCAGCGCTGGGCCGAAGCGGACCGCGCGCGCGTCGACGCCCTTCGCCGCGAGGCGCTCCGGCGCAGGTGGCATGGCCCAGAGGGTGTGGTGGACCTCGGCGCCGCCATCGACGCCGTTGCGCGCTTCGCCGCCGCGCACGACCTCCCGGACGTGACGCGCGAGACCGAGCGGCTCCGAGACGACCTCGACCGCCCGCTGCTCCTGGCGGTGCTCGGCGAGTTCAACGCCGGCAAGTCCACGCTCATCAATGCGTTCATCGGCGCCGACGTGGCGCCCATGGGCATCGTCCCGACGACGGCGACGCTCAACGTGCTCCGGGACGGCGCCGAGCGCCTCGTTCGCGTGGTTCGGAGCGACGGCAGCACGCGGGAGGGCGGCTACGACGCGCTCCGTCGCCTCCTGGCTGACGCGGAGGCGGAGGACGCGGGACCCGAGGTCGACCGCGTCGAGATCGTGCTCCCCAGCCCGACCCTCGAGCGCGTGTGGGTCCTCGACGCGCCCGGCACGAACGCCCTCGATCCGGCCCACGAGCGGCTGGCGAACGAGGCGGCGCGGCGCGCGGACGCGGTGCTCTGGGTCTTCGACGCGGCCCAGGCCGGGAAGCTCACCGAGAGCGCGATGCACGAGCGACTCCGGGCGCAGGGCCGCCTGGTCGTGCCCGTGCTCAACAAGCGCGATCGCCTCGCCGAGGAAGAGCTCGCGCGCGTCACCTCGGTGGTGGAGGAGGGCTTCGGGGTCGCGCCGCTCCCCATCAGCGCGCGCAAGGCGCTCAAGGCCCGCCTCGCCGGCGATGACGCGGCCTACGCCGCGACGGGCTTCCCGGCGCTCTTGGCGCACCTCGAGGCGGAGGTCTTCGGGAGGTCGCGGGTGCTGAAGCGTGGCGCCGTGGCCGGCCGTCTTGCCGCGGCGCTCGACGACGCGCTCGACCTCGAGGCGACGCGGGCCTCCGAAGCCACCGTGCGGCGGGCTGCGCTTGAGGCTCGCTCGCGCGCCCTCGCTGCCGCACAGTCCGGCCTTCGGCTGGGCATCGACGACACGCTTCGCGCCTTCGAGCGCGACCGGGACGCCGCCTTCGAGGCCGACGCGGAAGCAGAACTCGCCTTCGTACGAACGCGCTCCAGCCGTTTCGCGAGTCACGGCGTCGACCGGGAGGACCGCGCCTTTCTGGCCGAGGTGCTCGAGCGGCGTTTGGGGGCGGCGTCGGCGGCCTTCGCGCGCCGGCTGCGGGCCCGCTTCGCGGGCGAGCTCGCGGGCGTGGCCGAGCCCGAGGCGGTGCAGGCTGCCGTGGCGGACGCGCTGCGGGCGCCCCTCGCCGGCTTCTGGGGGTATCAACGCGGCGTGCTCGCCGGAGGTGCCCTCGCTCGCTTCTTCGAGGACACGCTCCCGCGGGCGGAGCTCGAGGGGGCATCGCTGGCGCGGGAGCTCGGCCGGTCGCGGGCCGACCTGGACGGGGAGCTCCGGCCGGCCCTCGCGGAGGTCCTCGCCGCGCTGACGCAGGGGCTCCGCCGGGAGATCGAGGGGACGAGGCGGGCCGAGGACGAGGCCGAGGCGCTGCGGACGCAGCGTATTGCGGGGCCGCTCCGCGCGCTGCGCGAGGCGCTCGGAGAGCTCGCCCGCACGCCAATTCGCGAGCGGGGCTACGCGCCGGAGCCTCTCGACCGTTCTTGAGATGGCGTCCTCAGGCCGGATCGGCCCTCTGGAAGCATCGGCCTTGCAAAACCTGGACCTTCACCCCCTATACTGACGAGGACGGTCCGCAGCGCGTGCCGCGCCTGAGCCACGATGGAAATCAAGCAGCAACTCCGCCTATCGCAGCAGCTGGTCATGACGCCGCAGCTGCAGCAGGCGATCAAGCTCCTGCAGATGTCACGCATGGAGCTTTCCGAGCTTGTCCAGGAAGAGCTTCTCGAGAATCCGGTCCTCGAAGACACGCTCGAAGGCCGCGACAATCGTGAGGTCACGGCGGGTGAGGTTGCGGCGGAAGCGACGACCATCGAGAAGCAGGTCGCCAGCGATGATCGCGCCGCTACCGACGACCCGAACAAGGATAAGAAAGAGGATATCGACTGGGAGCGATACCTCGAGAATCACGCGCTCCAGGCGCCGATGCCCGGGGGCATCCGCCGAGGAGGGGATGACGAGCTTCCCGGCGTAGATCAGACGCTCACCCGGGCCGAAGACCTCACGGAGCACCTGCTCTTCCAGCTCCGCATGGGGGACTTCGTGGACGACGAGCAGCGCTTCGGCGCCCTGGTCGTGGGCAACCTCGAAGGCAGCGGGATGCTCCGCGTCGACGGCGTGGCTCCCGAGGACGTCGTGCCGCGGCTCGCCGAGGAAGCGGGCCTCCACCCGGAGGACGCCGAGGAAGTGCTCGCGATGATGCAGCGCTTCGACCCCGTCGGTTGCTGCGCTCGAAGCCTGGAGGAGTGCCTGCTGGTGCAGGTGGCGCACTTCGGCCTCGACGAGCTGACGCGAAAGGTCGTGGCGGGGCACCTCACCAACCTCGAGCGCAGGAACTACAACGCGATCGCGCGGGACCTGGGGGGCGAGGTCGAGGAGATCTACGACGTCGCGCAGGTCATCGCGGAGCTCGAGCCGCGCCCGGGCCGGAACTACGTCAGCGAGGAGCCTCGCTACATCACGCCGGACGTCTACGTTCACCGGGTGGGCGAGGAGTACTTCGTCGTCGCCAACGACGACGGCATGCCACGGCTCAAGATTAGCGGTTTCTATCGCGCCGCCATGGCGGACAACCCCAAGGCCAAGGAATACATCCAGGGCAAGCTGCGTTCGGCTCAGTGGCTCATCCGGTCCATCGATCAGCGCCGGAAGACCATCGTCAAGGTCACCGAGTGCATCGTGGAGAAGCAGCGCGATTTCTTCGACAAGGGCATCGAGTATCTCAAGCCCATGATTCTCCGCGACGTGGCCGAATCGGTTGGCATGCACGAGAGCACGATCTCCCGTGTCACGTCCAACAAGTACGTGCATACGCCGCGGGGACTCTTCGAGCTGAAGTTCTTCTTCAACAGCGCGATCAAGCGAGCCAACGCCGCGGATATCGCCTCGGAGAGCGTCAAGCAAGCGATCAAGAAGATCGTGGCGGGCGAGGACCCCAAGGCCCCTTTTTCCGACCAGAAGATCGTTCAGATCCTCCGCGAGTCCGACATCAAGATCGCGAGGCGTACGGTCGCCAAGTACCGGGAGATGCTGGGGATCCTCTCGAGCGCCAAGCGGAAGCAGTACTTCTGAGCGGAATTCTCCAGCGGCCCCCTCGCAATTGGATGCGGGGCCATCGTAGAATCGACGACCGGCCACTGGCCCACCACCACCCCATGCGGGCTCGCCGCCCGCCGCAGCCACAGGAGGCGCGATGCGTATTCAGTTCTCTTTCCGCAACGTCGAGTCGTCGGAGGGCCTCAAGAACTACGCATCGGAGAAAATCGCCAAGCTGCAGAAATACCTAAGGGCGCCACTCCAGGCCGAGGTGGTGTTCAGCCTCGAGAAACACCACCACCAGCTCGACGTCTCGGTGCTGGCCAACGGGCACCGCTACGCCGCGCACCACGTCGGCGAGAACATGTACGCCTGCGTCGACCTGGCCATGGACAAGATCGACCGCCAGGTGCGTCGCGACAAGGCGACCCACCTCGCGCGGCGACACGGCTGAGGCGACCTACGCGGGGAGCCGACCGCTCACCACGAGGTGGCGGTCGCTCACCACGTCGACGGCGAAATCGAGGCCGGCGGTCTCGAGCTGCGCACGGACCTCGCCGGGCTCGAAGGCCGCGTGCAGGCTCGCGCGGAAGTCACGCTGGAGCACCGGAGGCGCGTCGGCGGCGTAGCCCTCGACGAGCGCGTCGACGGCCGCCGCGTCGGCCGGGCGAAAAAGGTCGGCCACGAGCACGGGCGCTCCGGGGCGTCCGATGCGCTTCACGGTCTCCCAGAGCACGGCGGGGTCGGGCAGGTGGTGAAGCAGGCTGTTGCTCACGACGAGGTCGAAGCCGTGCGCCTCGGCCGGGCCCTTAAGCGCGGGCGCATCCGGGAGGCGCCCGCAGACGAAGCGGACGTTGGAACGCGCTCGGGGCCGCGCGAAGCGCAGCATCGCCTCGGCCCCGTCGACGCCGACCAGCTCCCACGCCGGGCGCGCCTCCGCGAGCGCGAGCGTGATGTCTCCGGGACCGCAGCCGAGGTCCGCGACGCGAAGCGCTCCCGCCGGCGCGAGCTCGATCACCCGCGCGATGAAGGCGGCGTTCGGCTCGTCGAAGTCGGCTTCGGCGTAGGCGAGGGCCTGCGCCGCCTCGTCCATGAGCTCGGGCTCGGGGGTGCGTTCCATGGGACCTCAGGCCGCTTCGCGGCGCAGCACGTCGACGGCGGCGTCCACGGACGTCGCGGCGATCAGGGCCTTGCGCGTGTCCTCGTGGCGCAGCAAGCGGCTGACCTCGGCCAGCATACGGAGGTGCTGGCTCGGCTTTTCGCGGGGCGCGAGGATTGCCACGAAGAGGCGGACGGGCTCTCCGTCGATGGCCTCGAAGTCCACGCCCGCCGGCTGCGTCGCGAGCGCGGCGCGGAGCTCCGGCAGCCCGTCGACGCGACCGTGGGGGATCGCGATCCCGTTGCCGATGCCCGTCGTGAACATGGCTTCGCGCGCCGCGAGCACCGCGCGGACGTCGCCGGCGTCCAGCTGCGCGTCGTCCTCCGCGAAGAGCGCCGCGAAGGCGTCGAGGACGGCATCCTTCCCGGCCGCGTCGAGGCCGAGGCGGATCCGCCGGGGCGGCAGGATGTCCGCGAGCACGGCGAGCACGTAGCGGGCAGGGCATCGGACTTCAAGGGGAGGGACCGCGTTCTTGCGCCCGCGTGGGTCCCGAAGGCCCGTCGTTGGGGAGGCCAGCGGCGAGGTGGACCAGCACGTCCCCGAGGTGAGCCTTCGGGACCTCGGCGTGGGCGACGTCCGTCGCGATGGTGCGTATCCGGGCGGTCCCGGAGAGCTCCCTCGCCACGGCGAGGTCGCGGGATCGAGCCCAGGAACGCAGGCGCTGGCTCTGCCGGGCCGTGCGGCCCCGGCCGTGGATGCTGATCAGCTCGCTCTCGGGGTGAGCTTCGGCCCAGCGAAGAAAGGCGGCGGTCCCGCCATAAAGCGCGTCGAAGAGGACCTCGGCCTTCACCCGGGCACCGAGCGCGCCACGGTGCATCACCGAGAGCGCCGTCTCGTACCCCGCCGAGTGCGCCATGAGGATCACCGGCAGCTCCGGCGCGGCGCCAAGCTCCGGCGCGACGGACTCGATGAGGTCGCGGGCGTATCCGCGGCGGAGGAAGCGCCCGGCGCTCCCGTCCCGCGCACGAAAGGCGAGCTGCGGCACGAGCAGCGTCGTCTCCGTGCCGGCGTTCAGGTGCGCGAGGCCGAGCCCCATGCCCGCCTCGGGCGTGAAGCCCGGCGCGCAGCGCACGGGACCTGCGTAGACGAGTGCGCGGGCACAGCCGCGCCAGCCGTGGAGGAAGAGCACGTGCGCCCGCGCGCGCGGCGCCGGCAGCGCCACCAGGTGCGGCGCGCCCGGCGGAACCGCGTGGGGCGCCTCCCGCAGGCGCAGCTCCCGCGGAAGGAGCCAGAGCGCGGCGGGCTGGGCGACGACCTGGCCCGCGAGGAGGCAGGCGCTCAAGCCCGCCGCGAGCGCCGTCCGCGTGTCCCACCTGCGAAGGTCCACGCACTCGGATACCGTCCTCGCCATGAGCGCGTCCACCCAGGCGACGCCGCGACTCGCCGTCGCGACCTTCCTCGCGCATCCGGAGGTTGCTGCCCTCGGCCGCCTCCGCGCCGGGGCCGAGAGCGCGTCGGAGCTCTTCCTCGACCACCCGCGCATTCAGAAGTCGGGCCTCGTCCTGGTCGGGCACGTGGTCGGCCTCGTTCCGACGCGCGTGCAGCTCCTCGGCGAGACCGAGCTCAGCTTCCTTCACGCCATGAACGCGGAAGAGCGCGGCCGGCGCTGCCGGGAGCTCATGGGCCACGGGCTCTCGCTCGTGATCGTCACGCGGGGCGCCGAGCCGCCGCCGGAGCTGCTGGCCGCGGCCGAGGCGAGCGCGACGCCGCTCTTCGTCGCGGAGCCGCGCTCGAGCCAGACCATCGCCACGCTCCACACGGTCCTCGACCGGATCCTCGCCCCGCAGGAGACCCGGCACGGCGTCCTCATCGACGTGCACGGCATCGGCACCTTGCTCCTCGGCCCGAGCGGCATCGGGAAGAGCGAGTGCGCGCTCTTCCTCGTCGAGCGCGGGCATCGCCTCGTCGCCGACGATCAGGTCCGCCTTCTCCGCACGCCGGACGGGACCATCCTCGGCAGCGCGCCGCCGCTGCTTCGCCACCACCTCGAGCTGCGCGGGATCGGCATCGTGCACATCCGCGACCTCTTCGGCGCCACCGCCGTCCGCGACACGAAGGCCGTCGAGCTCGTCTGCGAGCTCTGCCCCTGGGACGAAGACGAGGCCTACGAGCGGCTGGGCCTCGACGATCTCACGCACCCCGTGCTCGGCGTGGACCTGCCCTTCCTGCGAATCCCCGTGCAGCCGGGGCGGAACATGGCGGTCATCCTCGAGGTCGCCGCGCGCAATCAGCTCCTCAAGGGCGCAGGGCGCCACGCCGCCCGGGACTTCGTCGCGAGCCTCGAGCAGCGGCTCCTGACGGGTGACGACGTGCCCGAGGGCCGCGACTGACGCCTCGGCTGGGGCCCGGCACGCGATCCGCGGTATCGTCGTCCCGTGGGGCTGCACGTCGTCGTGGTCACCGGCATGAGCGGTGCGGGGCGCTCGACCGCCATTCATGCCCTCGAGGACCTCGGCTTCTACTGCGTCGACAATCTCCCGCCCGCGCTCGCCCCGGCGCTCGTCCAGCTCGCGGAGCGGGCGGACGAGCCCGACGTGCTCCAGCGCATCGGTCTCGGCGTCGACGTGCGCACCGGTAGCTTCCTCGAGGGGGCCAGCGACACGCTCGACCGGCTGACGGGGTCCGGTCACGAGCTGGAGGTCCTCTTCCTCGATTGCGGGGACGAGGTGCTCGTGCGCCGCTTCAGCGAGACGCGTCGGCCTCACCCGCTCGCGCCCGGTGGCGCGCTCCTCACCGCCATCCAGCGGGAGCGCGAGCGCTTGAGCGAGCTGCGGGAGCGCGCGACGCACGTCATCGACACGACGTCGCTCTCCGTACACGACCTCCGCCGCCGGCTCGTCGCCTGGGTGGCGCGGCCCGAGGGCGGACCCCGGCGCGAGATGGTCACGCGCATCACGAGCTTCGGCTTCAAGTACGGCGTGCCCGTCGACGCCGACCTGGTCTTCGACCTTCGCTACCTTCCGAACCCGCACTTCGTGCCGGAGCTTCGGCCGAAGACGGGCCTCGACCCGGAGGTCTCCTCCTTCGTGCTCGCGACGGAGGAGGCCCAGGAGCTCCTCGGCGATCTCATGCCGCTCCTCGAGCACACGCTCCCGCGCTACGCCCGCGAAGGGAAGGCGTACCTGACCGTGGCCATCGGCTGCACCGGCGGAAAGCACCGCTCGGTGGCGATGGCCGAAGCCCTGGCGGAGCGTCTCGCGGCGCTTCCCGGTGAGGGCCCGACGCAGAGAGTCGTCGTCGCGCACAGGGACGTGCGGCGCGGGAGGCCGCCGGCCAAGTGACCCAGGCCTCCCGACGCGTCCGCATCGTCAACGAGCTCGGGCTTCACGCGCGCGCCGCGGCGCGCCTGGTCAAGCTCGCGGGGCGCTTCAGCGCGGTCGTACACGTCGAGAAGGACGGTCAACGCGCCGACGCGAAGAGCATCATGGGTGTCCTCCTGCTCTGCGGCGAGCCCGGCGCCATCCTCACGATCCACGCCGAGGGTCCCGACGCGCAGGAAGCCGTCGACGCCCTCCACGCCCTCGTCCGTGGCCGCTTCGGGGAGGCCCGTTGACCGCACTCCGTGGAATCGCTGCGAGCTTCGGCGTGGCTGTCGGACGCGCCGTGGGTCTCCCGCGCAGCGGCCGCACGCCACGTCGCCGCGTCGCCGAGCCGGAGGCCGAGGTCGCGCGCCTGAAGACCGCGCTCGACGCGAGCCGGTCGAGCCTCGAGCAGGCCCGCACGGAGCTCCTCGCCGGGGCGCCGGAGGCGGCGGCGCTTCTCGACGCGCCCCTCCTCATGCATGGCGACGAGCTCTTCCTGGACGCCGCCCTCGAGATCATCCGTCGCGAGCGGGTGAACGCCGAGCACGCGACGCTCCGCGCCGTTCAGCTCCTTCGCGCGCCCCTCGATCACGCCGCGAGCGCCTACCTTCGGGACCGCGCCGAGGACGTGGCGCAGATGGGCCACGAGATCGTCCGGCATCTGCGCGGGACCTTCGCGGCGCCCGGCCTCGTTCCCGCGAGCGTGGTCGTGGCCGAAGAGCTCGGCGCCGCCGATGCGGCGCGGCTCCTCATGGACGAACGGGTGGTGGGCCTGGTCACCGAACGCGGGAGCGCGACCAACCACACCGCCATCCTGGCGCGGGCGCTCGGCGTGCCCGCGGTGGTGGGGGTGCGCGGCGCCGTCGACGCTGCCTTCGAGGGCGAAGGGGTGGTGGTCGACGGGCTCGGCGGCCGGGTCATCTTCGCCCCGGAGGCCGAGGAGGTCGCCCAGGCCGAAGCCCGCGCGGCGCATCACGCGACGCTCTCGCGCGCGCTCGAGGAGCGCGAAGGGGAGGCCGCCGAGAGCCGGGACGGCGTCGTGGTGACCGTGCTCGCCAACATCGAGATCCCCGAGGAGGCGAGCGCCGCCCTCGCCCACGGGGCCGAGGGCGTCGGCCTCTATCGCACCGAGTTCCTCTTCCTGGACCGAGCCGAGGTGCCCGACGAAGAGGCTCAGCGCACGGCCTACGCGGAGGTGGCGTCGCGCATGGCGCCACGGCGCGTGGTGCTCCGCACGCTGGACGTCGGCGGCGACAAGCTCCCCCGCTCCTTCCGCATGCCACCGGCGACGAACCCCGCGCTGGGTCTCCGGTCGCTTCGCCTCTCGCTGGAACGGCCCGAGCTCATGAAGACGCAGCTCCGTGCCATGCTCCGCGCCGCCACGGAGGGGCAGGTGGACGTCCTCTTTCCCATGGTCTCGGGCGTGGACGAGCTCCAGCAGGCCAAGGCGGTGCTCGCGGAGGTGCGCCGCGAGCTGGAAGGCGAGGGCGTGAGCGTTGGCGACGTGCGCATCGGGTGCCTCTTCGAGGTGCCGGCCGCCGTGCTCGTCGCGGACCGCATGCTCCCCGAGGTGGACTTCGCGTGCGTCGGCACGAACGACCTCGTCCAGTACACGCTCGCCGTCGACCGCTCCGACCCGGAGGTCGCGCACCTCGGGCAAAGCCTCGACCCCGGCGTGCTCGCGCTCCTCGCCCATGTCGTCGAGGCGTCGCGCCGGGCGGGACGCGAGCTCACGATGTGCGGCGAGATGGCCGCGGATCCGCTGGCGCTCCCCGTGGTGCGCGGCCTCGGCTTCCGGGCCTTGAGCGTGCCGGTGATGAGCCTCCCGCTCGTGCGCGAGCTCGTGAGGCGGGTGGATTTCGGGGAGCTGGAGGACCTCGCCAGGCAGGCGCGGGAAGCGCCGAGCGCGGCCGTCGTGCGCGGCCTCGTGAAGGAACGGCTGGGGGCGCGGCTCGGGGAGCTCTTCGAGCTTCGCGGCAGGTAGCGCACGGGACGGCCCTTGCGCCGAGGGCCCGGGACCACCACAGCCCGCTCATGGCCACCCAGGACCTCACCGAAGCGACCTTCCGCGACCTCGTGCAGAAGGAGGGCATTCTTCTCATCGACTTCTGGGCGAGCTGGTGCGGCCCGTGTCGCATGTTCGCGCCCATCTTCGAGAAGGTGTCCGAGGAGCATGAGGACGTGATCTTCGGCAAGGTCGACACGGACGCCGAGCAGGCGCTGGCTGGCGGCATGGGCATCCGCTCCATCCCCACGCTCATGCTCTTCCGCGATGGCGTGCTCCTGATGAACCAGGCCGGCGTCGTGCCGGAGGAAGCGCTGAACGAGATTCTCGCCAAGGCGAAGGAGCTCGACATGGAGGCCGTCAAGAAGGAGATCGCCGAGGCCCAGGCCGACGCGGAGGCCTGAGCGCTCAGCGGAGGGCAACGCCTCAACGGAGGGCTGGGCTGAGGAGCGGGACCTCGCGCTCTTCGACGCCCCCGCGCGCGAGCGCTGCGTCGAGGAGCGCGTCGAGCACCGCCGCGCTCGGAAAGCCCACGTGCGAGCCGACGGTCTCGCCGCGCGCGTCGAGCATCAGGAAGCTCGGTACGCCGGGGAGCGCGCCGACCGAGCTCTCCCCGCGGCGCACGCGTCCGTCGGGGTCATAGCCGAGGGGGAAGGGCGGCCCGACCGCAGCCTCGAAGGCACCGAGGAAGGCCTCGGCGTCGGGCTGCGCCGCCACGCCCACGACGTGCGTCTCGTCCCCGCGACGCTCCGCGAAGAGACTTACCGGGCGAAAGGTCGCCTGGCTCGTCGGGTCGTAGGTCGCGAAGAAGAAGAGCAGCACCGGACGGCCCCGGAGGTCCCCGACGTGGAGCCAGTGCCCGTCGGCGCCGCGCAGCGCGAGCTCGAGGCCCGGCTCCGGGAGAGCCGCCGCCGCCGGGCTCGCGGGCGACGGAGCCGGTCCCGTCGCCGCGCAGGCGAGGAGCAGGCAGCTCGTCAGCCCGCGGGAGACGCGCTCAGCCGCTCTTCTGGCCCGTGAACTGATCGCCCTTCTCCCGGAAGAGCACGTTGAACGTGGTGAGCGAGCCATAGCAGGCCGTGATGTACTGCTGGAGCTGCGCCCGCTCTTCGGCGCTGAGCGTCTTGTTCCCGTTCACCTTCTGCTCGAGCACCCGGAGCTTCTCGCGCACCATGGTGATCTTCTTGAAGAAGACGTCCAGGGGGATGCGCTTCTCCTGCGTTCCCTCGCGGCCCGGTACGAGCACCAGCTCGCCGCCGTTCCAGCGGTCGCCCATGGCGACGTCGCGTACCCCCAGCTCGTCGAGGAGCACCTCGCGCAACACCGTGCGGAACTCGTCCTGGTCCATGTCGATGCCCAACTCCTGGGGGATCGTCGGCCGCGGCGGCGGCTCGTCGTCCTTCCCTGCATAGGTCCGTGGCGCGCCGGCGACGCGCTTGCGCTTGAGCGCCCCCTTGAAGCTCTCGCCGATGGGCTTGTGGCTCGAGCAGGTGGCGCTGTCCTTGAGCGGCGAGGGCCAGCAGCCGAGGCGGCACTCGCCGACGCCGTGGCCGGCCTCGTCACGGCGGAGGCGGATGTACCAACCGCAGGTGCCGCAACGGCCTTGGAGATCGCGTGCCTCGCTCATCGGCGCGGGCAAGGTAGCAAAGGCCCGGCGAAGACGCGGCACCTGAGCTATCCGAGGGCGTGCACCACGCTCGCGCCCGCGCGCTCAAGACGCGCCTCGACGCGCTCCTCGCGACGCGCGATCCGGCGGAGGCACGCGCCGCGGACCCCGTCCAGTACGTGCACCGCTTCGCGGACCCCGGCGACCGGGAGGTCGTGGGCTTTTTGGCCTCGGCGCTCGCCTTTGGCAACGTCGTGGCCGTGCGCGCGAGCATCGAGCGCGTGCTCGCGGTGCTCGGGCCTGCCCCCGCGCGGGCGGTGGAGGCAGGCGAGGCGGCGCTGGCGCGCTCCCTCGAAGGCTTCGTGCACCGCGTCTACCGGGGCCCGCATCTGGCCCGCGCGCTGGCGAGGGTGGGAGCGATGCGCCGGGCGCACGGCGGCGTCGGGCTTCGCCTCGCCCAGCTGACGGGCGAGCACGGCTTCCGCGAAGGGTTGGCGCGCGTGGCCGACGCGCTCCGCGGTCCGGCTCCCCACGCGCGCGGACTCCGCCACCTCGTCCCGGATCCCCGCGCGGGCAGCGCCTGCAAGCGGCTTCTTCTCTACTGCCGCTGGATGACGCGCCCCGCCGACGGCGTGGACCTCGGCCTCTGGCCGCTCGCGCCGGCCGAGCTCGTGATGCCCGTCGACACGCACGTGCATCGCATCGCCCAGAACCTCGGCCTCACCGAGCGAAACGACGCGAGCTGGCGCACCGCCGAGGAGATCACCGCGGCGCTTCGGCGCCTCGATGCGGACGATCCCGTGAAGTACGACTTCGCGCTCTGCCACCTCGGCGTGAGCCGCGCCTGCCCGAGCCGCCGGGACCCGGAGAAGTGCCGGAGCTGCGTGCTCCGCCCCGTCTGCCGTCAGTGGAAGCGGAGTTAGCCGCGCGCCGGAACGCTCATCGATCCTCGGCAGCCGCTTCGAGCTGGGAGAGATCCGGAAGCTCCTCGAGGTTGGGGAGCAGCACGATGTCGGTGCGCCGGTTCTGCTGCCGGCCCTCCTCGGTCTCGTTGGACGCGACGGGCTGCGTGTCGGCGTAGGCCGCGGCGCTGACGCGCTCGGCGGGCAGGCCCTTCTCCACGAGGAAGCGGGCCACGGTGAGGGCCCGGGCGCTCGAGAGCTCCCAGTTCGAGGGGAAGCGCTGCGTCGAGATGGGGCGGGCGTCGGTGTGGCCACCGACCTGGAAGGCGCGTCCCGGGAGCGACGCGAGCACCGGCGCCAGCTGCTCGAGCACCTCGCGGCCGTTCGGGCGGATGCGTGCGCGGGCGGTATCGAAGAGCAGGGCGGAGGGCAGCTGGACCACCATCTGGTTGCGCACGACCCGCACGCGGAGCTGGCCGGAGTCGATCATCGCCTGCAGCTGCCCGATCATCTGCTGGAAGGTCCGAAGGCGCTCCTGCGCCTGTGCCTCCCGGGCGCGCACCTGCGCGAGGGCGCGCGTCGTCTCGGCGAGCGCTGCGCCCGCGTCCTCGAGCTCGCTCCGCAAGCCGGCGCGGTCCTCCTCGAGGGAGGCGCGGTCCGCCTCGAGCGATCCGAGCGCGTCCTGCGCCTCGGCGACGCGCGCCTCGAGCGCCTCACGGTCGCGGGTGAGCGCGTCGGCATCCGAGGACAGGCCCTCGATCACGCTCCGGAGGTTCGCGTTCTCCTCCTCGAGCGCGGTCACCCGGGCCTCGCTGGCCCGGCGTGCGGCCTCTTCCTGTCGCTCGAGCTCCACGATGCGCGCGTCCCGGGCCTCGAGATCGGCGGTGGTCGGTCCGCACGCGACGAGAGAGGCGGCGAGCAAGAGGCGCGGAGTGGCCGCGAAGAGCGTCTGCGAGTTCATGACGCGCGACATAGCAACTCACGTACCGCCAAAGGAACCCGAGAAGCGGCCGGCCCGCAGCGCATCCAGTGCGCGCTACCGCGCTCGAGCGCAACGGAGCGGAGGCAAGACGAGGTGTGCCGGCCACGTGGCCTTCCTCAGCACGGCCTCGGCCTCGCCTGCGCGGCTCCGCGCGCGAAGGCCGCTTCACCGGACCCCCTAGAGGAAGACGCAGGTCGCGCGGACCTCGATGCTTCGCCGCGGGTGCGCGCCCGCACGGCGGTCCACGAAGGCCGTATGAGGCGTCCAGAACGTGCCCCCGTCGCGGGCCAGGTCGCTGTCGAAGGTGCGAAACGCCACCACCTCGTCGAGCGCCATGTCGGGGAACGTGACCCATCGGTGTGCGCGCGAAGCCGGGGGCGCCTGCAGACCGAAGGTGTCGAAGGGCACGGTGTCGTCGCCGGCGTAGCTGGGCACGTGAAAGGTGACGAGGTCACCGCGAGGCACGGTCTGCGCGTCCACGAAAGCCAGCGGCCGGTCCATGGGCACCGGGCCCACGTTTCGCCAGAGCTGCAGAACGCGCAGCCGCGGAGCGGCGTCGACGACCCTCGCTGCGCTACCGGCCCGGGCGAGCGCGGCGGCGCCGTAGCCCTCGTGGACGCGGTAGGCGTCGCGGAGGCTGGCTCCGTAGGTCGCGGTGAAGTCCGAGTGCGCGAACTCGATGGGCGCGTAGTCGATGTGGCGCTGGGCGTTCTGAGGATTGCGGGCGATGTGCGCGTCGACGAGCGCGTGGTCGCAACCCGTGAGCCGCTGCGCGAGCGCTTCCATCGGCGCGTAATAGCGCTCTGCGACCGCCGCCTCGTCGTCCCAGTCGCAGGCGTTGACGGGGGACTTCACCAGCTCGAAGCCCTGCTGCGCCCAGCGCAGGCCGCGGACCCGCCGACCGTTCTCGAGCGTCACGGTGCGCGACTCCACGTCGAAGTCACCCTTCGCGTAGTGGATCTCCGCCTGGAACGACGACACCGGAGTCACCTCGGTCGTGGTGTAGGACCTCCAGCGCGAACCGCACCTTCGAACGCCCGGCGGGTCTGCGCTCGGCGCGGACGGCGGCGCTCCGGTCACGGTGGGGGGACGGATCGTCTTCTTCCCGCGGCCTCGGTATCGCGACCGATAGCGGCCACGTCGCCAGTGGCCCTGGTCCCGGCCGACGGATGCCGGCCAACGCCACCGTCTCCGGTGACCGTACCTGGGACGGATCCTCTCTACACCCGACTCTTCCAGCTACGCCAGCTCAACACTAGCTCAATACGGACGCGCAACCATTGGGGGACACACTGGAGGAATCTATGTATCGTCTCTCTTCTGCCTTGTTGTCCGCCTTCATTCTGGTGGGATGCGGCGACAACGGTAATGCCGCTGACCCTGCAGAGGTCCGCGAGAGCGGCCGCGGCAACCGCTACTGTGAAATCCTTCTGGGCTACCGGGAGGGCGCCTTGATCCAGGCCGAAGTCTGGGGCACTCAGGTCTTCAGCACGTGCCCCGAAGAGGAGTGGGGTGCCCTCGACCCTGACAGCATTCAGGCCGAGTACGAGGCCATCTTCATCCGCATGAACGGCCCTCGGTACTCGCTCGGCGATTCCGGCCGCTTCGATATCCCCGAAGATGCGCCGAGCCGATTCTATGGTGGTATCGAGATGAAGCAGTTCGCAGTTCTGGAATTGGATCCAACCGCGGATGCCGGTCCCTACGGAGAGTCAACCGTTCGCCGCGACAGCTACTTCGAGTATTGGGCCGGCAGCGAGATCTACGAGCTTACAGCTCCGGACGGGGAGGTCTACCGGATGATCTCGATGGCCCTCTACGTCGACACGACCCTGTCGTTGGCGGATCTGCCAACGCTCGACGAGCGCCTGGCGCTGCCGGACGGCTGGACATACCGGTCGCGTGTCCTCGAGGCAGACAGCGTGTTGAGCGCTGATGGCGAGGCCGTCGTGCTCACCGACGAGCTGAGCAACACCTACCAGCGGCTGTAGGCCGTCGCGGACCGGGCTTGGGACCGAACCGATTCGGTACCGCCCGCGGACGCTAGCCACCATGAACCGGCGCGACTTCACATGACGCCCCTTCGTGCGAAGGGCTCGCCCGGGTGCTCCGTCGGCCGCGCCGCCCGGCCAGCTTCAGCCCGTTTTCGCCGACGCCCCACCGCAGCGGGCAACACCGCCCTCCGCGAGCCCCACGGCGCATCCTGACGACCACCCACGCCTCTCGAATCGCCTATATGCCAGCATTTCACTCTCGTTCGGCTCTCGGCGGTCCAAGCGCGCTTCGAAACGGCCAAGCTCGCCTCTGCCCTCCGCTCATGCGCGCCTTTGACCCCGAAACTCCCGATTTCCCAGCCCCGACAGGTCGCCCTGCCCGGTTCGAAGAGCGCTCGGGGCGATTTGGAGCGCGCATGTTCGAATCGTCGAGCCTTGGGCGCTTCGAGCGGCGTTCGTGGGCCTTCGTCGCGGCGATGCCGACACGACCACGTGCTTTCGGGCGCCCCACGGACGCCGCCCGAAGGCCTCGCGTACGCCCCTGGGCGGCAAGTCGCACGATGGCAGCGCCTAGTAGACGCGGCAGGCGAAGACGCGGTTGGGCGTCTCCAGGTGAGCCAGCCGCGGGATGAGGTCCGGCGCGAGCACCTCGACGTCGTCGAAACCCGCGGCGCGGAGGAAGCCCTCGGCCGCGTCCTGGCTCGCGAAGTCGGGCTTGGCGCTGTGGCCGCGGGTGACCGCCATGATCCCGAGACGGATCGCGTTGCTCAGGGCCCGCGCCGTGCCGCTCCGCTTCATGCGCAGGTCGCAGAGGAAGACGCCGCCGCCGACGCGGCGGAGCCCTTCGGCCACGGCGGCGACCACCAGGCTCCGCTCCGCCTCCGCGAGGTAGCCGAGGAAGCCTTCCGCCACGATCACGGGCCGGGCGGCATCCCGCAGCGTCTCGGCGAGGAAGACGTCGAGGTCCGGCTCGAGCAGGTCGCGGGCCACCAGTGTCATCGCGTCGCTCTCGATGCCGTGAAGCGCGAGCTGGGTCCGCTTCCGCGCGATCATCGGCGGCAGGTCCACCTCCACGACGCGCACGCCGCGCTCCCGCGCCCAGGTGATGCCGCGGCGGCTGAGGCCCGCGGCGAGCTCCACGAGCATGTCCGGCTGCGCGCGTTCCACCGCGTCCTCGAGGAGCGCGTGACGCAGCTCGAGGTAGTCGAGCATGGAGGGCAGCTGCGGAAGGACGGCCGGCACCCACTCGCCCGCGATACGGACGCCCCAGAAGGCCCGTCGCCCCTCCGGCGTCACGAAGGCGAAGCCGTAGGGGAAGCCGAGCCGGTACCAGGCAGAGGCCGTGTAGTGCGCCGTGGGGGCGATGCCCGAGTCCTCGGCGGGCTCGGCCTCGGGACGCGGGTCGGCCTCGTTGCGCATCACGCCGCGGAGCATGCCACGGTCCGCGCTCTCCGCCGCGCCCTCAGCGGCGCCGGCGCCGACGCGCCAGGGCCAGCAGCGCGAGAAGCGCGCCAGACGCGCCGCTTCCCGCCGCGCATCCGCCCGCGCCCCCCACGGTGGGCGGCGGCGGCCGCGCCGCGATCACGGTCTCGTTCGAGCGCGTGATGGTGTCGGAGAAGGTGGGCGTGTTGTCTATTAACACAACGGGATCGCCCGACGTGGACAGCTGCTCAAAGCGAAGCGCGGCGGGTCCGCCGAGGACGGGCCAGGCCCCTGAGGCGCCGATCTCGACGACCTCACCCGAGGCCAGAGTCAGCCGCTGTGTGCGCCGGTCCCAGCCCTGCGGGCAGGTCGTGCGCAGCGTCGCCTGCCGCAGCCGCGGCACCGCCGGCAGGTCCGGGTTGAAGTCGAACTCGGGGTCCACGGTCATCTCCGCGGCGCTCATGGTCGTGTAGAGGCGCGTGACGTAGGGCCGGCTCGCGAGCAGCGCATCGGCGTCCCGGACCGGAGCGATGGCCTGGGCGTCCATGGCCTCGAGGAAGGCCGCACGGTCGAAGCCCCCGAGGTCGCCGCTCTCTCCCGCGCAAAAGGGGCACCGGAGGAAGTCGTCGACGCTGAGCTCGTCCGGCAGGGGAACGAAATCCCGCACCACGTCGCGTACGCCGTCGAGGTAGGTCTGCTGGAACCCACCGGGCCCCGCCGCGGTGGAGACGACGAGCTGGCGCAGCACGTTGCGCACGAGGCTCACGTCGTCCGTGCGGCCCCAGCGTCCGGGCGCGAGGAAGTCGCGGAGCACGGGCGGGAGGATGGGCTGCAGTGCGCTCGTCGGCTCGGCGTACTCGGTCACGAAGCCCTGGCCGCCGGCCTCGTCGGCCGCTTCGCTCACGAGGAGGTCGTAGTTGCTCGCGGGCTGGAACCAGTTGAGGCGCGCCTCGTTCAGCACGAGGTGCCGGTAGTTCAGGGGAAGCGCCCGGCTCTCGCCGAGCACCCAGACCATCACGCCCATGTCCTCCTCGGCGGCCACCGCTGTCGGCCGGATCGGGATCATCGGCCGCGCCGCCTCGTAGGTCATGACGATGGGCCGGATGGACCCCGTGTCGCTCCCCTTCGTGAGGCGGAAGGCGATCAGGTTCATGCCCGCCTCGAGGTAGGGGCGCAGCGTGTCCGGCCCGAGGTCTGCGACGTCGTAGCCGCCCTCGACGAGCCACTCGACGGCCACGTCCGCCGGGTCGTCGGGCATGCCCGTGACCGAGAGGATGACGAAGTCGAAGGGGCCGACGGTGCCCGCGTCGACGACCATCACGCCGCCGCCGCCCCCGCCGGGCAGGCTGCCATCGACCGGGCCGCCCATGTCGACGAAAACGGAGGAGGGCGGCGGGGTGCAGCTGTCGTCCATCACCCGGAGCAGCTGGAACTGCGGGTCGGTTTGCAGCTGCAGTGCCGTGAAGACCGCGTCGCTCGAGACGCCCACGTCCGGGCGGCCGGGGACGGGCAGCACCCAGGCGAAGTCCTCGCCGGGGCCCGAGTAGAGGATTTGCACGACGGCGGTGACGGTGCCGTCGCCGTTGTCCGCGAAGATGATCCGCTCGGCGGCCTGATTGACCGGCAGGGCGTTGTTGCAAAAGAAGCCGCCGCAGGCGGCGGCGGGCGCGGGGAGGGCAAGCCACGCGGCGCTCAGGGCGGCGCCGAGGAAGGGGACGACGAAGCGAAGCATCAAGGACTCCCGGAGCGAGGGTCGAAGGAGCGGAGCAACGCGCCCCGCGTCCCCAGTCTCGCATGGAACGGTCGGTTCTGCCCTTCCCGGCGTCGCCGGGGCAGGTAGGGTCCGCGCGTGCTCTATCGCGCCCTGCTTCGGCCCCTGCTCTATCTCCTTCCGGCGGAGACCGCGCACCACCTCGGCTTCGGCGCGCTGCGGCTCCTGGCGCGCGTCCCCGGAGGCCGGGCGCTGCTGCGCGCGCTCTTCGGGCACCGAGACGATGCCGCGCTCGCGACCGACGCCCTCGGCCTCCGCTTTCCCACGCCCTTCGGCCTCGCCGCCGGCTTCGACAAGAACGCCGAAGGCTGCGAGGCGCTCGGGGCGCTCGGCTTCGGTTTCGTGGAGGTCGGGACCCTCACGGGCCGGGGTCAGCCGGGCAACCCGAAGCCGCGCATGTTTCGCCTCCCCAAGGACGCGGCGCTCATCAACCGCCTCGGCTTCAACAACCGAGGCTCGGCGGACGCCGTGCCGCGCCTCGCCGCGAAGCGAACGACGCTCGTGGGAGTCAACGTCGGCAAGTCGAAGGTCGTGCCCGAGGAGGAAGCGGCGGCCGATTACGTGCGCAGCACCGCGCGCGTCGCGCCCTACGCGGACTACCTCGTGGTCAACGTGAGCTCCCCGAACACGCCGGGGCTCCGCAACCTGCAGGCGGTGACGAAGCTGGCGCCGCTCCTCCGCGAGGTGCGCGAGGCACTCGACCGGACGCCTCGCGCGGACGGCCGGCGCGTGGCGTTGCTCGTGAAGATCGCTCCGGACCTGGCGGACGACGACGTGGACGCCGTGGCCGACATGGCCCTCGAGCTCGGCCTCGACGGCATCATCGCCACCAACACGACCATCGAGCGCGGTGGGCTGGCGACGGACGCGGCGGCCGTCGAGGCCCTCGGCAACGGGGGCCTCAGCGGGGCGCCGCTTCGCCAGCGGTCCCTCGACGTGCTCCGCCGGCTCCGCGCCCGCGTCGGGGACCGGCTGGTGCTCGTCGCGGTCGGGGGCCTCGCCGATGCGGACGCGGCCTGGGCCCGCATTCGCGCCGGCGCGACGCTCCTCCAGGCCTACACGGGCTTCGTCTACGAGGGCCCCGCGCTGCCGGGACGCATCGCCCGCGGTCTCGCCGCGCGGGCCCGCGCCGAGGGCTTCGCGCGTGTGCAGGACGCCGTCGGCGCGGATCTCCCGTCGGGCGACTCGCCCGCCGAGAGCCCGGCTCCCTGACGGCCTCGAAACACCGAAATGTCCGTATCGTGGGACTCCGTAGCAACGGCAGGTCGGTGCAAGACTGCCGCGGCATGCCCACCGCATAGTGGGTATCACCGACTATTCGGTGGAAGGTTGACGTCCTAGCCTAGGAAATTGCTGGCCAAATCGCGGCGCGTAACAGGCACGCTGCGTGCAACGTCCCACTCTCACGATGCAGGATGCCTCCATCAGCCGCTACATCGACCGAGTACGTGCCATTCCGGCCCTCAGCGCCGAGGAAGAGGTGGCCCTCGCGCGCCGCGCCCGCGAGGGCGACCAGGCGGCGCAGGACGCCCTCGCCGAAGCCAACCTTCGCTACGTCGCCGCCATCGCGCTGCGCTACCGGCGCTACGGCGTGCCCATCGCCGACCTCATCGCCGAGGGCTCCGTCGGCCTCATGCACGCCGTGCGCAAGTTCGACCCGGACCGCGGGGTCCGCTTCGTCACCTACGCCGGCCACTGGATCAAGGCCTACGTGCTCGAGACGGTGTGCCGCTCCCAGACCCTCGTGGGACCCGGCGGCGGCCCCTTCCGCTCGAAGCTCTTCTTCCGGCTCCGCCGCGAGCGGGCCCGGGTGGCCACGCTCACCCGCGACCCGGAGGAGCGCCTGACGCTCCTCGCCGAGAGCCTCGAGCTCCCGCGCGAGAAGGTTGCCAGCCTGCTCCAGCGCCTCGACGGCAAGGACGTGAGCCTCGATCTGCCGGCGCACGACGACGGGCGCGAGACCCTCGGCGACGGGCTCGTCGCCGAGGCGATGCCGAGCGACGAGCTCGCCATGCGGCGCCAGCGGGCCGCGGCCCTCGACGACCGACTCCCGGTGGCCCTGGAGGTCCTCGACGAGCGCGAGCGCTTCATCATCGAAAACCGGCTCCTGGTGGACGACGACGACGTCAAGACGCTCGCCACGCTCGGCGCGGCCCTCGGCGTCAGCCGGGAGCGCGCCCGCCAGCTCGAGAAGCGGGCCAAGGAGAAGCTCGGAGCGCAGCTCCGGGACCTCGCCGCCTGACGCTCAGCGCTGACAGGCCGCGCATAGGTAGGTGGTCCGCCCGCCTTCCTTGCGCGTCGTGACGACCGCGCCGCAGCGCCCGCAGGGCAAACCGGCGCGGCCGTACACGAGGAAGGGGTTGTCCACGTGCGCCCCGTCCGAGAGGTAGGCGACCTCGTCGCCGGCCCGCGGGAGCGTCGCGCGGAGCGTGTGCTCGAGGCTGTCCCGGAGACCTTGGCGCAGCGCCTCGCGCTCGCCGTCCGAGAGCGCGTCCAGCCGCCGCGCGGGGTCGAGGCCGGCGCGGTGGCAGGCCTCCGCGGCCTGGATGTTGCCGACGCCGGCGAGGCGCCGCTGGTCGAGGAGCGCCGCCTTGAGGCGCGCCTTGCCCCGGAGCGCGTCGGCGAAGGCGTCCGCGTCGCCCGTGAGCGCGAGCGCGTCTGGGCCGAGCGCGCCCAGCCCCGCCCACGCGTGCACCTCCTTGGCGGTGCCTGCGGCCGTCGC
>CALCTH010000175.1 GCA_937893795.1 uncultured Myxococcales bacterium | reverse complement strand
TGCGCCCCGATGCCCTGGAGCTCGCCGCCGCCGACCACCAACGCGTCTTCGGCTACGCCCTTCATCCCTTCGCCGGCGTCTTCCTCACCCCGGAGGCACGGGTCGGGGGCGCCTGCACCGCTGCCCTCGAGCCGCTCTACGCCCGGGGTGGTGTCGACGCGCGACGCGGGGAAGGTCCCGAGCATCTCGCGACGATGTGCCACGCCCTCGGGCGCCTCTCCGGCGCGGAGTCCGACGCGCTCGCGGACGGCGCGGCGGGCATCGTGGGCCACCTGAGGGACCTCCAGCGCGAGCTCCTGGATGCACACGTCCTCGCCTTCTTCCCGCCGCTCGCGGCGGCGGTCCGGCGTGTCGCGCGTCCCTTCCCGACGGCGCTCGTCGACGAGCTCGAGGGGCTGCTCGCGCTGCATCGCGCGGCGCTGGGAGGTCCGGCGCGCGCGGTGGAGCTTCCGGCGTCGGCGCTCGACCTCTCGGACACGAGCACGGGCCTCGGAGCCATCGCCGACACGTTGACCACCCCCTGCTTCGCCGGGGCCTTCATCGGACGTCATGAGCTCGGGGAGGTCGGTCGCCGTCACCGGCTCCCCAAGGGGTTCGGAGGTCGATCGCTTCAGGCTCGAAACCTGCTTCGGGCAGCCGTACGCTTCGACGCCTTGCCTTCGGTCATGGACGAGCTCGCCGCGCTCCTCGAGACGCCGGCCACCCTCGCAGAGCCGCTCGCGGCCTTCGTGGCGCCTTGGCAGGCGCGCGGACGCCAGACGGCGCGGATGCTGCGTGAGGTGGCGGCCCGAGCCGAGCGCTTCGACGCCGAGCACGACGCCGCTGCCGATGCCGAGGACCGGACGAGGTGAGCGCCCGCGTGTCGCGCCCCTCGCTCGCGGCCAAGGGCCCCGGTCAGCGCTGGGCGGCCGACGTCGTCGCAGGCCTCTCCGTCGCGCTCGTGCTCATCCCGCAGGCGATGGCCTACGCGGAGCTCGCCGGGATGCCCGCGCATCACGGGCTCTACGCCGCGGCGCTCCCGCCGCTCCTCGCAGCCCTCTTCGCCAGCTCGCCCTACCTCCAGACCGGCCCCGTCGCGCTGACGAGTCTGCTCACGGTGGGCGCACTCGGGGCGCTCGCTCCCGTGGCCAGCGCCGACTACGTGGCGCTGGCAGCGCTCCTCGCCGTGGTCGTGGGCGCGGTACGCCTCGCCCTGGGCCTGCTTCGCGCAGGGACCATCAGCTATCTCATGAGCCAGCCCGTGCTGCGAGGCTTCACCGCGGCGGCCGCCGTGCTCATCGTGAGCTCGCAGCTACCGGCGGCGCTGGGTGTCGCGCCGGCGGGCGAGGGCATTCTCCTTCGCGCGCTCCGAGCCCTCGGTGCCCCGGAGGCATGGGAGGCCGAGGCCCTCGGCCTCAGCGCCGTGACCCTGCTCCTCATGATGGGCGGACGGCGCCTGCACCCGCTCTTCCCCGGCGTTCTGCTCGCCGTCATCGTCGGCGTCGTCTTCAGCGCGAGCACGGGTTATGCGGGCCCCGTGCTCGGGAGCGTGCCCGTCGCGCTCGTCCCTCCGTTCACCGTCGACCTTCCCTGGGCCCGGGTGCCCGAGCTGCTGGTCGGCGGAGTCATCATCGCCCTCGTCGGCTTCGCCGACGCCGTCAGCATCGCTCAGGCGTTCGCCGAGCGGGCGCGGCGCCCCTGGGACCCGAACAAGGAGTTCGTCAGCCAGGGCGTGGCGAATCTGGTCGCCGGGCTCACGGGCGGCTTGCCCGTGGGTGGCTCCTTCTCGCGCAGCGCCGTGAACGCGCTGGCCGGCGCGCAGACCCGGGCCTCGGGCGCCGTCGCGGGCGCCGCGGTGCTCGCCTTCCTGCCGGCGAGCGACGTGCTCGCGCCGCTGCCGAAGGCCGTGCTCGGCGCCATCGTGCTGGGCGCCATCCTCAAGCTGCTCGACCCGCGGCCGCTCATCAGCCTTTGGCGCCAGTCGAAGCTGCAGGCGTGCGTCGCCTACGCGACCTTCGGGCTCACGCTCGGCCTCTCTCCCCGCATCGATCTCGCCGTGCTCGGCGGCGTCGCCCTGGCCATCGCGGTCCACGTATGGCGCGAGCTCAGCGTGGACGTCCGCGTGCGCCGGGAGGGGGCCACCCTTCGCCTCATCCCCGAGGGCGTCATCTGGTACGCCTCGGCCAACCAGTTTCGCCAAGCCCTCGCCCAGGCCGTGGCCGCACACCAGGACGCGGACGAGGTCGTGCTCGACCTCCGGAGCGTGGGCCGCATCGATCTGCCGGGCGCGCTCGCCCTCAAGGAGCTCGCCGAGGCGCTTCGCGCGGATTTCCGCTGGCGTGTCGAAGGCCACCCGCAGCACGCCGAGCGCATCCTCGAGCGCGTCTGCCCGCAGCTCCTCGCGCCGGTGCGCGACTCCCACGCGCCTGCTAAGCCCCTCGCCTCATGAGCGGTCGCCGCTTCATCGTCCAGACCATGGGCTGCCAGATGAACGTCCACGACTCGCGGCGCCTCGAGGAGGTGCTCGGCGGGGAGGGATGGGAGCGCACCGACGACGCGGCCCTCGCCGACGTCGTGGTCGTCAACACCTGCAGCATCCGCGAGAAGTCCGAGCACAAGCTGATGAGCCTCCTCGGCACGCTGCGCCCTTGGAAGACCCAGCATCGCGACGCCCGCATCGTGGTCGCCGGCTGCGTCGCGCAGCAGGAAGGCGAGGCGCTGCTCCGCCGTTCGGACCTGGTGGACGTGGTCATCGGCCCCGACAACATCCCGGAGCTGCCGGCGCTGCTGCGCGAGGTCGCGGGCGGCGCGCCGCCGCTGGCGCGCACCGTCTTCGACATGGACGACCCGCGCTTCCTCGTCGCGCGGCCGCGCACCGCCGAGCGGGAGACGAGCGCCTTCGTCACCGTGATGAAGGGCTGCGACGAGCGCTGCACCTACTGCATCGTGCCCACCACCCGGGGCGCGGAACGCTACCGGCCGGAGGACGAGATCGTCGCCGAGGTCGCGGGCCTCGCCGCCGGCGGCGTCCGCGAAGTGACGCTCCTCGGTCAGACCGTGAACTCCTGGTACGACCCGGCGCGGCAGGCCGAGGTGAAGCTCCGCAGCAAGGTCGCGCCCTCGCGCTCCGAGTTCCCCGGCCTCCTGCGCCGTATCGCCCGGGAGGTCCCGGAGCTGGCGCGCCTTCGCTACACCTCCCCGCACCCGCGCCACCTCACGCCGGACCTCATCGACGCGCACGCGGAGCTCGGCCTGCTCCCCGCGCACCTCCATCTGCCCGTTCAGTCCGGTTCGGACGTGGTGCTCAAGCGCATGAGCCGGCGCTACACGGCTGCGGACTATCTCGTTCGCGTGCGCGCGCTCCAGGCGCGCCGGCCCGGGCTCACGCTTTCCACGGACATCATCGTCGGCTTCCCCGGTGAGACCGACGCGGACTTCGAGGCGACGCTGGAGCTCGTGCGTGCCGCGGGCTTCGTCCAGGCCTTCTGCTTCAAGTACTCTCCGCGGCCCCACACGGCGGCGCTTCGCCTGGGCGACGACGTCGACGAGACGACCAAGGATGCGCGGCTGCAGCGCCTCTTCGCGGTCGTGGAGGCGCAGGGGCGGGCGCACCTCGAGGGCCTCGTCGGCGATGAGGTCGAGGTGCTCGTCGAGTCCTTCGACGCCAAGACCGGCCGCTACTCCGGCCGCAGCGAGCGTAACGAGATCGTGCACGTCGAGGTCCCGGTGGGCGAGGACCCGCGGGGCCGCCTCGTGCGCGCCGAGGTCCTCGAGGCCTACAAGCACAGCTTGCGCGGGCGCATGGAAGGCGCCGCCCCGCCCCGGCCGATGCGGCGCGGGCTGCCGGTGGTCGCGGGCGGCGCCGCGTGAGCGCGACCCGAGGCCGGGAGCGCGTCCGGGCTTGGGTGCCCGTCCTGGCCTACATGGTGGTGATCGTCGCGCTCTCGTCGGTCCGCATCGACGCGCCCTCCATCGCGCGGCTCCCCTTCAAGGACAAGCTCGTGCACTTCGTCGAGTACGCCGGCCTCGGACTCCTCACGATGCGCGCCTCGTCTCGAACCTGGCCGGGCCATCCGCCGCTCCGCCTCGCGGCCTTCGCCGTTTTGCTCACCAGCGCCTTCGGGCTGAGCGACGAGCTTCACCAGGCCTTCGTGCCCGGGCGCACGGCGGACGCCCGGGATCTCCTCGCCGACGTGCTCGGCGCGATGCTGGGCGTCGCGCTCTGGCTCGCGCCCTCCGCCCTCCGTCGCCGCTCCCTTCGGACCCGCCGCTCATGACGCTCCCTCCCGCCCCGCCCCTTCATGCGCCGCCCGCCGTGATCCTCCCCTACGGCGCGCATCGCCCGCGCGTCGCCGCGAGCGCCTTTCTGGCGCCGCAGACGAGTCTCATCGGCGACGTCCACGTTGGCGAGGAGAGCTCCATCTGGTTCGGGTCCACGCTGCGGGGCGACGTCCAGCCCATTCGCATCGGCGACCGGACGTCCATCCAGGACAACTCGGTCATCCATGCCACGGACGGCTGGGCCCCCACGGTCGTCGGCGACGACTGCGTCGTGGGCCATGCCGTCGTCCTCCACGGCTGCCATCTTGGGAGCCGCGTGCTCATCGGGATGGGCTCCATCGTCATGGACGCCGCGCGCCTCGGCGACGACGTGATCCTCGGCGCGGGATCCCTCGTCACGGCGCGGAGCGAGATCCCCCCCGGGACCTTGGCCATGGGCCGGCCCGCGAAGGTGAAGCGCGAGCTCACGGACGAAGAGCGCGCCCGCATCCGCGCTGGCGCTGCGCACTACGTCGCGAAGTGCCGGAGCTACCGGGAGACGCTCGCCTCGCTCTGAGGCCCCGGCGCCCGCGCGGGTGCGTTTCGGCAACGGACTCTTCCGCGCCGGCCTCCTGGTGTCCTCGGGCCCGGCAGGCATGATCCCTTCGAGGAGGGACGCACGCCATGACCGCACGCCAGCCGACGCTCTACCTGCCGCACGGGGGTGGACCCACGACGTACGTCGACGTCGGCACGCCGGCCGACGAGGTCGAGGCGCTCGGCGCCTACTGGCGTGGCGTCGCGGCGAGCCTCCCGGAGCGGCCACGCGCGCTCCTCGTCGTGAGCGCGCATTGGGAAGAGGACGTCCCGACCGTGATGACCTCCCCGCGGCCGCCGATGCTCTACGACTACTATGACTTCCCGCCGGCCTCCTACGAGATCCAGTGGCCGGCGCCCGGCGATCCCTCGCTCGCCGTGCGGGTCCGCGGGCTCCTCGAGGCCGCGGGCTTCGCGAGCGCGGAGGACGCCGAGCGAGGCTTCGACCACGGCACCTTCGTGCCGCTCGGCCGCGTCTTCCCGGACGCAGACGTGCCCACGGTACAGCTCTCCCTCGAGCGCGGCCTCGACCCGGCGCGTCACCTCGCCATGGGGCGCGCGCTCGCGCCGCTCCGGGACGAGGGCGTCTTCCTCGTGGGCAGCGGCATGAGCTACCACAACATGCGCGGCTTCCGAGCTCCGGGCGCGGACGAGCACGCCGAGCGCTTCGACGCGTGGCTTCGCGAGACCTCACGGCGCGACGCCGTTGCGCGCGACGCCGCGCTCGCGCGCTGGATGGACGCGCCGGCCGCGCGGGAGGTGCACCCCCGTGAGGAGCATCTGTTGCCCCTGATGGTGGTGGCGGGCGCCGCTGGCTCGGACGCCGGCAGCGTGCCCTTTCAAGGGCGTTTCATGACCAAGGCCATCTCGGCCATCCGCTTCGGGTAGCTCGGCCGCGCCGCGTGGCGCGCTCAGCCGTCGACCTTGAGGATGGCGTGGAAGGCCGCCTGCGGGATTTCCACGCGCCCCACGGCCTTCATGCGCTTCTTGCCCTCCTTCTGCTTCTGGAGGAGCTTGCGCTTTCGCGAGATATCGCCGCCATAGCACTTGGCGGTGACGTCCTTGCGGAGCGCCCGGACCGTCTCCCGCGCGATGATCTTCGAGCCGATGGCGGCCTGGATGGCCACCTCGAACTGCTGCTGCGGGACGATCTTCTTGAGCTTCTGCGCCAGCGCGCGGCCGATGTAGTAGCTGTTGTCCTTGTGGACGATGGCGCTCAGCGCGTCCACGCGGTCGCCGTTGATGAGCAGGTCGAGGCGGACGAGCTTGTTGGGCTTGTAGCCGGCCAGCTCGTAGTCCATCGAGGCGTAGCCCTTGGTGGCGCTCTTCAGCTTGTCGAAGAAGTCGTAGAGCACCTCCGCCAGCGGGAGCTCGTAGGTCACGATGACCCGGTCCTCGCTCGCGTATTGGATCTGCTTCTGGATGCCGCGGCGGTCCTGGCAGAGCTTGATGACGGGGCCGACGAACTCCGCGGGGACATGGATGGACACGTCGAAGTAGGGCTCTTCGATGTGCGCGATCTGGCCCGCGTCCGGCAGCGACGAGGGATTCTCGACCTCCACCATGGACCCGTCCTGCAGGTGCACGTGATACACGACGCTCGGCGCCGTCGTGATGAGGTCGAGGTTGTACTCGCGCTCGAGCCGCTCCTGGATGATCTCCATGTGGAGCAGGCCCAGGAAGCCGCAGCGGAAGCCGAAGCCCAGCGCCTCGCTCGTCTCCGGCTCGAAGAAGAATGCCGCGTCGTTGAGGTTCAGCTTGTCGAGGGCGTCGCGAAGCTCCGTGTACTGGTCGCTATCCGTCGGGAAGATCCCGCAGAAGACCATGGGCTTCACTTCCTTGAAGCCGGCCAGCGGCTCGGTGGCGCCATGCTTGGCGAGGGTGATCGTGTCGCCGACCTTCGCGTCCTCGACGGACTTGATGGAGGCGGCGAAGAAGCCGACCTCGCCGGGCCCCAGGTGGTCGACGGTCTTCGGGAAGGGGTCGTAGACGCCGAGCTCGGTGACCTCGTAGGTCGCGCCCGTGGCCATCATCTTGACCCGGCCGCCCTTCTCGATGGTCCCGTCGACGACGCGGATCATGCTCATCGCGCCGCGGTAGGGGTCGTACCAGCTGTCGAAGAGGAGCGCGCGAAGGGCCGACTCCGGGTCCGTGACGGGCGGCGGGACGCGCTTCACCACGGTCTCGAGCACTTCCCGCACGCCGGCCCCGGTCTTGCCGGAGCAGGCCAGCACCTCGTCGACCTCGAGGCCGACCACCTCTTCGACCTCCCGCTTCACCCGGTCGACGTCCGCCGAGGGCAGGTCGATCTTGTTGAACACGGGGATGATCTCGAGGTCGTTCTCGAGGGCCAGGTAGACGTTCGCCAGCGTCTGCGCCTCGACGCCCTGCGTCGCGTCGACCACGAGCAGCGCGCCGTCGCAGGCCGCGAGCGAGCGGCTCACCTCGTAGCTGAAGTCGACGTGGCCCGGCGTGTCGATGAGGTTGAGCTGGTATTCGGTCCCGTCGTCGGCCGTGTAGGGCAGGCGTACGCCCTGGGCCTTGATGGTGATGCCGCGCTCCTGCTCGAGCTCCATGCGGTCGAGGAGCTGGTCTTTCTGCTCGCGCTTGGTGATGGCGCCGGTGACGTCCAGGATGCGGTCCGCGAGGGTGCTCTTCCCGTGGTCGATGTGCGCGATGATGCAGAAGTTGCGGATGCGCTCGAGGGGATACGACATGGCGGGCGAAGGCCGCGGCTCGGGAGGCCGCGGGGCCCCGGGGAGCTAGCTCCCTTTGGTCGTGGCGTCGAGCGTGAGCTGGCCCGGAAGCTCCGCCTCGTGGCGCTCGAGCACGAGGTCGATGCCCTCGCGGATGTAGACCGCCACCGGGACCTTCGTTCGCTCGTGAAGCAGCTTCAGCTTCTCGTTCTGCTCGGGCGTGATGTAGACGGTCGTCGAGATCTTCTTGCGCGCCATCGTGGCCTCACGGGAGAGGGGGCCGCCCGGTGAATCGAACCGACGTGAGCGTATATGGCAACATGTGTACCGTCAAATTGGCGCCACGCATCCGGTCGACGTCCGAGCGCCGCGGGCTACGCTATGAATCGTGGGAACTGCCGTACACCTAAGGAGCGTGCGGTCGTGTCGGGCCGGCGAAGCGAGGACGACGAGATGAGGACAGGTCGGAGGGGGGCGCAGCCGCAGCGCGCGGGGCTCGTCGTCGTGATGGGGCTCGCCGTCGCGTGTGGCGGCCGCGGCGAGGCCGACGGCGTCGGCCAGGGCGACGTGCTCGCCGGGAGCCGCGGCGAAGGAAGCGTCCGCGAGCAGTGCGAGGTCGCGGGCTCCACGGTGCAGGCCGTGGACGTGAACAACGACGGGCGTCCGGACATCCGACACGTCATCGCGAGCGGCACGCGCCGCTGCACCGAGATCGACATGAACTTCGACGGCCGCCCCGACGTCACGCGCTTCTACGACACCGACGGTGAGACCTCGGTGCGCGAGGAGCACGACTTCGACTTCGACGGCCGCATGGACCAGATCGCCTACTACCAGGACGGCGAGCTGGTGCGGAAGGAGCTCGACACCAACTTCGACAGCCGCATCGACACGTGGATGTGGTGTGAGGACGGCCGGGTAGCCCGCGCGGAGCGAGACCGCACCAACGACGGGGACGCCGACACCTGGGAGCGCTACGACCGAGGGCTCCTCGTCGAGGCGCGCTACGACGACAACAACGACGGCGTGGCCGAGAAGTCCGAGGTCTTCGCGGACGGGCAGCTTCGCGCCGTGCGCTACGACCTCGACGGGGACGGCGCCGCCGACCGCGAGGACGTCATCCCTGCCGAGCAGGCCGGCCCGCGCGACGAGCCGATCATCTGCGTCGTGGCCCCAGAGGCCGACGGAGGGTCCAGCGCTGGCGGCGAGGCGCCGCCCGCCGATGACACGGCGGCGGACGACGCTGCGCCGGCCGAGGGCGACGTGAACGACGGCGGCGTGAACGATGCGGCGGCCGGAGACGAGGGCAGCGAGGACGGCGCGATGCCCGCGGGCGAAAACCCCTTCGTGGACCCGCCCGACGACCCCAGCCCCGACGCGGGGACCGAGGAGGAAGCACCGTGACGCGCGTGATCTCGACGCTGGGCTTGGTCTTGCTGGTGGGCTGCAATCGCAGCGAGCCCGAGCGGCCGCGTACCTCCGTGCACGCCCGCGCCGCGACGAGCGCGGGCGGCGAGCGCGCCACGGACGACCAGGGGCGTTGCTCCGGCGAGGGCGCCGGCCGCGAGGTCAGCGAGTACGACACGAGCGGCGACGAGTACGCCGACGTGCGGAAGGTCTTCCTCGTCATCGGCGAGGGGCGCCTCGCACGCCTCGTGCTCATCTGCCGCGAGGCGGATCTCAACGGCGACGGCATCAAGGACGTCGTCCGCTACTACGACGACGAGGGGCGCCCTCAGCGGGAAGAGTCGGACCGCAACTTCGACGGCCGCATGGACCAGGTCACGACCTTCGAGGAGGGGCGCATCCTCCGCGTCGAGACGGACACGGTCGGCGACGGCCGCATCGACACCAAGGTCTTCTACGAGAACGGCCGCCCCTCCCGCGCGGAGCGTGATCTGAACGGGCGCAGCACCGCCACGGAGTGGCAACCGGACCGCTGGGAGTACTTCGAGGACGGTCAGATGGTGCGCATGGGCACGGACCTCGACGGGGACGGCCGGGTCGACCGCTGGGACCGCAACGCGGACTGGATGCGCGCGCAGGTCGAAGCCGAGCGTCGTCAGGAGCGTGAGGCCCAGGAGGCGGCGGAGCGCGCCGCCAATGGCGGCGAGGAAAGCGACGGCGCCTGATGGCGCGGCGCTCGGCCCTCACTCGACGGGCAGAAAGCCCGAGGGCGTCCAGCGCCAGACGCGAGGGCTCACGGGGTAGGGGCCCGCACTGAAGCGTTGCTCCGCCTCGATGCGGAGCGCTTCCCGAGCGCCGCGCACGTCGCCGCGCGCGAGGAGCATCAGGTCTCGCGTCGGCACGGCTGCGTGGAGGCCGCCCGCCTCCCGCGCGAGCGTGGCGAAGTGCCGGGGGAGAAGGAGGCGCGAGGCCGCGTAGCCGTCGCCCGCGTCGACGCGGAGAAGCGGCGCGCCGAGACCGGCGAAGGGAACGAGCTGCGGCTCGGGTGGGAAGCCGGCGCGCAGGTTGGCGCGCGCGAGCCCATCGAGGCTGGCGTCGTCGAGGCCCAGCGCTCGCGCGTCGTCGGCGTCCAGGAGGCGAAGGGAGCGTGGCAGGTCCCGCACGTAGACGACGACGAGCTCGCCGCCGAAGGGACGGGTGAGCGGTGCCGGCGCCTCGGCGGGAAGCGCCCGCACCCAGGCGAGGGGCTTGAGCACCGCGCGCACCTCGGCCCGGTCGACGGTCCGCTCGCCGGCGGCCACGGCCTCGACGGTGGACGCCACGAAGTGCTCGAGGACCGAGAGCGCCGCCTCTTCGCTCCCCGCCTGGGCCATGGCGACGAGCAGGTTGTCCAGGCTGACCCGGGCGGTCGGCCCGTCGGTGCGCGTCAGCGCGATCGTGCCGGGCTCCCAGCTGACGCTCATCTGCGGAAGGCCCCGGCGGAGACCCTCCGCCACGACGCAGGTCAGCGCCTCGAGGCTCTCGAGCGCGCCGCAGGCGTCGGCGAGGCTACGGCCCTCACCGGTCGCCGGGCCGCCGGATACACGCGCTTCCTCCGGCGACGCTGCCGCGCCTTCGCTCGCGGCCGGCGCGTCTGGCGTCGCGGTGGCAGTGGGCGCTCGATGGCAGGCGGCGAGGAGCAGGAGCATCGCCACTCTTCCGCGTCCGCGTCGCGCCGGCCCGCGCCGCATCAGGGCTCCTTGCCCTCGTCCGCTTCCTTGCCGACGACGCTCTCCGCGGCCTCGAGGTCGAGCACGGTCAGCCGCGAGTAGCCGACCTCCACGGCGCCTGCGGCCTCGAGCTCGCTGAGCACCACGTTCACGGTTCGCTTCGAGCAGCCCGCGAGGCGCGCTAGCTCCTCCTGCGTGATGTTCACGGCGCCGAGGCTCTGCCCCGGGAACTCCCGGTCCCGAGTGAGCTCCCGGAGGTGGTACACGATCCGCTCGGTCGCCGGTGCCCGTCGTCGGTAGAGCGTCTGCTGCTCGTTCAGGCGCGACACGAGGCCGAGGAGGTTGCCCAGAGCGGCGAGCATCGACTCGGGCCGGTGGAGCAGCTCGCGGCGGAGAGCCTGCGCGTCGAAGACGAGGCAGCGCGTGCTGTCGGCGCCGCCGACCACGTCCGCCGTATGCGGTTCATCGAGGAGCGCGCTCAAGCCGAAGAAGGCGCCCTTGCGCTGCACTCCGAGCACCACGTCGTCCCGGCGCACCTCGAGCCAGCCCGCCCAGACGAAGGCCATCGTGCCCGCCGATCCCTTGCGCCAGAGGGGCTCGTCGCGGCGGAGCCGCAGCGGCGTGGCGTTCTTCGTGAGGGTACGCGCCACGTCCTCTGGGAGCGCCTGGAAGAGCGTCGTCCGGCGCACGCGGCGCAGCCGCTCCTCGGGCTCGGGGTCCCAGGGCGTGTCGGGAAGCTCACCGCGACCGCTCCGCCTCCGTGCCATCCCGAGCAGGCTACCTCACCCGGCAGGGACCCTGTCCGACATTTCACCCTTCGGCGGTCACCGCACCCGGTGCCGTCACCGGAACGTTCAGGAGGCCAGCCCCTGGCGCGGCGTCGTCACGCCTCGAGGGGCATTGCGGAAAAGCGATGCAGGGGAGAGGATTCCCCTCATGGCGGCACGTTACGTTCTCATCATAATCGCTGCAGGAGCCGTCACGGGGGCCATCGGCTGCGGCGACGACGCCAGCGACAGCAGCTCCGCCGTCACACCCGACATGGGTCCCGAGGACGCGGGCTCGGGGGACGCCGCCGTCCCGGACATGCCCGTCATGCCGGACCTTGGGATGGACGAGGGCATGCCGGACGCCGGGCCACCGGACTTCGGCGTGGATGCCGGGCCTCCGCCCTGCTTCCGCGACGCGGATTGCGACGACGGGCTCTTCTGCACGGGTATCGAGCGATGCCGGCCCGGGGAGCCGGGCACCGATCCCTTCGGTTGCCTGCCGGCGGCGAACCCCTGCCTCGAGGGCCAAATCTGCGACGACCTCATGGACGCCTGCGTCACGGATTGCGCGGCCGTTGGCGACGCAGACGGCGACGGCGTCGACTCCATCTTCTGCGGTGGCCTCGACTGCGCCGACGAGGATTCGAACCGCTTCCCCGGGAACGTCGAGATCTGCGACGCGGACGGTCACGACGAGGACTGCGACGTGACGACCGTGGGCGACCGCGATGCGGATGGCGACGGCGAGGCGCCCACCTTCTGTTGCAACGCCGTGCCGGGCATGGACACGGTCTGCGGCCTCGACTGCAACGACGCCTCACGCAGCATCAACACGCGCGCCACGGAGGTCTGCGAGGGGCTCGACAACGATTGCGACGGGACCATCGACGAAGGCGTTCAGGTCGCTGGCTTCGACGACCGCGACGGCGACGGACGCGGCGACGGCACGCGGCCCGTCATGGCCTGCGCCGGCAGCCCCCGCTTCTCCGTCTTCGGCGACGACTGCGACGACGCGAACCGGCGCGTCAGCCCCATCTTCGCGGAGATCTGCGACGGCATCGACAACGACTGCAACGGCATCGCGGACGAGTTCACCGTGGACGTGCCCTGGTACGTCGACGGCGACGGCGACGGCTTCGGCATCGCGAACGCCGCAAACCCCCCGATCCTGAGCTGCGATCCGGTACCCGACCGCGTCGTCCTTTCCGGCGACTGCGACGACACGGATGGCGCCGTCAGCCCCGTCGCCGTGGAGCGTTGCAACGGCCTCGCCGACGACTGCAACGGCCGCGCGGACTTCGCCATCAGCCCGGGCGACACCGAGGACGACGACCGCGACCGGGTGCCCGACGCGCGCTGCGCCGCGACGCTCTCGGATTGCGACGACCTCGACCCCTTCACGGCGGAGGGCTTCGCCGAGATTTGCGACTTCCGGGACAACGACTGCGACGGAACCGTGGACGAGATGGCGGGAGACGTCGGGTGGTTCACGGACGCGGATGACGACGGCTTCGGTGACGACGAGAGCCGCGTCGTGAGCTGCGACATCGTCCCGGGGCGCTTGCCCCGCGGCGGTGACTGCGACGATGGCGACCGCGAGGTGAGCCCGCTCGGCTTCGACGGATGCCTCGGCCGCCCGCGCGTCGACGACGACTGCGATGGGACCGTCGACGAGACCTTCGACGAGGTGTCGACCTACGAGGACCTCGATGGCGATGGCGTGGGCGTCGGCGCCGCCCTCCTGAGCTGCGCGGGAAGCCTCGGCCGGGCGAGCCTCTTCGGCGACTGCGCGCCGCGTGACCCCGACGTCTTCCCCGGCGCTGCCGAGGACTGCAGCGACGGCATCGACCAGGACTGCGACGGCCTCGTCGACTGCGACGACGCCGACTGCGACATGGCGATGGTCTGCGCGCGCACCAGCTCGGGCACCGTCGCCATGGGGGGCTCGCAGACGGCCGAGACCGCCGTCTTCTTCGGCAGCGAGGTCGTCGTCCGGGTCACGGACCTGATGGGCGCACCGCTCAGCGGCGTGGCGCTGGACCTCGCGCCCGGGCCCTACGAGGCGTCGGCCTCTCCGGTGACCACCGACGGCACCGGCCTCGCGCGCTTTTCGGTCCGCGCCGCCGCCTGGCCCGGCGTGCGCGACGCGGTCTTCACGGCCTCCGGGCTCCGGCCGGTCTTCGTCCCGCAGACGTCGCCACCACCCCTGCCCGGCATCGTCTCCACGATCCTCAACGCGGCGAAGTCCTCCACGACGGATCGGACGGTGCCCGTGGCCGCGCCGGGCTTCCGCCCCGGCGTGTCGCTCGGCGACGTCGAGGTCGGTGCCGACGGGACCACCTACGTCATCGTCGACCGCGCCGTCTACGCCATCGACGAAGATGGCATCGCGGATCTCTTCGCGGGTGGCGGCACCGGCGGCCTCGGCGACGGGGGGGACCGGCGCGCCGCAAACCTCGGGACGCCGGTCGGTCTCTTCGTCGACGAGGCCGGGGACCGGCTGCTGGTGGCGGCCGAGTCGCGCGTGCGGGCCATCGACCTCACCACCGGCCTCGTGAGCACCCTCGCCGGCGGCGCCAGCGTCGGTGGACCGGGCTTCGGTGACGGCTCCGCCGCGACCGCCGCAGAGCTGAGCGAGGCCGAAGACGTGGTGGTCACGGCCGACGGGCGCCTTTGGATCGTCGACGACGGCGCGAAGCGCTCCATTCGCGTCGTCGACGGCTCCGGCATCATCGACACGGTCGTGCCGCAGGGAACGACGGCGCGGCTCGGCATCACGCTCTGCGGCGGCCTATCCCGCTGCAGCCTCGCCCTCGACGAGGACGGGGACGTGCTCGCGGCCGGGATCATCTCGGGTCCCTTCGCGGGCTCCTCGACCGCCGGCATCCTTCGCATCGACGCGACCACGGACGCCGTCACCCGTGTGCTCGGCTTGCCCGCGGCGGGAACCGGGGAGGGGGTCTCGGCTCTCTCCTTCGGTCCGGCGAGCGTCGGCGACGTGGCGGTCACGCCGGAGGGGCTGATCCTCTTCTCGAGCTCGGACCATCGCGTGCGCTCCATCGATCCGGGTACGGGCCTCGTGGAGACCTTCGTCGGCACGGGCGCCATCGGGGCCGGGGGTGATGGAGGCGCGGCCGGGAGCGCGCAGCTCTCGGACCCCGAGGGCCTCGCCATCCACCCGGACGGCCACCTGCTGATCGCGGACGATGGCAACCGCGCGCTACGCCGCGTCTGGGGCCCGCTGCCGACCCCGGGGCTCGCCCCGACGGTCGCCGCCGTCGGGACCACCATGCTGCCGAGCCGGGCAGCGGGCGCGGCGATCCCGGGGGGGCTGAGCGTCGAGGTGACCACGGACGCGATGCCGCCGGTGCCCGTGAGTGGCCTCGGCGTCGAGTGGGAGGTCGTGAGCGGCGCGGGCTTCATCGAATCCGCCACCACACCGACGAGCGCCTCCGGTCTGAGCGTCGCGACGGCCTTCACCGGTCTCGAGGCCGGCCCCGTGACCTTCCGGGCGCGCATCTTCGACGCCTCGGCGGTGGAGCTTCCGGACAGTCCCATCGACTTCATCGTCCCGGCCACGCTTCCGCCCGCGGGGAACGTATCGACGGTCGTGAACCTCACGCGCAGCTCCGGCCGTGCGGGCGTCCCGGGAGCTGCCTCGACCGCGCGCATCACCGGCCCTCAGGGGGTGGCGACGGCGAGCGACGGCACCTTCTGGCTCGCCTCGCCAGGCAATCACCAGGTCTACGAAGTGTCGCCGGCCGGTGCGATTCGGCTCGTGGCCGGGACGGGCATTCGCGGAAGCACCGGCGACCTCGGCCCGGCCGCGCTCGCGACGCTCGCCGCGCCCCGGGCCCTTTGTTACGACGAGCCGAACGATTACCTCTACGTGCTCACGGGCGCCCTCGCGAACCCGGGCCGGCTCCGGCGCATCGACCTCGGCGCGGCGGACGAGCGCATCACGACGGTGGTCGGCGGCGGCACGGCGACGGCGCCTACCTACGGGGACGGAGGGCCCGGCACGCTCGCGACCTTCTCCAGCCAAGGCACCGATTGCGAGGTCGCGTCGACGGGCCTCGTCACCTTCGCCGACGGCGTCCGCATCCGGAGCTTCGACCCCGCCACCGACACCGTGGACCTGCTCTTCACGACCTCGCCGAGCAGCGCCGCCGTGCGCTTCCTCGGCTGCTCGAGCGTGCGCTGCTTCATCGCCCTCGACGCGATGGACCGCGTGCACGTGAAGGGGAGCTTCTTCGCGAGCGCGCCCCTCGCCATGGGCGGCTTCAACACCGGCTCCTTGTCGACCTGGGGCATCGCGCGCTTCGACCCGATGACGGGGTTGCTCACCGGCGTGCTCGGCAACGCCCGAGGCAGTAACGCCGACGGCGCGACCATCGCCGAAACGCAGCTGCTCAGCGGCGGCGACTTCGTCGTCCGCGACGACGGCTCGGTCTGCTTCAACGAGCGTTTCACCACCGCGGTCACCCGCGGCACGCTCCGCTGTACGGACCCCGTGGCCGGCACCACGTCGACGGTGCTCGGCATCCGCGGCTCCGTCGGTTCGAGCGGCGAGCAGGTCCCGGGGACCACCGCACGCATCAGCGACCAGGTAGGCCAGATCATCGAGTGGCGCGGCAACCTCATGATCGCGGACGGGAGCAGCAACGCCGTCCGCGTGCTCTGGCAGTAGCCGCGCTGCGTTCACTCCGCCGGCCGGCCGAGGCCGAGCGGCACGAGCGCGCTCGCGGGCGGCTGGCCCCAGCCGGGCTGGTAGCGGAAGTGGTCCCGGGCGCTTCGGCTGTCGAGCTCCTCACCGAGGAGCTCGAAGTCGTCGAGCGTGACCAGGCTCGGGTGCGCGGCGCCGGCCGCGCGCGTCAGCCACATGGTCTCCTTGCGCAGCGTCACCAGATAGGCGGCGAGCCGCTCCGCCTTGTCGGTGGGGTCGACGCCGCGGGCGTAGCGCGCCTTCTGCGTCGCGACGCCGGTGGGGCAGTGGCCGCTCTGGCACTCCTGCGCCTGGATGCACCCCAGCGCCAGCATGGCCTCGCGGGCGACGCCGACGAGATCGCAGCCCATGGCCATCGCGAGCAGCGCTTCGTGCGGGAAGCCGAGCTTGCCCGCGCCCGCGAAGACGATGCGCTCCGTCAGTCCGCGCTCCGCGAAGAGCCGGTACACGCGCGTGAAGCCGACCTTGAAGGGGAGCGAGACGTGGTCGGAGAACACCAGCGGCGCGGCGCCGGTTCCGCCCTCGCCGCCGTCGATGGTGATGAAGTCCACGCCGCGGGTCCCGCTCTCCATGCGCTCGGCGAGCTCCGTCCAAAAGCCCGTCTGCCCCACGGCGCTCTTGATGCCCACGGGCAGGCCCGTGCGCTCGGCGATGGCCTCCACCACGTCGAGCAGCTCGTCGGCGCTTCGGAAGGCCGTATGCGAGGCCGGGCTGATGCAGTCCTCGCCCGCGGGGATACCTCGAATGCGGCTGATCTCCGCCGTCACCTTCGCCCCGGGGAGCACGCCGCCGCGCCCGGGCTTCGCGCCCTGGCTCAGCTTCACCTCGACGGCCCGCACCGGATGCGACGCCACGAGCTCGGCGAGCCGCTCCAGGTCGAAGTTGCCCGTGGCGTCCCGGCAGCCGTAGTAGCCCGTGCCGAACTGGAAGATGAGGTCACCGCCGTGGCGGTGGTGCGGGCTGATGCCGCCCTCGCCGGTGTTGTGGAGCGAACGACTCTTCCCGCAGCCCGCGTTGATGGCCTGTACGGCGCGGGCGCTGAGCGAGCCGTAGCTCATCGCCGACACGTAGAAGATGTTCTCGGGCCGGAACGCCTGGGCGCGTCCCCGCGCCGCCCCGAGCACCTTCGCGCAGGGAATCGAGTGCAGCGGGTCGTAGTCGGCGTCGCCGGGATGCGGCTCGCGGTGCGTGAAGGCGGCCTGCTTCAGGATGAGGTGCCCCGGGCTCCGCTCAAGATCGTTGTCCGTTCCGAAGCCGAAGTAGTTGTTCGTCCTCGCCGAGGAGGCGTAGACCCACTGCCGCTGGTCGCGCGTGAAGGGCCGCTCCTCGTCGTTGCGAGCGACGATGTATTGCCGGAGCTCCGGGCCGACGCTCATCAAGAGCTTCCGGAAGTGCCCGACCACCGGGTAGTTGCGCAGGATCGGATCGACGCGCTGCGTCACGTCATGAAGAACGACGAGCAGCACGAGGCCCCCGACGCCGAGCAGCACCCCTAGACCGACGCTCATGCGCACCCTCCCTTCATCGGGACGCGAGCGTACCGGAAACCGAGCAAGTCTTCGGCCGGATCTGGGCCTGCTCACACGTCCCGGCGCCGTGACCGGATGAAGCCGGCCCGGTGGCCGAACGATGACAGAAAGCTCCCCCGCGCGGGACTATGAGCGTCGCGTGCACACCAGCATGGCGACGTGGAGCGCAGGTGGTGCGACGGGCAACGGGACGGAGGCGGGACGCGCCGGCTTCGACGCGACGGCCCTGGTGCACGCGGCGCAGGCCTTCCGCGAGACGACGCACATCGTCCGTGAGCCCGCGAGCGGCCGCATCGGCGTCGCCTTCGGAGGCGGGCTCGGAAACGGGCCGGACCAGGCGGGCTACGCGCTGCTGGCGACGCTCCCGCCCCTCTACCCCGAATGGCTCGGCGATCGCGCCTTCAACGAAGCCCACGGCGTGCGCTTTCCCTACGTCGCCGGCGCCATGGCGAACGGCATCGCGACGGTGGAGCTCGTCGTCGCCATGGCTCGCGCTGGCATGCTCGGCTTCTTCGGGGCCGCGGGTCTCGCCCGGCCACGCGTCGAGGAGGCGCTCGGCCGACTGGAGCGTGAGCTCGGCGACTCGGTGCCCTGGGGGATGAACCTCATCCACTCGCCCAACGAGCCCGAGCTCGAGGCGTCGGTCGCCGACCTCTACCTGCGGCGCCGCGTGCGTCGGGTCTCGGCGTCGGCCTACCTGGCGCTCACGCCGAGCATCGTGCGCTACGCCGCGAGCGGCCTCCGCCGCGGGGCGGACGGACGCGTGGCCCGGGCGAACCACGTCTTCGCGAAGATCAGCCGGCCCGAGACGGCGCGGCACTTCCTGGCGCCGGCCCCGGCCGCCATCCTCGACGGGCTCGTTCGGGGCGGGCTCCTCACGGCCGAGGAAGCTGCCCTCGCCCGCGAGGTTCCCGTCGCCGAGGACATCATCGTCGAGTCGGACAGCGGCGGGCACACGGACCGGCAGGCGCTCGGCGCGGTCTTCCCCGTCATCTGCGCGCTGCGCGACGAGCTGAGCCGGACGCACGGCTTCGCGCGCCCGATTCGCGTAGGCGCGGCCGGCGGCCTCGGTACGCCGCGCGCCGTCGCTGCGGCCTTCGCCCAGGGTGCGGCCTTCGTGCTCACGGGCTCCGTCAACCAGTCGTCCCTCGAAGCCGGCCTCAGCCCCGCCGGGAAGGCGATGCTCGCCGAGGCGACCATGGCCGACGTGGAGATGGCGCCGGCCGCCGACATGTTCGAGCAGGGCGTCGAGGTCCAGGTGCTGAAGCGCGGGACCATGTTCGCGTCGCGCGGCAAGCGGCTCCGCGAGGCCTACCGCGCGTACGCGAGCCTCGACGCCATTCCCGAGGGCGAGCGCGACAGGCTCGAGCGCCAGGTGCTCGGCGTGAGCGTCGCCGACGTGCGCCAGGCCACGCGGGACTTCTGGGCCGAGCGCGACCCGGCGGAGAACGCGAAGGCCTCCGCCGACCCGAAGCACGAGATGGCGCTCTGCTTCCGCTGGTACCTCGGCCTCTCGAGCCGCTGGGCCATCGCCGGCACGCCAGAGCGGCGCCTCGACTACCAGATCTGGTGCGGCCCCGCGATGGGTGCCTTCAACGCCTGGGCGAAGGGCTCGTTCCTCGAGGACCCGTCGCGGCGCGAGGCGGTGCAGATCGCGAAGAACCTGCTGGAAGGTGCGGCGGTCGTGACCCGCGCCCACCAGCTCCGTGCCTATGGCGCGGCGGTCCCCGCCGCCGCGTTCCACTTCGAACCCCGGCCCCTCGACTGAGCCCATGCGTGATCAGCCCATCGCCGTCGTCGGCGTCTCCGCGCTCTTCCCCGGTTCCCAGGATGACCCGGCCCTCAGCGGCAGCGCGTTCTGGCGGAACATCCTCGAAGGCCAGGACCTCATCAGCGACGTCCCCGCCGAGCACTGGCTCATCGAGGACTACTACGACCCGGACCCCACGGCGCCGGACAAGACCTATGCGAAGCGCGGCGCCTTCCTGCCGGAGGTCGACTTCGATCCGCTGAGCTGGGGCGTGCCGCCGAGCGTGATGCCCGCGACGGACACCTGCCAGCTCCTCGCGCTCATCGTCGCGCAGCAGGTCCTCGCCGACGCGGCCAAGGGTCAGTTCGCGTACACGGACCGGGAGCGCATGAGCTGCATCCTCGGCGTGACCAGCGCCCAGGAGCTCCTCGGCACCATGGTGAGCCGGCTGCAGCATCCGGCGTGGCGACAGGGCCTTCGCGAGGCGGGCTTCAGCGAGGACGAGGTCGAGCGCGCCGTCGCGCGCATCGGCGACCAGTTCCAGCCCTGGCAGGAATCGACCTTCCCGGGCGTGCTCGGCAACGTCGTGGCCGGGCGCATCGCCAACCGCCTCGATCTGGGTGGCACCAACTGCGTCACCGACGCGGCCTGCGCGAGCACCTTCAGCGCGCTCAGCATGGGCGTGAACGAGCTGCACCTCGGGGATTCGGACGTCGTGATCTGCGGAGGCGCGGACACGATGAACGACATCTTCATGTACATGTGCTTCAGCAAGACGCCGGCGCTTTCGAAGTCCGGCGACTGCCGGCCTTTCAGCGCCGAGGGCGACGGCACCATGCTCGGCGAGGGCCTCGGCATGGTGGCGTTGAAGCGCCTCGCCGACGCCGAGCGCGACGGCGACCGCATCTACGCCGTCATCAAGGGCGTGGGCCAGTCGAGTGACGGGAAGGGCACCGCCGTTTACGCGCCGGTCTCGAAGGGTCAGGCGAAGGCCATCCGTCGCGCCTACGAGCGCGCCGGTTTCGGCGCCGACACGGTCACGCTCGTCGAGGCGCATGGCACGGGCACCATCGCCGGCGACGCGGCCGAGTTCGAGGGCCTCCGCATGGTCTTCGACGAGAGCGGGCGCGAGGACCGGCAGTGGTGCGCGCTCGGGTCGGTGAAGAGTCAGATCGGCCACGCCAAGGCCGCGGCCGGCGCCGCGGGCCTCGTGAAGGCCGTCTTCGCGCTTCACCACAAGGTCCTGCCCCCCACCATCAAGGTGGATGCGCCCAACCCCAAGCTCCGCATCGACGAGAGCCCCTTCCATCTGGCGACGCGGGCGCGGCCCTGGGTGCAGCCCATGCGGGGCGGCAAGCCCGTCCCACGGCGCGCGGGCGTCAGCTCCTTCGGCTTCGGCGGGTCGAACTTTCACGTGGCTCTCGAGGAGTACGCGGGGCCCGCCGCCGCCGGCCCAGTTCGGCTACCTCGAACCGGTCAGCGCGTCGGCCGCGCCGGTCGATCCGTATGCGCCGGCCCCGCAAGGCGACGCGGTGTTCGTCCAGGTGACGCCGCTGGATGGACGCGTGGATACGACCGCGCCGGGCTGCAGCGACTCCGTGCAGAAGGGCGACACGCTCTGGTCGAGCGCCAGCCGGGTCTACGGCAACGGACAAAAGCACCGCGACATCCTCGCGGCCAACCCGCAGGTGAACCCGAACCGCTTGTTGGTCGGGCAGACCCTGGTGATGCCGTAAACCGAACGACGGATGTTCACGGCGGCGTGATTAACCGACGGCTTCGTCCGCGCCGT
>CALCTH010000174.1 GCA_937893795.1 uncultured Myxococcales bacterium | reverse complement strand
CGACGGGCAAAGCGCCACTCCGGACACTCGCGAGGTGGCCCTCGGGCCGCGCCGTTGCCGCCACGACGAAGACCTGTACGGCCAACACTAGGCCCAGCATGCTTCGCTCCTCACGTCCGTTGGGTCCGCGGTTTGAACACTCGGGTCGTCGTTGCTGATGGCCACTTCGCCTCCCGCGGCGTGCAGGGCGCGCGACGAAATGAGCTCGCGGAGGCAGCGCGAGAAGGACAGGCTGAGCTCGCGCGACCCGCGGCCACCTCGAGAGCGCGGCTCCCATCGCCGCCGCCCACCAGCACCGGCCGGTGCGCGTGGCGCACGACGCGCAGCGCCGTGGTCCCGAGGAGCCGGTCCATGAGCCGGCCGCGATGCTCGCCGTGCGGGCCGATGACCACCAGCGCCGCCTCGACCGCGTCGGCGACGTCCATGATGGCCTCGCAGGGGCGCCCGGCGACGCGCTCCGTGCGCACGGGAACGTCGAAGGCGTCGCGGAGCTCGGCCGCCGCCTCCTCGAGCGCCTCCTGAGCGCGCGCCCGCCGCGCGTCGATGCGCTGGCGGTACACCTCGGCCGCCGCGCGGAGCGAATCGTCGAGGTTCTCGAGGTCATCGGTGGGAGCGTCCTGCACGTGCACGAGCAAGAGCGAGGCTCCGCGGGCAGCCGCGAGCGCCGCGGCCACGCGGCCCGCTTGCGTGCCCAGGGGCGTCAGATCGGTCCCGCAGAGAATGGTCGGACGGGTCATCGCTAATCCCAGCTCAGAAGGTGGCGGCCGTCGTCGAGCGGCGCGTTCGTGAAGAGGTAGAGCAAAGGCCGGGCCAGCGCAGAACCTCGGGAATCTCGGGGAAAGGGGCCCGCGGCGCGCAGCTGCTGCACCCAGGCCCGCACCTGGTGCGCTCAGCGTTGCGAGGCACGGCCCCCACCCGGTCCCAGGAAGGGAGCGGCCAGCACCTTCGTGGGCTCGCCCTCGGTGCGCACCTCGACGCGAATCTCCTGGCCGGGCCGCAGCGACTCCCGCGGCAGCCTGGCCAGGAGCGGCACGTGGCGGGATTGGCCGCCCGGCAGCGTGACCTCGGGCATGGGCACCACGAGCTCGAGGTCGTCGGACGCGCCGACGAGGAGGAAGGTCCTGGGCGCGTCGGTCTTGTTCACGACGTGCACCTGCACCGTGTTCTGGACGACGCCGTCGTCGACCACGAAGGGCACGCCTCCCGGCGGCCGCAGCAGGTTCGCCTCGAAGAGCTCGTGGCTCTGGAGCGCGAAGGTCATCCCGACGGCCCAGGCCGTCAGCACGCCCAGGTAGAGGCCGAGGCGCGGGCGCAGGAGCTTCTTTCGCTCGCCACCCTCGAGGCCGTTGAGCGAGTCGTAGCGAACGAGGCCACGCGGCTTCCCGATCTTGTCCATCACGGTGTCGCACGCGTCGATGCACGCGAAGCAGCCGATGCACTCGAGCTGGAGGCCGTTCCGGATGTCGATGCCCGTGGGGCACACGTGCACGCAGCGATGGCAGTCGATGCAGTCGCCCTTGGGCGCCGCGTCCTTGCCCTTCTTCCCGCGACGCTTCTTGCCGCGCGGCTCGCCGCGGAGCGCGTCGTAGCCGACGACCAGCGTATCGCGGTCCGTCATGGTCGACTGGAGCCGGCCGTAGGGGCAGATGATCATGCAGAGCTGCTCCCGGAACCACGCAAAGTTCCCGTAGAGCACCACGCTCATCACGAACATCCACGCAAAGGCCTCCGGGTGGACGCTCGGCGACTTGCCGATCATCTCCACGAGGCTCGGGAGCGACACGAAGTAGCTCAGGAAGAAGTGGCTCATGAAGATGGCCAGGAGCGCGAAGCTGAGATGCTTCGCCGTCTTCCGAAAGACCTTGTCCCGCGTCCAGGGCCCGGCGTTGCGCTTCAAACGCTGTGCCCGCGGACCCTCGATGAAGCGCTCCACGCGACGGTAGACACCTTCCAGGAAGACGGTCTGCGGGCAGGCGTAGCCGCACCATACGCGACCGAACATCGTCGTGAGGACGATGAGCACGAAGGCCAGGCCCGTCAGCAGGAAGAAGACGAGCCAGAAATCCTGAGCGTTGAACGCGGCGCCGAAGAGATAGAAGCGCCGATGCACCACGTCGAGGAAGACCGCCGGCCGACCGCCGATCTCGATGAAGGGCAGCGCGAGGTAGATGACGATCAGGACCGCGAAGGCCGCGTAGCGGCTGGTCGTAAAATGCCCGGATACGTCGGCCGGATGCACGTAGTTCCGTGACCCGTCTTTGTTGATGGAGCTCCGGATCTCGTCGTCCTGGAGGACCGGAAGGGACCGCTGCATCGTGGATCTCTTTTCGAGGGAGGTTCGAATAACGCCCGGGGAGTGACGCCCGCGAAGAACGCCCGGAGCGGCGAACCCTCTCCGGGCGTTCCCCGCCGTGAGGTGTCGGCGGTTCAGACGCCGGAGCTGTCCGCGGCCGGCTCCTCGGCCTGCGCCGTTTCGCCCTCATCGTCCGCGGCGGGCACGCCCGCCGTCTCATCCGACTCGGGCTCTGCAGCCTCACCGTCCGGCGAATAGAGCTCGCCCTGCGGCTCCTTGCCCTCGACGTTGGTGTCGCGGATGGAGATGAGATACGCGGTGAGCTGCTGGATGGACGTGGCGCCCAGCGTGGGGCCCCAGGCGGGCATACCGTTGGCGAGCACGCCGTCGCGGATGGTGTCGTGGATGGCGACGATGCCGCCGCCGTGCAGCCAGTAGCCGTCCGTGAGGTTCGGGCCGATGTTGCCGGCCGCGTTGGCCTCGTGGCAGGCGACGCAGTGCGTGGCGAAGAGCGTCTGGCCCTCGGCCGCGGCCGCCGGATCCCCGGCGATGGTCGCCAGCAGCTCCTCGGTCACCTCGCCGCCCGACGCACGCTCCTGGAGCGCGATGGTGTAGGCCTCGCCCGGGAGCGGGCTGACCTCGTACTCGTGGTAGTTGAACCAGTAGATCACCGCGAAGGCGATCGCTCCGTAGAAGGTCCAGAGCCACCAGAGCGGGAGCGCGTTGTCCGCTTCCTCGATGCCGTCGTAGACGTGGATGATCTCGCCCTGAATGGCGTCGATGCGCTTCTCCTGCGGCTCAGCCATCGGCCGGCTCCTTTCCTTCACTCACATCGCCGCAGCTCACGTCGCCGCTAACGTCGGCGCCGTCGCCGAAGACCAGATTCGCGTGGCCGGCGGCATCGCCCCGCGACATGCGGGAGGTGCGCGCCACGATGGCCAGGAAGGCGCCCACGAAGAGCACGAGCGCCAGGACCGGGAGAAGCAGCATAGGGCTGCTGGCGAAGAACTCCTTGGCAAGCCAACCGGTCATTCGTTCGCTCCCTGCAGCTGCGCACCGTCGAGCTGAGCCACCTCGGAGCCACCGCCGGCCGGAGCCGAAGGCGTCGGCACGTTGCCGATGCGCTGGAGGTAGCCGATGAGCGCCACGAGCTGGCTGTTCGGGCGGATGTCGCAGGTCGCGGAGTCCTCGCCCTCGGTGCACACCTTCACGCCACCCTCGGCGACGAGCTCGGCCACGATGCCCTCGGCCTGCGTCCGGGCGGAGTCGCTGGCCTCGGCGATCTGCGCGGGCGCGTAGGGCACGCCCACGGCGCGCATCGCGCGCAGCTTCGCGTCGGTGCTGTCGAAGTCCACCTCGTCGTAGGAGAGGTGCAGGTAAGGCGGCATGTTCGAGCCCGGCGAGACCTCACGCGGGTCGCGCATGTGGCGGTAGTGCCAGACGTGCGAGTACTTGCCGCCGAGGCGCGCGAGATCGGGCCCGATGCGCCGGGAGCCCCACTGGAAGGGGTGGTCGAAGATGCTGTCGTCCGGCGTGGAGACGTTGCCGTAGCGGGCGCTCTCCCAGGTGAAGGGCCGGATCATCTGGGAGTGGCAGGTGTAGCAACCCTCCTGGAGGTACACGTCGCGGCCCTCGACCTCGAGCGCCGTGTAGGGGACGTTGTTCGTCGCGGCGATCTGCTCCGGCACGGCCACGAGCGTCGGGACGATCTCGGCGATGCCGCCGATGAGCACGCTGACCACGGTGAGCACCGTGAAGAGGAGCGCGCGACCCTCGAGCACCGTGTGCCAGGTGGGCTTGCCGGGCTTCTGCTTCCGCGTCTGCATGAAGACGATGGCGCCGAAGCCGACGAAGAAGGCGACGGCCACGAAGACCGTGCTCGCCACCTCGTTCGTGATGGCGACCATGGAGAGGAGCGCCAGGACGAGGACCGAGACGACGGTCGGCGCCCCGAAGATGATCTCCTTCCAGGTGCCCTCCTCCTTCAGCTTGGCCTCGGCGGCGACCTCGTCGGTGCCGTTGACGGCCTTGCCGGCGCGGGCCGTCATGATGAGGTTCCACGCCATCAGGATGAAGCCGGCGAGGTACATCGTGCCGCCGACCAGACGCATCCAGTACATGGGCCGGATGGCGATGAGGGTCTCGACGAAGCTCGGGTAGAGGAGACCGCCGTCGACGTTCTCCGCGCGCCACATCAGTCCCTGGGTCACGCCGGCGACCCACATGGCCACGACGTAGAGGACGATGCCGATGGTGCCGATCCAGAAGTGGAAGTTGGCGGCCTTGACGCTGTGAAGCTTCGTCCCGTAGAGGCGCGGAATCAGCCAATAGAACATGCCGGCGGCCATGAAGCCGTTCCAGCCGAGCGCACCGTTGTGCACGTGACCGATGATCCAGTCCGTGTAGTGCGCGAGGCCGCTGACGCTCTTGATGGAGAGGAGCGGTCCCTCGAAGGTGCTCATGCCGTAGCAGGTGACGCCGACGGCGAAGAGCTTGAGCACCGGGTCGCTACGCAACCGGTCCCAGGCGCCGCGAAGCGTCAGGAGACCGTTGAGCATGCCGCCCCAGCTCGGCGCCCAGAGCATGAGGGAGAAGATCATCCCGAGGCTCTGCGCCCAGTCCGGAAGCGCCGTGTAGAGCAGGTGGTGCGGACCGGCCCAGATGTAGATGAAGACGGGCGACCAGAAGTGGATGATCGAGAGGCGGTAGGAGAGCACCGGCCGCTGCGCCGCCTTCGGGACGAAGTAGTACATGATCCCGAGAATCGGCGTGGTCAGGAAGAAGGCGACGGCGTTGTGGCCGTACCACCACTGCACGAGCGCATCCTGAACGCCGCCGAAGGCCGAGTAGCTCTTCATCGACCCGGCAAGCACGGGCATCGCCAGGTTGTTCACGACGTAGAGCATCGTGATCGTCACGATGGTTGCGATGTAGAACCAGAGGGCGACGTAGAGGTGTTTCTCGCGACGCTTGGCGAGCGTCATGAAGAAGTTGGCGCCGAAGACGAGCCAGATCACCGCGACCGCGAGGTCGATGGGCCACTCGAGCTCCGCGTACTCCTTACCCTGCGTGAAGCCCAGGGGAAGCGAGATGGCGGCGGCGGCGATGATCGCCTGCCAGCCCCAGAAATGAATGTTGGAGAGCGCGTCGCTCGCCATGCGGGACTTCGTCAGTCGCTGCGTCGAGTAGTAGCCGCCGGCGAAGAGCATGTTCCCGACGAACGCGAAGATGACCGCGTTCGTGTGGAGGGGACGAAGGCGCCCGAAGGTCAAATAGGGCTCGAGGTTCGCCGGCCAGAAGGCGAGCTGGAGCGCTACGATGACGCCGACGAGCATGCCGACGATGCCGAAGACGACCGACGCCCAGATGAACTGGCGGACGATCCGGTCGTTGTAAGTGATCTGTTGGGTTTCCATCGCGCTTCCCGGGGCTGCGAGCGTCTGAATCTGCGGCGCACGCGCACCGCACGCGCCGTCCTTGCGGCGCCATCCGCCCCCGCTAATCCAAGGCTCGTGCCAAGGCCGGGTTGCGCTGGAGAGCCCCGGAAACGCTGGGCTTTCAGCCCAAGGCGTCGCGACCCCCGTCCGCGTTGGGGGACAGGGGCGCAGGGCCTGCGTCCGCGGGCGCACTGCCTGCGTCGTCGCGCAGCGGCATGAGCGCGAGCTGGTCGGCCTGGTCGAAGCTCCGCGCGCGCACGGTGAAGGCGAAGAGCAGCACCCCGAGGGCCACGAGGCCGGCGCTGACGAAGAGGGTGAGGAAGAGGGCGTCCATGACGGGTGTCCGAGGGGAGGGGTTCGAGGGAGCGGCGTCGTCAGGCGAGCGCCGGTGAAGCGGCGGGCGTCCGCGTGCGACGCGGCTCCGCACGGTGAAGGCCGAGGGCCAGGAGCACGCCGGCCACGGTGCCGAGGGAGCTCAGGGGCATCAGGAGCGCCGCGATCCACGGCTCCATGTGTCCGGCATAGGCGAGCGCGACGGCGCCGAGGTTGTAGGCGATGGCGAAGACGAGCACGCGGCGCACCACCGTGTGGAGGCGGGCCGCCGTGGCGAGCGCGTCCGCAATGGGCCCGAGCCCCGGCGTCGTGAAGTAGAAGTCGCACTTCGACGCGAGGAAGGGCCGGTCGATGGCCGGCGTGCCGCTCACGCCGGCCTCGCTGGCGGCGAGGCTGTCGTTGAGCCCGTCGCCGATCATCATCGTGCGAGCCGGATCGTGCGCCGCGAGGAAGGCCGCCTTCGCCTCCGGGTCTCGGCCGCCGAGGGCGCGGGCGGCGGGAATCCCGACGGCCGCGGCCATCGCCCGCACCCGCGCCGGGGCGTCGCCACTCAGCACCCAGAGCTCATGGTCCTCGGCGAGGAGCGCGAGCGCCTCCCGGGCGTCCGGACGGAGCGGCTCTTCCGTACGCAGCGCCGTGCGGAGCGCGCCGTCGACGGCGTAGGCGAGGTCCGTATCGCCCGGCACGTCCGGGCCCACCCAGGCCGGCGCGCCGAGGCGATGGGTCCTGCCCACGCCGTCGACGAGAGACACCCCGCGGCCGGGGCATTCGCCCACGGCATCGGGCGACGGGCGGACCGCGTCGCCGCGATCCTCGAGGGCGCGAAGGAGCGCCGCGCTCTTCGGGTGGCTCGTGGCGCCGGCGAGCGTCGCGAGCGTCGCCCGCTCCGCCTCGCTCAGCGCATCGAGCGGCGCGGTGTCCGCGACGCGAAGGCGCCCCGTCGTGAGCGTGCCCGTCTTGTCGAAGACGATGCGGTCGAGGTCCCGTACGCGGTCGAGGAAGGCGCGCGTGCGCACGAAGAGCCCGCGGCGACGGAGCCGCGCCATGGCGAGCTCGTAGGCGAGCGGCGTCGCGATGCCGAAGGCGCAGGGGCAGGTCACGACGAGCACGGCGGTGGCCACGTCGAGGGCCGCCTCGGGGTTTGCGGGATCCCAGGCCAGCGCGAAGCCGAGGCCCGCCGCGCCCAGCACGCCGACGACCCAAAAGGACGCCACGCGGTGCCACCAAGCGTGAGCATCCGTCGCGACCTTCGGCGCCCGGAGCAGGCGCACGACAGCGGAGTCCGCGAAGTCCGTCGCGGCCTCGATGCGCTGCGCGAGGCGGCCCACCTGAAACGCGCCGGCGGGCACGAGATCCCCGGCGGCGTAGACGCGCGGCTCGGCCTCGCCGTCGATCCAGTCGGTGGAGAAGGCCGCCGCGTCGCCCACGTCGCCCGGGCTGGCGAGCAAGCGACCGTCGACGGGCACGAGGTCACCGCGCGCCAGGTAGAGCACGTCGCCCGCGCGGATCGCATCGGCGCGCACGAGGCGCACGCGCTCCTGACCGCGCGCCCCTTCGACGCGCCGCGCGCGGAGCGAGCCGGCGCCGCCGTCCTCGAGGAGCTGGCGCCGGTTCCGCTCGAGCACGCGCTCCTGGGTCCAGCGCCCCAGCAGCATGAGCGCGACGAAGACGGTGACCGTGTCGAGGTAGGCCGCTCGGCCCGCGCCGAAGAAGAAGCTCCAGCTCGCGCCGGCGAAGGCCAGGAGGATGCCGACGGCGATGGGCACGTCGAGGTGAAGCACGCCCCGGCGCAGCCCGGACCATGCCGCGCGGAAGAAGACCGGCCCGCCGACGAGCACGGCGAGGAGCGCCGCCCCGTAGCTCATGCGGTCGAGGAGCAGGCGGATGGGCCCGTCCTCGAGGCCGAAGTAGATGGCCGCCGCGTAGAACATGCCGTTGCCGGCGAGGGCGAGGCAGATGCCCGTGCGCAGCAAGAGCCCGTCGCTGGCGCTCCGGCCGTCGCCGGTGGCCGGACCGAGGCGATAGCCGAGGCTCTCGACGTCGGACACGAAGGCCGGGAGATCGAAGCCCGGCGGGACGAGCAGCTCGGCGCGACCGAGCGCCGGGCTGAGCTCGGCGCTGCCGGCGCCGCCGGCCGCCTTGGCCCGACGCCGGAAGAGCTCGTCGATGACCCACACGCAGCCCGCGCAGTGCAGGCCCTGTACGTCGAGGCCGAGGCGGCCGCCGCTCGCGGCCGTTTCCTCGAGTGGCGTGAGCCAGTCCCGCGGCGCCTCGGCGTCGGGGAGCTGGGCCGGCTGCCCGAGCTTGCCGCGGAGATCGTAGAAGCGCGTGAGCCCCTCGCCTTCGAGAAGCGTGTGCACGGCGCGGCAGCCGCGACAGCAGAAGCCCTCGCGCACGACGGGATCGTCCCCGCCGGGCAGCGGGAGCCCACAGTGGCGGCAGCCGGCTTCCCTCACCGGCCCGCTCCCGGCGTGGCGAGGCTCACCTGCGGGCCGTGGCAGGTGTCGGGCTGCCCGCGCAGCGCATCCGCGGGACGGAGCGCGAGGACGAGCGCGCCGAGGGCGAGGGCGACGGCGAGGACGCGCCGCGCCTCCTGACGCTGGTGGCCGAGCCGCTGCAGCTTTGCGCCGAGGAGACCGGCGCCGAGGAGACCGAGGCTGCTCGTGCCGGCGAAGGCGAGCATGGCTGCGCTCCCGGCCGCGCCGGAGCCGGTGCCCGCCGAGATGAGCAGCGCCGCGAGGAGGGCGCCGCAGGGGAGCAGCGTGGTCGCG
>CALCTH010000173.1 GCA_937893795.1 uncultured Myxococcales bacterium | reverse complement strand
CTCCGCGCCTGGCCCTTCGCGCCGGGAGAGCGCCCCTTTCGAGTGAAAGGGCGGCTCTTCCTCGGCCAGCGGGACTTCATCCGCCGCGAGGTCCCCGGTGGAGAAGCCGCGGTGCTGGATCGGCTCCGGCCCGCGGCGCGCGCGCGCTACGACGAGGGCTATCTGGACTCGGGCTGGTACGACGTCGCGCTGATCATCGAGCTCGGCATGGTCTGCGCGACGCTCACCGGCCGCTCCCATCAGGACTACATCCACTTCCGAAGCGCTCGCCAGCTCGAGCGGGACATGCGGGGCATGTATGGGTTCCTCGCCAAGCTCGTGACGCCCTCGGGCGCCGCCGTGCGCATGACCCGCGGCATCGCCATGTTCGTGAACTTCGCCGAGGTGCGACCCCGTGATCGCACGGCGACGCGCCTCGAGCTCGAGCTCGAGGGCATCCCGCGGCAGCTGGTCTTTCCTTGGTTCCGCGAAGTGCTGACGGGCTACGCCGAGGGCCTGACGCAGCACGTTCGCGCGAGCGAGCTCGAGGCGACGCTGGAGCCGCTGGACGTCATGGGCACGAAGGACGGCGTGGACCTCCTCCGCGCCCTCCTGATCATGGACTACCGCTGACGAGCCCCTGACGGAGGCACGGACGCTCAAGCGCGGTACATGGTCACGACGCAGGCGCCGCCGAGACCGAGGTTGTGCTGGAGCGCCACGCGCGCGCCCTCGACCTGGCGCGCCTCGGCGCTGCCGCGCAGCTGCCAGACGAGCTCGGCGCACTGGGCGAGGCCCGTGGCCCCGAGGGGGTGCCCCTTGGAGAGGAGGCCACCCGACGGGTTGGTGACCACGCGGCCGCCATAGGTGTTGTCCCCGTCCCAGATGAAGCGCTCGGCCTCGCCTTCCGCACAGAGCCCGAGGCCCTCGTAGCTCAGGAGCTCGTTGGCCGTGAAGCAGTCGTGCAGCTCGACCACGTCGACGTCCTCGGGGCCGAGCCCCGCCGCCTCGTAGACCTGCGCCGCGGCTCGCTTCGTCATGCCCACGCCCACGACCTCCATCATCGATCGCGCCTGCCCCTCGGCGGGCGGATCCGTCGTCATGGCCTGCGCCGCGATCCAGACCGCGTTCTCCCGGCCGTGCTTTTGGGCGAAGGCCTCGGAGCAGACGATGGCGGCGGCCGCGCCACAGGTCGGCGGGCAGCACTGGTAGCGCGTGAGCGGGTCGAAGACCTCCGGGCTCGCGAGCACCTCCTCGACGCTCAGCTCCTGGCGGAAGAGCGCGTAGGGGTTCTTGGCCGCGTGCGCGCGCGCCTTGGAGCTGATCTTCGCGAAGGTCTCGCGGCGTGTGCCGTGCTTCCAGCGGTACTCACGACCGGCGCCGCCGAACATCTGCGCCGCCGGCGGCGCCGTGGTGAAGCCCTGCAGCTCGTTCATGGAGCCTGCGTGCCACTCGAGGGGGTTGGCGCGGTCGTCCCATGTCGAGCCGAGCGCGCCGCGCTCCATCTTCTCGAAGCCGAGGGCGAGCACGCACTCGGCCATGCCGCCGGCGACCGCCTGCCGCGCGAGCATCAGCGCCGTCGAGCCCGTCGAGCAGTTGTTGTTGACGTTGAAGATGGGAACGCCGGTGCGGCCCATCTCGTACACGGCACGCTGACCGCAGGTGGAGTCGCCGTAGACGTAGCCCACGTAGGCCTGCTCCACCTCGGTGAAGCTCACCCCCGCGTCCGCGAGCGCCGCCTCCATGGCCTTACGGCTCATCTCCGGGTAGTCGTCGCTCTTCCCGGGCTTCTGAAAGGGGACCATGCCGACCCCGAGCACGTGAACCTTCGCAGCCATCGTCATCGTCCTTCCGTTCCGGCGAGCCAGCTCAAGTCCCGGGCCGGCGCGAAGTCTCCGTCCACGCGCAGCTTTCCGCGCTGAAAGAGCGCCGCGGCATCCGAGCTGCCATCGGCCAGCGCCTTCAGCGACGTATCGTCGAGGGTCAGCGTGGTGTCGGCGCCTTCGTAGGTTCCGCCCTGGATGGAGCCGCTTCCGAGGTCCACGAGCCAGGCCCCGTCGGGGTCCGTGACGCGCACCTGGATGCGCGCCGTGCCGCCCCCCGGGAGCCGGAGCCCGGCGAAGAGTCCCGGTGCGAAGGCAGGGGCGGCGTTCGCGGGGCCCTCCGTCTCCGCCGCCTCCACGACGGGACTGGCGGCCCTGGTCTCGCCGCCGCGGGCGCGCGCTTCCTCGACGAAGCGCGCGTCGACGCGGGAGAGCAGCGCGCTGAGCTTCTGGCTCGCCATCACGTTGCCGGTGATGCGGAGGTCACCGGCGAAGTAGAGCTTGGTCGGGTCCGCGCTCCCCTGGGCCATGGCGACGAAGTGCGCGTCATCCATCTCGAGGGTGCAGCTCGGCTTGGCCGTCTCCCCGGGCGCGACCCGGCCCTCCTTGCAGTCCACGGTCCACACCGAGTCCGGCGAGAGCAGGCGAAACTGGAAGACCTCGTCGATGCGGCGGGTCTCCTCGGTATGGCGCTCCACGTAGAGCCCGATGCCCCGAAAGAAGTCCGCGGCCCGCGGACCGGCGGGCGCCGCGGGGGCCTCCTCCACCTCCGCGGGCACCTTCGGAGCGCGCTTCTCGGGCAAAGTCTCGAAGAGCGTGAGCGCGGCGTTCGAGAGCACGCCGGCGTCCCGCTCCTTCACCTTGGTGCGGAAGAGGATGCGCCGGCCTTCCTTCCAGGCCTCGGTGACGAGGGTCTCTCCGGGATAGACGGACTCGGCGAAGCGCACCTCGATGCTCTCGAGGAAGCGCGGGTCTCCCTCCGGCGCCAGCGCCCCGAGCACCTGCCGCGTCGCGAAGCCGAAGGTGCAGAGCCCGTGCAGGATGGGCCGCTCGAAGCGGAGCGCCCGCGCGAAGTCGGGGTCCGCGTGGAGCGGGTTCCAGTCGCCGCTCAGCCGGTAGAGGAGCGCCTGGTTGGCGGCCGTCGGCTCCTCGATGACCGCGTCGGGCGCCCGCTCCGGAATGGGGTTCCTCTCGGTCGAGGGACCGCGTTCGCCGCCCCAGCCACCGGCCCCCCGCACGTAGGTGGTGACCTCGTTGATCAGCAACAGGTCCCCATCCTCGTCGTAGCTGCGAATCTCCTGCACCACGAGGGCGCCCTTGCCCTTGTCGAAGATGTCCTTGATGCGGGCCTTGTGGGTGAGCGTCGCCTTCCGCGGCAGCGGGCGGGTCAGCGTCAGCTTGGTCTCGCCGTGGAGGATGCGGTCGAGGCCATAGTTCAGGCCGGGCGCCGAGACGCCCTGCTTGCCCAGCTCGAGGAGGACCCCGACCGCCGGCAGCACGCCGTAGCTCGGCAGCGCCTTGAAGCCGTCCTTCGACATCTCGAAGACCAGATCCAGCTCCCCCTCGGCATCGCGCGCGGCCCCGACGCCCAGCGCGTAGAGGGCCAGGTCGTGCTCGTCGTAGCTCGAGGTCTGCTCCGGGAACTCGTAGCCGAGGGCCTCGTCGACGTCGATGAAGGCGTTGCCGCCGCGGCTCGTGCCGCGGTCGAGGTTGGCGATGATGGGCCGGAGCGAGGCAGCGACGTCCGCGGGATGCTCCGTGGCCTCCATGTTCGCGATGGCCCCCCAGCTCGCCTCGACGTCATCGGGCGTGATCGCACGGCCGAGGCGGAAGGTCTTGCCCGTAGAGCGCTCCCAGCGGAGCCTCGCGAAGTGGCCGCCGCCGACCTCGAAGAGCTCGCCGCTCACCTCACAACGCTCATGTGCCAGCCACGCGACGAGTGGCGAGACGTAGGCCGGGTCGAGGGCCTCGAAGAGCGCCTCCGGGAAGACCGCCTCGGTCATGCGCGACGCCGCGATGGGCGCGATGGTGTTGACTTGAATGCCGCGCTTGCGGCCCTCGATGGCCAGCGTCTGCGCCATGCCGTGGAGGCCGAGCTTGGCGAGCGCGTAGTTGGCCTGCCCGAAGTTGCCGTAGATGCCGGCGGCGGAGGCCGTGAAGAGGACACGGCCGTAGCGCGCGTCCCGCATGTGAGGCCACGCCGCGCGCGTCACCGCGTAGGCGCCGCGAACATGCACGTCGAGGATGGCCTCGAAGTCCGTGTCGCTCATCTTGTGGAAGCTCGCGTCGCGGAGGATGCCGGCGTTGTTCACGACGACGTCGACGCGACCGAAGGCGTCCATCGCCGTCTCGACGATCTTGGCGCCCTCGGTGACCGAGTCGTAGCTCGCGACGGCCTCGCCACCGCGCTCGCGAATGGCGTCCACGACGACGTCCGCCGCGCGCCCGCTGCCGGCTCCATGAATGTCGCCGCCGAGGTCGTTCACGACGACGCGGGCTCCCCGCGCGGCGAAGAGCAGCGCGTGAGAGCGGCCGAGGCCGTTCCCGGCGCCGGTCACGACGACGACGCGCTCGTCGAATCGTAGCTCGCTCATGCGATCCCTCGGGGCGGGTGGCGCCGGCGGTCGTGCCTCGCCTGGCGTGCGCCGCGCAACCCCAGCACGCCGCTGTTTCAAGCTGCCTCCGCGGTGCGGCGGGCGTCAACAGAAAAATGAATGGACCTTCATTCGGTAGACTACGCGCATCCACGAGGGGACGCGCATCCACGAGGGGACGCGCATCCACGAGGCAGCGCGTCCACCGGGCGCCAGGGGTCCACGAGGCGTCGCCTGCAAGGCGGCGCTACTCGACGGGCGGCACGTAGACGGAGTGGATGCGCTTCGGCAGCGGCCCCGTCGGAAGCGTGCGGACCACCTCGAAGGACTCCGCATCGATGAGGGTGACGGTCCCCGGCACGTCCTTGCGCGGGCGGTTGCCCTCCCCGAGCACGAAGGTCGTATTGGTCACGTAGGCGAAGCGCCCGTCCGGCGTGAAGGCGATCCAGTTCGGCGCGTTGCCTTCGGGGATGGGAATCGTGGCGATGAGGTCGAGCTCCGGGACGCTGAAGACGCGCCACTCGTCCGCCTGCGTGCTCGTCGCCCAGAGCTGGCTCTCGTCGGGCGTCAGCCCGATGCCATGGCTCCGTGGCTTGAGGATGGTGTTCGTGTCGGTCCAGCCCTGCGTCGGCGTGTTACCGAAGTCGATGCGGCGGAGCTCCTCCCCCGTGTCAAGGTCCAGCTCGATGAAGCCCTCGAGGTCCGTGAACTGCACGTAGGCGCGACTCTGGTCGGCGAGCAGCGCGAAGGGGCGCGGGTCCCCGTCGAGCACGTACATGCGTTCGATCTCCCGCGTCTCCACGTTCACCTTGGCGATGCGCTGCCCGAGAATGCCGGCGATGTAGAAGAACTGGCCGTCGCCGGAGAGGTAGCTGTTGTGGAGCGAGCTGACGTCGAGGCTCTCGCCCGGCGACGAGGTCGTGTCGGTGATGGGCAGGAAGCCCTCGAAGGCCCCGGTCTCGACGTTCACGACGCTCATGCGCGACTGGAACGTGTCCGGCGCGAAGAGCACCTGATCGTCCATGGACACGCTCGGCTGATGGAGCTGGTCGAAGGTCCCTTCCGCCGCGTCGACGCGCCAGAGGATCTCCTGCGTCCGCGTGTCGATGGCGAGCACCTCCTGCGTGTCCTCCGTCGTCACGAAGAGCCGGGTCCCGTCGTGCGAGGGGATCTGCCCGTGCGCGATTCCGCCGAGGTCGAGCGTGTCGATGACGCTCTGCGTGGCGTGGTCGACCACCGTGAGCGTCGGCTCGCCCGTGTTCACGATGTAGACGAGCACGCGGTCTCCGACGGGCTCGACGGGCCCGTCGTCGCTGCAGGATGAGGCCGCTAGCGCGAGGAGCAGCGCGGTCGTCGAAAGGGGCGTTCGTCGCTCACGAGTCCTGGTCACGTCACACCTCCCATCCGGCCGGGGCCGGCGCTCACTCCTCGATGGCGTCGGCCACCGCCACCACGTCGTTCACGAAGATCTCGAAGTTCTCGAAGTCGGTCAGCGGATCGAAGCCAAGCTGGGCGATCACCAGCTCGCGGCTCGGGATGGCCACGCCCTTCTGGCCGAATCCGCCGTTCGCGAAGAACGCATCCGCCGGCAAGTCGAAGCGCTCGTCGAGGTTGTTCCGCCAGTACGCGCCGTAGCCCGCGAAGCCTGGCGAGGGCGCGTAGGCGAAGCGTGCCCACACCTCCGAGAGCACCCGCTCGCCGCCGAGCACGCCGTCATTCATGTGCGCCAGGGTCAGCCGCGCCAGATCCCGCGCCGTCGTGAAGAAGGCGCCACTCACGATGAAGTGTCCGTAGGGGTCGACCTCGACGAGGGTGGAGCGCATGCCGAGCGGCTCGAAGACCTCGCGCTGAAAGAGCGCCATCGGGTCGCCGCCCGCCGCCTGGTAGGCGAGCTGCGCGACCGCCGTGACCGTGAGGACGTTCGTGTTCAGGTAGCTGTACTGCGTGCCGGGCTCGAAGGCGCCCGGCGCGACCTCGATGGCGTCGGCAAGCGTGTCGAAGCCCTCGATGTAGATGAAGCCGTGCTCGTTTGCGGCGGAGAAGAAGCTCTCGAAGCCGAAGAGGCGGGTCTGGTCGAGCCCGCTCGACATGTTGACGAGGTGGCGGGTCGTGATGTCGCGGCGGCTGTCCGCCTGCCACGCCGCGACCGGCACGGGCGCGTCCAGGTCGAGCAGCCCCCGGTCGACGAGCCGGCCGACGGCGGTGGCGGCTACGCTCTTCCCCGTGGACCAGCCGCGCTGAGGAACCATCGGGCCGTAGCCGGGCGCGTAGAGCTCGCCGACGAGCTCGCCGCGATGCACCACGACCATCGCGCGGAGTCCGGCGCGCGCGAGGTGCGCCTCCATCACGGCCTGAAGCGCCGTACGGTCGATGGGGCTCTCGCCGGGCGTGAGGGTTTCGCCGAGGGGCCAGGGTGCGTCGGCCGCGGGTCCCCGCCACGGGATGCGCGACGGCTCGAAGAAAAGCTCGTCGGCGTCCCGGGGCAGGATCACGCAGCCCTGCGACTCGGCATGGACGGCGGTCCGCGGCACATCGCCCGGATGCGTCACCGTGACGCGGCGCGCCTCGCGGTCGATGTCGATCTCTGCCCGGGCGATGTCGAAGCTCTCCGCCGCCAGGCCGAGGAGGCGCACCTCGAAGCCGAGCGTGTCGAGGGGGTCTCCGCCCGCGACGAAGACGCGCGTGCACGTCTCCTTGGCCGCGAACGCGGCCGCGTACTCGGTCGCCGGAGCCTCGAAGCCCGAGCCGGGGGGCGTCGGACGGGACGTGTCGACGATGACCTCCGTCGGCGGAGCGGGTTCGTTTGCCCCATCGCCGCAGGCGAGCGACGACGCGCCCAAGGCAACGAGTAGCGCTGCTGTTCCTCGCATGAAGACCCGCTTCGGGACGCCACCCTGACGCCCCCACGACGAGCACGCGCTTCAACCCCGAAGCCGCCTCGTGATAAGGAGTGAATCATGATTCAGCGTCCTTGGCTCCCCATGGCGGCATTTTTTCTTCTGGCCTGCGGCGACGGCACGAACGACGGAATGCGCATGCTCTGTGGAGTGGACGGTGACTACGACGCAGTCCTCACCGAGGACAGCCGCCGAGAGTGCCTCGCTGCCGACGTCGCTTCCTGCACCATCGTCGAGACCGCCGATGGCATCGACGGAACCTGTGACATCGCGGTCGGGAGCTGCGTGTTCGAAGACGCGGGCTGCGACCGCTGCACCGGTCAGGCGATGGTCTCGAGCATCTCGGGGGCCTTCACCTTCGACTTCCTCGCGAGCACCGTGACCTTCGACGCTGGCGCCTTCATCTGCACCTTCGACCTCACGCCAATGTGAGCCGCCCGCGGCTCGCGGTCAGAGCATCAGCGTGGTGCCGGCCATCATCGCCGCGACGGCCAGTACCTTGCGGGCCGTGATCGCTTCGCCGAAGGCGAGCCTCCCGAGGATCACGGCGCTCGCGACGCCCAGCGCCCGCTTGAGCGTCTCGACCACGGGGACGATGAGCGTCTTCACGGCGACGAGCTGGGTACCGAAGGCCAGCGCCGCGAGCAGGAGCGCGCCGAGCAGCAGCCCGGGCCGACGCCGCGCGGCGCGCAAGGCCTCCGCGCCGCTCCGGCGGGCGGCGAAGAGCCCGAGGAGCAACACGCCCACGCCGCCGTTCTGGAGGAGCGCGTGGAAGCCGGGGGCCGCCAGGTCAGTCACGTAGCGGTCGATGTTCGAGGTCACGGCCCAGAGCGCCGCCACGGTGAGCATCATGGCGCTCCCAGGCTCTTCTCGGAGACCGCGCCACAGGCCGCCGGCGTGGAGGAAGAGCGCCCCCGCGACGACGAGGGCCGTGCCCGCGAGCTGCCGCCCGGTCGGCGCTTCCCGTAGAAGCACCGCCGCGGCCACGATGGCGAAGGCCGGCGCGAGGCTCAGAAAGGGCACGGTGAGGCTGAGAGGGGAGATCTGCACCGCGCGAACGAAGAGCAGGTTGGCCACGACCTGAAGCGCCAGGCCGACCAGCCCCGGCAGCCAGTAGTCCACCGAAGGCAGCGCGCCCCCGTCGGTCATCCACCAGACCACGAAGAGCGGCGATTGGCCGAGCGTCAGCCAGATCACGAGCGCGACGGGTCCGGTCCAGTCGCTCGGAAACGCGCCGGCGAGACCCTTCCGGGAGGCGTCGAGGCCCGCCCAGGCCAGCGCTGACACGAAAGCGAGCCCGTAGGCCGCGGCCACCGTTCCGCTCACTCGTCCCTCATAGCCCGAGCAGGATGCCGTCCGCGGGCAGGCCCGTCGCCGCGCTCACGGCGTCGGCATAGAGCGCGATCTGCGTGAGGTACTCGTCCTTCGCTCCCTCCTCAAGATCCGTCTTGAAGTCGACCACCACCCAGGCGCTCTCCCCGAAGTCGTCCTCGTCGAGGTACGCGAGATCCGCGCTGCCCTCGGCGCGCGTTCCATCGGGCAGCGTCAGATGAAGCGGCACCTCCCGCCGCACGTCCGGAGAGCGGGCCGCCTGGCGCAAGAGCCCGCTCTCGAGCGCGGCGACGACGGCCACGGTCGCCGCCTCACGCTCGCTCTCCGGCGCACCGAGCACACGCCCCCTCGAGCGCACGAGCCGCGCGACGGCCTCGCGGT
>CALCTH010000172.1 GCA_937893795.1 uncultured Myxococcales bacterium | reverse complement strand
CCGGCCGCCGCGCTGGCGACCATCAGCGGGCCGACGGGAAAGACGAAGGCCGGGAGCGCGCGACCGCGCCAGAGGCGCAGCTGCGCGCGGACCCGGAGGGCGCCCAGCGGCACGCGCGGGGCCGGGAGCACCTCGGAGGGCGCGGCGGGCTCCGAGGCGTACGCGAGCCCGATGCGCTCGGCCGGCAGATTCTCGTCTCGCACGGCGGCCTCCGTGAGCGCGGCGAGCGTGGCCCGCGGCAGAAGATCCCCGCGCAGCACGTCGAGCGGCTTCCCGTCGCCCTCGAGACCGAGGCGCAGCTCCCACGCCTTCACGTCGCCGACGGCGCCCGCGAGCGGCTTGCGCTCGAGCCAGAGGCGCCCGAGAGCCCTGCCGCCGCGGAGCGTCACCACCTCCACGCTTCCGTCGCTCCGCACGCGAACGCGGCGAACGCGCGGCAGCGCGCGCGACCAGACGAGGAGGGCGCTCGCGAGAATCACGCCGTGGCCGAAGAGCCCGAAGACCGTCTGCGCCCCCGGGCGGAGAGAGAGCGAGAGCACGGAGCCCAGGCCCAGCAGGCTGACGAGGAAGCGTTCGGCGCCGTGGCCGCGCGGAGCGTGCCGCAGCGGCAGGTCGGCCACGCAGGGCACGTCGGGCTCGCGGTAGCCGACCGGGGCCGGCGTTCGATCGTCGCGCCTTCGGCGCCTCATGGTCTCCAGGCCTAATCGGTCCCGGCAGCGGCCGCCACGTCCGCTGGAGGGGACCCGCGCACCTCGTCGGGCGCGGGGCGCACGCCCCGGCAGAGCGAGGCCAGGTTCGCGAGCAGGCCTTCCCAGGTCTCTCGTGCGTCGTCCGCCCAGCGGCGCGGATCGGGGTGCGAGAAGAGGAACTCGTCCGCGTCGGCGATGCGCGCGTTGATGTCCTCCACCTCGCGCTCGGCGTCGCCGTGCATCGCGTCCGTCGCGCGGACGGTGGGGCTCCGCGGGTCGTCGCCGACGACCGTCGGAACCGGCGAGGGGCAGGGGCTGACCTCGGCGTCGTTGCCCGGGCAGGGGTCCCCCGAAGGCCCCTGCGGGTTGCCGGGGGCGGTATTCGGGTCGCCGTCGCGACGGCCCGCCACCTGCGCCGCCGCGAGGGCCAGGCCCGCTTCGCGCCGCTCACGCCGCTGCGCCGCGTCGACCTCCGAAGCGAGCACGCGCTGGCGGCGCTCACAGGCGTCGAGGAGCCGCTGATAGCGCGCGCGCTCCGGCTCGACGGGCACCCCCGGGGGGGCGGCGCTGGGGGTCACGTCGGAGAGCGGAGGCCGCGGCGCGCAGCCGATCGCCACGAGGGCCGCGAGAAGCAGGGTACGCATGTCGTCCCTGTTCTGAGCACGCGGCCCGGCGCTTCATTCCCGCGGGCCGCGCCCCTCAGGGCGCCGGGAGCGCCCAGCCGAGGGTCCAGACGAGCGCGGGAAGGGCTAGCTTCCCGAAGACGACCCACGCCACGAGGAGCCCCACGAGCCCCGCGCCGCCCTCGAAGAGCGCGTGCCATCGGCGAATGCCTCGGTCGCTGAGGAAGAGCGGCACGACGCCGTGCCCGTCGAGGGGCGGGATGGGCAGAAGATTGAAGAGCCCGAGGAGCAGGTTCACCGAGAACATCACGCTCAAGAACACGGTGAGCGCCGTCTGCTCGCCGCCCTGACGCACGAGGTCGTCGAGCGCGTAGCGTGCCGGCTCGAAGCCCCCGCCCGCGACGGCCGCGTGGATGGCGACGGCCGCCAGCGCCGCGAGGGCGAAGTTCGTCAGCGGACCGGCGGCGCTCACCCAGGCCGCCCGGCGCGGGTGGCGCTGCGCCCAGGCGATGCTGATGGGCACGGACGCGAAGGCGATCATCCAGCCGCCGCCCTGAAGCACGTAGGAGAGCAGCGGCACGGCGATCATCCCGATGGGGTGCCGCGTCATGTGCGGGATCGGGTTCAGCGTGACCTGTGCCTCGGCCGTGTCGTCGCCGCCGCGCTGGGCGATGAAGGCGTGCGCCGCCTCATGAAAGGTCACGCTGAGGAGCGTGGCGACGTACCAGACGGGGAGCGCTCGGAGGATCTCGGGGTCGAGCTGCAGGTTCACGGGGCCCTTTCGCGTTGCTTCGAAGTGAAAGCGGTGTAGCGCGTGGAGGCCGCCGGCGCCCGACGCGCAGCGCGCCGCCCTCATGCCTCACCCCACGGTTCTGCTCTTCGACCTCGACGGAACCCTCGTCCGCACCGGCGGAGCCGGCCGCCGGGCGATGCGCCGGGCCCTCGCCGCGGAGCTCGATGCACCGGATGCGCTCGCCGGCGTGAGCTTCGGCGGGCGGACCGACCGCTGGATCCTCCGCACGGCCTTCACCCGCGTCGGCCGCGCCTTCGACGAGGCGGGCTTCGCGCGGGTCACCGCGACCTACCTCGGCTTCCTGGAAGACGAGCTGCGCGAGCCGGAGGGCTACCGCGTGCTCCCCGCCGTGCCGGAGGTGGTGAGCGCATGCGCGGCCGTGGCCGCGGTGGCCGTCGGGCTCGGCACCGGCAACATCGAGCCCGCGGCCTACGCGAAGCTCGGCCCGAGCGGGCTCGCCTCGAGCTTCGGCTTCGGGGGCTTCGGGTCGGACGCGGAGGACCGGGCCGAGCTGGTCTCGACGGGCTTCGCCCGCGGCGCGGCGCAGCTCGGCGCGAAGCCGGAGGACGTGCGGCGCGTGATCATCGGCGACACGGCCCGGGACGTCGACGCCGCGAAGGCCACGGGCGCCCTCTGCCTCGCCGTCGGCACCGGCGGCGAAGACCCCGCGGTGCTGGCGGAACGCGGCGCCGACCTCGCCGTGGACACGTTGGCCGACCCGCGCGCCCTGCCCTTCCTCGTGGGACCCTGAGTCGCCGCGGCTCGAAGCGCACCTCCTCAGCGCAGCTCGAAGAGCACGTCGCGCTGCTCGCCGGCCTCGAGCGTGAGCTCGCGATCGTGATGGCGCCCCGCGGCGTCGAGCAGCTGGAGCTCGAGCGAGCCGCTGGGGACCTCCACGTCCGTCACCGGCGTCTGCCCCAACACGCGCTCGCCGAGCATCACCTTCGAGGGGGGCCGCGAGTCGACGGAGAGCGTCGCGCGAGCTGGCACGCTCTCCCGGGCCCCCTCGTCGCCCGGCGCTTCGGCGGAGTCCGCGGGCGGCCGCCCCATGACGAAGGCGGCCACACCGAACCCCGCGATGAGCAGCGCCGCGAGGAGCAGCCCCGGCGTGCGCGCCGGCTCGCGCGGCGGGTTCGAGCTCACCCGCGGCACGTCGAGGTCCGGCGGGTTGAGCATTTCGAAGGAGGGGTAGGAGCCGGAGCCCGGCGGCGGTGGCGGCAGATACGAGAGCTCGTGGTCCGGCGGGAAGGAAGTCGCCACCGGCGGCATGTCCGAGTCGGCCGCCGGGGCCTCCACCTCGCCGGAGCTCGACACGTAGCGGGCGAAGGGTGAGCCCTCGCCCCAGCCTTCGACGCTCGGCGCGTACGCCTGGCCGGGCGACGAGGGACCCGCGGCGTCCGGCGGAAGGAAGGCCTCGTCGAGGCGAGGGAGGCGCCGGGCGGGTCCGGGGAAGGCGGCGTCGAGGATCTTGGCGATCTCCAACGCCGGCACCGGCGACCGCACCTTCGCGAGCCACGCCTCGAGCACGCGCTCGAGCTCGCCCGCGCTCGGCAGCCGCCGGTCCCGGTCCTTGGCCAGCGCGCTCCGCACGATGCCGTCGAGCTCCTCGTCGACGTCCGGGCGGAGCGAGGCGAGCGAGGGCGCCTCCTCGTACACCACCGCGGACATGGTCTGGTACTGGTTCTTCCGGTGGAAGAGCGGGCGCCCCGCGAGGCTCTCCCAGAGCAGCACGCCCAGCGAGAAGACGTCCGAGCGGCCGTCCACCACCACCTCGCCCACGCACTGCTCTGGGCTCATGTACGCGAACTTCCCCTTCACGAGCCCGAGACCGGGGCGCTCTCGAGGGGCGTCCGAGCGCGCCAGGCCGAACTCGAGCACCTTGACGGCGCCGGTCCAGGAGAGGCGGACGTTCTGCGGGCTCACGTCCCGATGCACCACGCGCATGGGGCGTCCCTCGTCGTCGACGACCTCGTGCGCCGCGTGCAGCGCCCCCGCCACGGAGCTCGCGATGCGCACGGCCACGGGCGCCGGAAGCCCGCCGAGGTGCGGCGCCGCCGCGATGAGCGCGCCCAGGGGTACGCCGTCGACCCACTCGGTCGCGACGTAGTAGCTCCCGGTCTCCTCCCCGAGGTCCAGCACGCGTGCGATGGCCGGGTGCTTCAGGCGCATGGTGAGCCGCGCGTCGTCGAAGAAGCGGTTCACGAAGCCGGGCTCGGCGGCGACGTGCGGAAGCAGGCGCTTGAGCACCACGGCCGTCGGCGGCCCACCGGCAGACGCGCGACGCGCCAGGAAGGTCTCCGCGTGGCCCCCCTTGGCGAGGCGGCCGAGCACGTCGTAGCGACCGAAGGTCGCGCGGGCCGGGGGCCGGGGCGGGGGGGGGGGCGGCCGGGGCGCGGGGGCGGGAGGGAGGCGGCGGGGCCGGGGGGGCGGGGGGGGGCGGGCCG
>CALCTH010000171.1 GCA_937893795.1 uncultured Myxococcales bacterium | reverse complement strand
GACGCCCATGAGCGGCATGCGCCTCGAGGCCGCGTCGGACCCCTTGGCGGCGGGGGTCTTTCGGGTCGCGGAGTAGGTCGAGGGCCTCGGCGCGAGGCGACGGCTCGGCCGACGCAGCAACACTACTTGCGTTCATGCGCATGCGGGCATATAGACGCCCTCGTCGTGCCGGAGACCGTCACCGCCGCTCCCCGCCGCTGGGAGCTCTACACGCTCCTCGCGGAGCCCTTCCGCCTGCGCATTCTCGCGCTCGCGGAGGCGGAGGAGCGCGCCATCGGCGAGCTGGCGGAGGCCCGCGAAGAACCGCAGCCGAACGTCTCGCGGCACCTCAAGGCGCTGCGCCGCCAGGCGCTTCTGGCCGAGCGGCGGGAGGGGACGCGCATCTACGTGCGCTTGGACGCGGCCGCTGCCGCCGACGCGGTCGTCGCCGATGCGCTGGCCGCCGGTCGCCGGCTCTGCGCGGAGGACGGGAGCCTCGCCCGGGTGGCCGCGGTGGTCCGTGCCCGCGAGGAGGCGGCGCGGGCCTACTTCGATGGCGAGGCGCAGGAGGTGCCCTCCTTTCCCGCCGAGCTCCCGGCCTACCTGACGGCCCTCGCGCCGCTCGTGGCGCCGCGGCGCCTCGCCGTCGACGTGGGCTGCGGCGACGGCGCCTTTCTCGAGGTGCTCGCTCCCATCTTCGAGCGCGTCATCGGCGTCGACCGGAGCCCGGCGCAGCTCGACCGGGCCCGGCGGCGCTTGGCGCGTCGTCAGTACGCCAACGTCGAGCTTCGCCAAGCCGAGCTCGGTGACGACGGCCTCGCGTCCGGGGTGGGGGCCGACGCCGTCTTCGCGGCCCGCGTGCTTCACCACGCCTCGCGACCCGCCCGCGCCTTCGCGTCGCTCGCGGAGCTCGCCACGCCCGGGGGGGCCATCGTGCTCCTCGACTACGCCCGGCACGACGACGAGCGGCTCCGCGCCGAGCTCGCCGACGCCTGGCTCGGTTTCTCCGAGGACGAGCTCCTCGGCTTTGCGCGCGACGCCGGCCTCGAGGAGGCCCGGCTCACGCGCGTCCCGGCCGCACGCTGCGGCGACGGACCCGACGGTCACCTCGACTGGATGGTCCTCGTCGCGCGCCGGCCCCCGTCCACCACGAATGAGGCCCGCGAAGGCGGGATGGAGAAGAACGCATGAGCACCGCCAGCACCCAGACCGTCGAGACCGCTCAGGGTCCGAAGATCACGTACAAGGTGGCCGACATCGGCCTCGCGGACTTCGGCCGCAAGGAGATCGCCATCGCCGAGACCGAGATGCCCGGCCTCATGGCGCTCCGCGCCGAGTACGGCCCCTCGAAGCCCCTCGCCGGCGCCCGCGTCGCCGGCTGCCTCCACATGACCATCCAGACCGCCGTGCTCATCGAGACGCTCACGGAGCTCGGGGCCGAGGTCACCTGGACCAGCTGCAACATCTTCTCGACGCAGGACCACGCGGCCGCCGCCATCGCCGCGACCGGCGTGCCCGTCTACGCCTGGAAGGGCGAGACCGAGGAGGAGTACGACTGGTGCATCCTCCAGCAGCTCGACGCCTTCGAGGGCGGCAAGGGCCCGAACATCATTCTCGACGACGGCGGCGACCTCACCCTCATGGCGCACGAGCGCTTCCCGGGGCTCTTCGAGGGCCCGGAGAAGGTCGTCGGCATCTCCGAGGAGACGACCACGGGCGTGCTGCGCCTCTACCAGATGGCCCAGGCGGGAACGCTCAAGTGCCCGGCCATCAACGTGAACGACTCGGTCACGAAGTCGAAGTTCGACAACCTCTACGGCTGCCGCGAGAGCCTCGTTGACGGCATCAAGCGCGCCACCGACGTGATGATCGCCGGAAAGGTCGCCGTCGTCGCGGGCTACGGCGACGTGGGCAAGGGCTGCGTGCAGGCGCTCGCCCGCGCCGGCGCGCGCGTGCTCGTCACCGAGGTGGATCCCATCTGCGCGCTCCAGGCCAGCATGGAGGGCTTTCCCGTCGTGACGATGGAGGAGGCCGCACCCCAGGGCGACATCTTCGTCACGGCCACCGGCTGCTGTGACGTCGTCACCGGCGAGCACATGAAGGCGATGAAGCACGAGGCGATCCTCTGCAACATCGGTCACTTCGACTCCGAGATCGGCGTGGCGTGGCTCGAGGACCCGGCCAACGGCGTCTCCAAGGAGAACATCAAGCCCGAGGGCCCCGTCGACCACTACACCTTCCCCGACGGGAAGCGGATCATCCTTCTCGCCCGCGGGCGTCTCGTGAACCTCGCCTGCGCGACGGGGCACCCGAGCTTCGTCATGAGCGCCAGCTTCACCAACC
>CALCTH010000170.1 GCA_937893795.1 uncultured Myxococcales bacterium | reverse complement strand
CGACGTCTCGCTCTCGAGCGGGCGGTCCTGCTCCGGTACACTCGGCGCGTCCGCGCCGCGGCGTCCCGCATTCTGCGTCTCGCCCTCAGCGAGGGGCCGGACGACGACGCACTCGCGGCGCGGCTGGCCGACGCCCTCGGCGGCGCGGGGCACCCGCGCGCGCAGCACGACGTCCTCGATGCCCGCGCGGAGGCCGCGTTCACGCGTTTCGACACACGCGCCGCCGCGGCGCACATTCGCGCGGCCGCGGAGGTCGCCTTCCGGCGCCTCGGAGACGTGGACGCCGCCTGGCATCGGCTGGCGCCGCTCGCCCTCGGGGCCCGCGCTGCCCTCGAACAGCTGCGAGACCTCGCGCGCGAGGCTTCACAAGAGGCGCGCTTCGCGGATCTGCGCGTCCGCCACGCGCGGAGCGCCGAGGGCGTGAAGGCCGCCGCGGCGTGGGAGGACGCTGCCCGCGCCTACGAGACCGCCGATGACCCGGCGAAGGCCTTCGAGGCCATGCTTCGCGCCTACGCGCACGACCTCGACGACGACGCGCGGCTCGGCGAGGTGGACCGGCTGGGGCGGGCCCTCGGCGCACACGGGCGCCTCGCGCAGGTGTACGAGCGCATTCTCCGGGACCATCCGATGGACGCCGCCTGGGAGCGGGCCGTGACGCTCCGACTCGCCGGCGTGCTCGAGGTCGCGGGTGGTGCCGGGGAGGCACTACGTCACTGCCTCCGCGCGGCGGAGCTCTCGCCGCCGGAGACGTGGCTGGTGAAACGCATCGCGGCCCTGGCGCTCACGTCCAGGCAGGAAGAGACCGCCTTCGCGGCCCTCGAAGGTCAAGCGCTCGAGAGCCCCACGCACGACGCGGCGCGCGTCGACGCGCTCGGGCTCCTGGCCGAGCTCACCGGGCGGGCGGAGGACCTCGAGGTGGCGCTGGAGCGGCTCTTCGCGGCGACGCTGGACCGCGCCGCCGCCGAGCGGTTGCTCCGTCGCCGGGCGCGGCTCCTTTCCGAGACGCTGCATCGACCGGCGGAGGCAGCACCACTCTTCGCACGCCTCGCGGCGATGACTGGCGACGCGGCCGACCAGCGCGCCCAGCTCGCGGCGCTGACCGCCGCCGGCGCCCACGACGCCCGGGTGGCGCTCCTCGCGCGCCTCGCGGAGGCATCGCGAGGAGAGGCGCGCCTCGAGCACTTGCGGGCGCTGGCGCGAGCCTGGGAGGAAGACCTCGCCAACCGCTGGGAGGCCATCGACGCCTGGGAGCGCGTCCTGGCCGTGCGCGCCGGCGACCCCGCGGCCGAGGCCGCGCTCCTCCGGCTTCGCGCTTCTGGCTAGCCTTTCTCGAGATGCCGGGTCGCGACCTCGGCCCACGCCCCCGCGGGCTCGAGCGTCAGGTAGGTCTCCCAATGCGGCCGCGCGTCGCCGTGGCGGCCCACCGCCTCGTAGGCGAGGGCCAGATTGAAGTGTGCGTCGGCAAAGGCCGGATCCGCGGCGAGGGCGCCCTCGAAGCGCGGGATCGCCTCCTCCGCACGCCCCTCGTCGAGGGCCAAGAAGCCCAGGTTGTAAAGCGCCTCCGGCTGCTGCGGGTCCACCGCCAGCGCCTGCCGGTAGAGCGCCTCGGCGCCGGTCTCGTCGCCTTGACGAAAGCGCAGGTTGCCGAGGTTCGTGAAGGCGTTGGCCAGCGTCGGGTCGAGGCGCAGCGCTTCGCGATAGGCCGCCTCCGCCGCTGCGTGCGTCGCGGCGTCCTCGTCGAGGCGGCACCCTTCGAGGTAGCGGTCGTATGCGCTCCGCCGCTCCGCCTCCGTCGGCTGGCGGCGCAGCGCGGCCACCACGTCGTCGCGCAGCGCCTCCACGCGAAAGTCCAGGACGAGCTGGCCGGTGGTCGGCTCGAAGGTCCCCTCGGCGTCCCGGACGAGCATCGCGCGCCCCTCGGCCACGACGCGGAGCTCGCTCAGCGGCCGGACGACACGCGGCAGCGCACCCCGGATGGCCTCGACGCTCGCCCGCACGTCGGCGAGGCGAAGACCGGCATCCAGAAGACCCTTCGCGGCGCGGAGCCCGATGAGATCCTGAAAGGTGTAGAAGCGGCGGCGCCCGCGGCGCGCCGAGGGGGCGAGGAATCCGCTGCGATGCCAGTAGCGGAGCCTCCCCTCCGGGAGACCGAAGAGCCGCGCAACCTCCTCGCGCGTATAGAGGTCCGCCAGCGGGTCGTCGCCGGCCGGTGCCGGAGCGTCCGGGCCTGCCGGCGCCTCGCCAGCGGGCTCCGGGGTCGTGAGCCGGTAGCCACCATCCGCGCCGAAGAGCACGTGGATCACGTCCCCGCCGCCGGGGCGCGAGTCTTCGTCCCCGCCCGTCAGTCCCGCACCCTCCGCCGTCTCGCTGCCAGTGCCATCCCTTCGCCATGGCGCACGGCCGCGACGGCCGCGCGGCGCGCGGAGCTCAGCCGAGCGCGCGGCGCGAGAATAGGCGGAGCGGCACCTCGAGGTCGACGTCGACGTGCAGCTGGTCGTCGACGATCCGCACCGACGTGGCCACGGAGGCGCGCCCCAGCGCACGTCCCGGTAGCCGATGGACCACGTCCGCCCGGGCGAGCCGCAGCGCTCGAAGCCGCACGCGCACCGACCCTTCCACCGCGCACGCGAGGCGCGCCCGTCCGGCGGCGTCGAGCGGCTCCCGCCAATGGGGCGCGAGGCGCTGCAAGTCCACCGTGAGCATGGTGCTTCCGTCGAAGCGTGGACCCTCCGTGCCCTCCTCGCGGAGCGTCCCCTCGCTCATGCGCTCGGCGAAGGCGAAGAGCAGCTCCTCCGCGACCCGGTCCAGCACCAGGTGTCCGCCCGCGGGACGAAGGGCCCCGCGGCGCGCGCGCGCCAGCGGCTTCATCGGGCCCGAAGGGGGTGCGGCCATGAGGGCAGCGTACGGCGTCTCGAGGGTGCGCGGCGACTTCGTGGCGCCCGGCGCGAGGCGATCCATGGTGAGCGCCATGAACCGACGAAGGGAGCACGAATGAGCCTCCTGGGCCGCACCCTACCCCCGGCCGCGCAGCCGGTGGCGTTTCTCTCCGACGTCCACGGTCACCTGGGAGCGCTGGAGGTCGTGCTGGCGGAGCTCCGGCGCCTCGCGGTGCCGCAAATCGTGGTCACCGGGGACCTTCTCCTCGGCGGGGACGCCCCGCTCGCGACGTGGCGCCGGCTCCAGGAGGTCGGTGCGCGCTGCACGAAGGGCCTCGGCGACCGGGCTCTCGTCGAGGTGGACCCGGAGAGCCTCCGCGTCCCCGCGGGCGCGAGCGCCGAGGAGCAGGAGCGCCTGGCACGCTTCCGCGCGACCCGGGACGAGCTCGGTGACCTGGTCATCGAGCAGCTCCGAAGGCTCCCGGACACGCTGCGGCTTCCGCTCATCGACGGCGCGGAGATCGTGGCCGCTCACGGAGCGCCGCGGGATCCCATGGCGGAGCTCAGCCACGACCTCGACGACGAGATGCTGCGCATCCTCCTCGGAAGCGAGGTGGCGGACGTCGTGGTCTGCGGCGCGACGCACGTCCCCTTTCTCCGGGACCTCGGCGACCAGCGGGTCGTGAACGTCGGCTCCGTGGGCGCGTCGCCGGCCGGCTCCGTCGCCGACTACACCATCGTCCGACCTCGCATGGACGGCGCCGAGATCGTGCAGGACACGGTCCGGATCTGAGCCCTCGGAGCGCCCGGGACCCCCGCCGAGCGCCCTCAGCTGGCTTCGGCGACGGAGCCGTCGGGCGTCGGCCCCGAGCCGCGGATGATCTCGACCTGCGTGATCCGCCGGTCGTCGGCGGCCAGCACACGCACGTCGAAGTCCCCGAGGCGCAGCGGCTCCCCCTCCGCGGGTACGCGGCCGGAGGCCTCCACGATGAGCCCGCCCAGCGAGTCGGCCTCCACCGCGTGCGGCGCGAGGTCGCCCCCGATCATCTCCTGCAGGTCATAGAGGCTCATGGAGGCGTCGGCGACGTAGTGGCCGTCGGCACGCCGGTCGATGCGGTGGAGCGAGGGATCATGCTCGTCCTCGATTTCGCCCACGATCTCCTCGAGGATGTCCTCGAGGGTGACGATGCCCGCGGCGCCGCCGAACTCGTCCACCACCACGGCGAGATGGAAGCGACGCGACTGCATGACGCGGAGCAGCTCGTCGATGCGCATGGTCTCCGGGACCATGAACGCGGGGCGGATGAGCGCCGCCAGCCCCTCGCCGCCGAGGACGCCACCCTCGCGAAGGCGGCGAAAGAGATCCTTCGCGTAGAGGATGCCTTCGACGTGGTCGATGCGGCCCCGGAAGACCGGGTAGCGGGAGTGACCGCTTTCGACGATGCGCTCGAGGACCTCCTCGAGCGGCGTCGCCATCTCGAAGGCCTCGACCTGCGTCCGCGGGACCATGACCTCCCGGGCGATGGTGCCGCGGAACTCGAGGGCGTTCCGAAGCAGCCGCACCTGCTCACCGGCCAGCTCTCCGCGCTTGGCGCTTCGCTCGACGAGGGGGAGCGCGGCGCGCGCCGCCACGTCCTCCTGCGCCTCGGGGGCCGGAAGCAGACGCTGCGCGACGCGGCTCACGGCCACGATGGGCACGGCCAGGGGTGCCAGCAGCCACTCGACGGGCCGAAGGAAGGGGAGCAGGCCGAGGCCGAAGACCTCGGGCCGCCGCCGGGCAAGCGCCGCCAGCACCTCCGCGACGAAGGCGTAGCCGAGGGCCACCGCGAGCACGCCGGCCAGCGCCTGGGCGGGCCCGAGGGGCCGCGCCAGCGTCACGGCCGCGGCGGCGGAGAGCGTGACGGCGAGCACGCGTCCGAGCAGGAGCCGGGCCCGGACCGTGAGGAGGCGCCTCGAGACCCGGCGCGCCTCGCGGTGACCGTCGTCGGCCAGCGCCTGGAGGCGGTCCACCCCGAGCGCGGAGAGACCGGCCGCCGCCGTAGCGACGAGCACTCCCGAGAAAAGGCCGAGCCCGAGGGTCACGGCCAACGCAACGGTACCTGGTTCGTCCAAGACGCCTCGTCCGCCGCACCGTCCACGGATGCGGAGACCTCCGAAAGGTACTGGGGCGCGGCGGGGGCCGGCAAGGTGACGCGCACTCCAGCCTTCGCCGCCGCGCTCCCGGGGCCGTGTCAGCGCCGGTCGCGGAGGGCCCGGAGCCTCAGCCGAAGCGCGTTGAGGCGGATGAACCCGGTCGCGTCGCCCTGATGATAGACGTCGTCCGCCTCGAAGGTCACCGTCTGCTCGTCGTAGAGCGTGCGCTCGGAGCGACGCCCGGCCACGGAGCTGTAGCCCTTGAAGAGCTTCATGCGCACCTCGCCGGTCACGTCCTCCTGCGTGGCGTCGACCATGGCCTGGAGCATCTCGCGCTCCGGCGCGTACCAGAAGCCGCGGTAGACGAGCGTGGCGTACTCGGGCACCAGGCCGTCGCGGATGCGCATGACCTCGCGGTCGAGCGTGATCGACTCGAGCGCACGATGTGCCTTGTGGAGGATGGTGCCGCCCGGCGTCTCGTAGATGCCGCGGCTCTTCATCCCCACGAAGCGATTCTCGACGATGTCGAGGCGTCCGACACCGTGACGCGCGCCGCGCTCGTTCAGGTGCGTCAGGAGCGCGTGGGGCGTGAGCTCCTGGCCGTCGACCGCCACGGGATTGCCGGCTTCGTAGCGGATCACGACGTAGTCGGGCGTGTCCGGCGCTGCCGCGGGATCGACGGTCCAGCGGAACATCGCCGGATCCGGCTCGCGCCACGGGTCCTCGAGGATGCCGCCCTCGTAGCTGATATGGAGCGCGTTCGCGTCCATGGAGTAGGGCTTCTCCGCCGTGGCCTCGACGGCGATGCCGTGGCGCTCGCAGTACGCGATGCAGTCGCTCCGGGACTTCAGATCCCAGGTGCGCCAGGGCGCGATGACCTGGATACTCGGCTCCATGGCCATGGCCGTGAGCTCGAAGCGCACCTGGTCGTTGCCCTTCCCCGTGGCGCCGTGGGCGATGGCGTCGGCGCCCTCTTCGGCGACGAGCTCCATCATGCCCTTCTGAATGCAGGGACGGGCGATGGACGTCCCGAGGAGGTAGTCGCCTTCGTAGATGGCGTTTGCCCGCAGCATCGGAAAGACGAAGTCGCGGACGAACTCCTCCCGCAGGTCCTTCACGACGCAGCGGCTCGCGCCGCTCGCGCGGGCCTTCGCGTCGAGGCCGTCCAGCTCCTCGCCCTGCCCGACGTCGGCGCAGTAGGCGACCACCTCGGCGCCGTAGCGCTCGATGAGCCAGTGAAGGATGACCGACGTATCGAGGCCACCGCTGTACGCGAGCACGATCTTCTTCGGAGCGTCCGCCATGGGCGGCCGAGATTAGTACGTGTCGCGCACGCGGGCGACCGTCTCCTCGACCTTCAGGCCACGCGGAGGGCGCCCATGTCGGCGAGCTCGCAGAGCGTCTTCAGCGCCTCCATGCGCGGCATGCCGCTGACGTCGATGAGCTCTTCGACGCGGCTCTCGCCGTCGACGCGGCTCAGGAGGAACGCTGCGCGGTGGTCGAGCCCGAGCCAGCGAATCTCGCTCTCGTCGACGCAGAGCGCGAGGCGTGCCCCGGGCCCGCCGAGCCTCGAGCCGTAGATGCGAATGAGCTGCTCTCGGCTCTCGTCGGCGATGCGCCGGGCCTCGGGGTCCTTCGGGCGCCGACCGAGCACCAGCTCCGCGGCGCGCAAGGCCCCGGTGAAATCGTCCAGGGCGAAGCGCTCGCGCATCTCGCTCGCCAGGTCGAGGGCGGGCTCCGAGGGTCGCGTGCGGTCGACGAGACCGAGGGCGCCGTCGTCGCCGAGCGCGTCGGGGAGGTCGAGGGCGAGAGGCGCGTCGACATCCTCCGGCGGAAGACCGAGCTCGGCCCGATCCGGCACGGCGGGATCCTCCGGGAGGCGCAGCGGCGGCCCCCCGAATTCCATGGTCACGCGGTTCTCGGGGCGACGCCGGCGCCGGGGCGGGTCGAGGGGGAGCGGCGCAGGTGCGGGCATGCCGGCCTGAGTCGTCGTGCCGCCTTGGCGCGGCGCGCCGTCCTCGTCGCGCTCCTCGCTCATCACGCTCCCGGCTGGGTGTACCTCAGGCGGTCTTCCCGACCACGCCCTTGAACATGCGCTGCGTTCGAGCCAGCGCCTCGATCTGCTCCTTGAGCCCGGCCGTGTCGCCGCGCTCCATCAGCTCCCGGGCCTTGTCCACGACGCCCCGCGCCTTGTCGATGGCGTCGCGGCCGAAGTCGCTTCCGGCCACGACCGACTCGACCTCCGGGAAGAGGCGCTCGATTTCGGCGATGAGCGTCTCGGCTTCCTGCTTCGTGCTCTCGGCTTGCTCGTCCTGACGTCGCGCGACGGCGTAGTCCTGGGCCTCGCGCATCATGTCGTCGATCTCGTCGCCGGTGAGCCCGCTGGTGGCGGTCACGGTGATCGACTGCTCCTTGCCGGTCTCGACATCCTTCGCGTGGACGCTGACGATGCCGTCGGCGTTGATTTCGAAGGTGACCTCGACCTCGACCTGACCCGCCGGCGCCCGGCGCAGGCCCGTGAGGATGAACTCGCCGAGGAGCTCGTTCTCGTCCGCGCGCCGGGACTCGCCCTGGAGCACCAGGATCTTCACGGCCGTCTGGTTCTCGCGCACCGTCGTGAAGAGCTTCGAACGGTTCGTCGGGACCGTCGTGTTCTGCGGGATCAGCTCTTCGAAGTACCCGCCGACGACCATGATGCCGAGCGTGTGCGGCGTGACGTCGAGGAGGACCATGTCCATCTCGGGCGAGTCGTCGACGAGGGCCGCGCCCTGAATCGAGGCGCCGAGACCCACCACCTCGTCGGGGTGCACGCCCTTGCTCGCTTCGCGCTCGAAGAAGGTGCGGACCGCGTCCTGCACCTTGGGCATGCGCGTCATGCCGCCGACGAGCACGACGTCCTCGACCTCGTCCTTCTCGAGGCCGGCTTCCTCGAGGGTCATCTCGCAGATCTGAAGCGTGCGCTCGACGAGGTCCCGGGTGAGGTCTTCGAGCTGCGAGCGCGTCAGGAGCCGCTGGAGATGGAGCGCCTCGTTACGGGCGCTGGAGATGATGAAGGGGAGATTGACCTCCGTCTCCACGACGGCGCTCAGCTCGCATTTGGCCTTCTCGGCCGCATCCTTGAGCCGCTGGAGCGCCATGCGGTCCTGGCGCAGGTCGATGCCGTGCTCCTCCCGGAAGCCGGCCACGAGCCAGTCGATGATGCGCTGGTCGAAGTCCTCACCGCCGAGGAAGGTGTCCCCGGCCGTGCTGACGACCTTGAAGACGCCGCTCGAGCTGATCTCGAGGATGGAGATGTCGAAGGTGCCGCCGCCGAGGTCGTAGACGGCCACGGTGCGGTCGATGTTCTTGCCGAAGCCGTAGGCGAGCGCGGCCGCCGTGGGCTCGTTGATGATCCGGATCACGTCGAGGCCGGCGATCTGCCCGGCGTCCTTGGTCGCCTGGCGCTGCCCGTCGTTGAAGTACGCCGGGACCGTCACGACGGCCTTGCTCACCTCGTGGCCGAGGTAGTCCTCGGCGATCATCTTCATCTCCTGCAGCACCATCGCGCTGATCTCGGGGACCGAATAGACGCGGTCCCGGAGCTGGATGCGGCAGTCGCCGTGGGGCCCCTCGACGATGCGGTAGGGCGCCGTCGTGATGGAGTTCTTGACCTGCGGGCTGTCGAACTTGCGGCCGATCAGCCGCTTCGCGGCGTAGACCGTGTTCTCCGCGTTGGTGACCGCCTGACGCTTGGCGATGTGCCCGACGAGGCGCTTGCCGGCTTCGGTGACGGCAACCATCGAGGGCGTCACCTTGTATCCCCCTCGGTTGGCGACGACGACCGGGGTACCTCCTTCGACGACGGCGACGCACGAGTTGAACGTGCCGAGGTCGATCCCGATGACCTTGTCCATGGAAGCTCAATCCCGTCCGATGGGGCTCGCGCGTCGCCTCGAAGGCGACGCACCCCAGCTGCCGCTACGACCTGAGCAACCCCTTGGGACCACTCACTTCATCTCGGCGAGCAGATTCTTCACGGTTTTGTTGGTGGGGTCCAGCTTGGCGGCAGTCTGGAGCTGCTGAATGGCGCTCGCGCTCATGCCCGCGGCGTAGAATACCCGTGCCAGTAGCTCGTGACCCCGAATGTCGTCGGGGGCGAGCTCGACGGCGCGTTTTGCCAGATCGCGGGCCTTTCTCAGGTCCCCGTCGGCCTTGAGGAGGGCACTCGCGGCTCGGCGCAGCGGGGGGACCTCGTCGGGCCGCCCGTCCACGACCTTGAGCCAGCTCCGCGCGGCTTCCTCGAAGCGACCGCTCTGCTCCTCGTAGCGGGCCTGACGCTCGTAGCTCACGGCCATCTGCGTCGCGAGGCGAATCCGGAGCGCCTCGTAGCGCTCGACGACCTCGGGGTCGGGGTCGCTCACCATGGCCAGGGCCAGCCGGTAGCTGTTGACGGCGGTGACGAGATCGTCCTTCTCCATCGCGGTATCGCCCGCGCGAACGTAGGACTCGTAGCGACCGCTTCCCCCGGTGAGCTTGGCGGCGTCCCGAAGGGAATTCGTCAGGCGCCGGAGCACCTGCTCCTTGCTGGTCGCAGGCCTGTCGACCTCTTCGGAGGCCGGACGCCGGTGCCCGGTCGCCCCCCGTAGGCGCCGCTCGAGCAGATCGCGGGCACGGCGCCGGCGCGCTTCCGGGTCGAGGCTCGGCGTCTTGGCCGTCGCGGCGGGCATCTCGGACGGGGTCTCGTCGGCCTCCGTGTCCCCCTCGATGACCACCTCGTCGTCGCCGAGAGCCGGCGGCGGACGCGATGCCGTGGCGACGCGCTCGGCCACGACGGCGCCCTGCGCCAGATCGTTCTGGATGGCCGCGGTCTGGTCCTTCAACGCGAGGTATTCGTCGTAGGGCCCTCGCCGCTTCTTCTTGCCGAGCACCTCGTAGGCCTCGGTGAGGCGCTTGAAGACGCGCTCCATCTTGACCTTGTAGGAGCCGAGCTCCTTTCCATAGAGCGTGTCCGGATGAAACTGCTTCGAGAGGCGGAAGTAGGCCTCGCGGATGACCTTCTTCTCGGCGCTTCGGGGGACCCCGAGGATCGCGTAGTGGTCGAGGTCCTCGTGGCGCGCGGAGAGGTCCTTGCGCTGCGCGCGCCTCCCGGGATCCAGGGCGACCGCTCCCCCGCCGAGGTCCGGAGACGACGCGTGCGTGGCCGCCGGCGGGGACGAGGGGCGCGCGCGGGGCGACGCAGGCTCCGCCGGAGGCTGAGGGGGAGGCGTCGCGATGCGCGTCCGGTGGCCGGCGGAGCTCGCCTCGTCGGCGGGCGCGGCGGGTGTCTCGCTCGGGCGGCGCTCCGGCGGTCGAGCGTGGTCCGCGTCGGGCGCCTCGTCCGGCTTCTCGGCATCCCCCGGCGCCGCGGCCGGCGTGGCACCGTCGAGGCTCGCCTCGGTTGCGGCGTCCGACCCCTTCGCGCCACCCGAGAGGGCGCCGTCGAGGGAAGGCAGGCCGAAGTCGTCGTCGAGGCTCGGCAACCCGAAGTCCGTGGGGGCCTCCAGGTCCGCGGGCGTGCGGGTCCCGGACGGGCGCTTCGGCCTCCCGGGATCCCGCCGCGGCGTGTCGTTCGTGGGCGAGGACGCGGGGGGCCGCCCGGTCGATCGCTTCGCGTTGGGGGTCCCGAGCAAGGGCGGCATCCGGCTCGGTGGCCGCGGAGGCGCGGGTGTTCCCCAGGTCACGGCGCCGAGACCGGCGAGCTTCTCGAGGATGCTGGTGACGCGCTCCAGCGACACGCCGGTCGCGTCGGAGAGGTCCTCGAGCGTGGACATCCCGTCGACACGGGAGAGCACGAAGCCATCGAGGGGATCGATGGGAAGCGCGGTGAGGTCGACCTCCTGCACCAGCTTCGGGATCCGCGACTCGTTCACGCCCTGCGCCACCTCGACGAGCGACGATACTCAGCGCCAGGCCCCGGGCAAAGCCGGCGCCTCCTCTCAGGCCGGAGCAACGAGGTGCTCGAGGAGAGCCTTTTGTGAGTGAAGCCGATTCTCGGCCTCTTCGAAGACCCGCGAGGCAGGCCCGTCGATGACCTCGGCGCTGACCTCCTCGCCGCGATGGGCGGGCAAACAGTGCAGGAAGATGGCGTCGCGCTGGGCCAGGCCCATGAGCGGTGCGTCGACGGTGAAGGACGCGAAGGCCTCGGCGCGCTCGCGCTGCTCGTCCTCCTGGCCCATCGAGGCCCAGACGTCCGTCGTGACCACGTCCGCGCCCGCGGCGGCCTCCCGCGGGTCCTGGACGACCCGCACGTCCGCGCCGAGCGCCCGGCCCCGGTCGAGCACGGCCTCGTCCGGCGCGTAGCCGGCGGGGCAGGCCAGCCGGAGCCGGAGCCCCGTGAGGCCCGCCGCCAGGATCCAGCTGTGCGCCATGTTGTTGCCATCGCCGACGTAGGCGATGGTCCGCCCCGCGAGGGTTCCGAAGGCCTCGCGCACCGTCATCAGGTCCGCGAGGAGCTGGCAGGGGTGAAAGGCGTCGGTGAGCCCGTTGATGACGGGCACCCGAGACGCCCCTGCGAGCTCCTCGAGGCGACTCTGGGCGAAGGTCCGGAAGACCACCGCGTGCACGAAGCCCGAAAGCATGCGCGCCGTGTCTGAGATGGGCTCACCGCGGCCGAGGTGCGTGCTCTTGGCGAGAAGCGCGATGGGGAGCCCACCGAGCTCGTGGATGCCGACCTCGAAGGAGAGGCGCGTCCTCGTGGACGCCTTCTCGAGCACGACGGCCACGCTCTTGCCTGCGAGGGGCTTCGGGTGCTCTTC
>CALCTH010000169.1 GCA_937893795.1 uncultured Myxococcales bacterium | reverse complement strand
TGTGTGGGTCCGGGACGTCGCCACGTCCACGCGGCCCAAGGCGTACCAGCCGGCCACGAGGCGCACGGCGGGCTCCTGCGCCCGGCGCCGGAGGAGCGCGCGGACGCGTGGGGCGGCCTCCCGAAGGCGGCCGTGGGCCACGAGCAGTGCCGCCAGCCGGAGCGACGCATGAGGCGCCGTGTCGACGTGGCCCTCGGCCGCCCGCAGGTCCTCGCGCGCGCCAGGGAAGTCTCCGGCCTCCGCGCGGAGGGCTCCCCGCACGAGGCGTCCATGGGGGTCGTCCGGGAAAGGTCCCAGCACGCGATCCGCCCGGGCCTTGGCCGCAGCGGGCCGGCCCAGGCGGAGCTCGCACCAGGCGAGCTGGGCGCCGGCGCGGCGCGCGTCCTCGCTTCCGGGAGCCGCGAGCGCGAGCACCCGAAAGAGCTGCGCGCGTGCCTCTCCGTAGCGTGCGCGCCTCAGCCACAGGTCCGCGAGGTTCCGTCGCGCGCCGAGCAGCCCCGGGTCGATGGCCAGCGCGGCTTCGAAGGCCCGTCGGGCGCCCTCCTCGTCGCCGCGGCCGAGGCGCACGACGCCGAGGCTCTGCCAGGCTTCTTCGGAGTCCTCGTCCAGGCGAAGCGCGACCCGAAGCGACGCCTCGGCGCCCTCGAGGTCGCCCCGCGCCAGCGCGACGAGGCCGAGGTTCACGTGGGCTTCGGCCAGCGTGGGCTGGTACTCGAGGGCCAGACGGAGCCGGGCCTCGGCCTCGTCGAGGGCGCCCTCGGCCAGCGCCGTCGCGCCGGCGTCGCTGAGCGCCGAGGCCGCCGTGGAGGCTCCGGCCGTGGCGCATCCCCCCGAGCACGAGAGGGCCCACGCGCCGGCGGGGAGGAGAAGGCGGGCGACGAGGAGGCGCGGCATGCACCCCCTTCGTCGTGGCTCGCGCTCAGTTGCGTGCGCGGCTCAGACGGCGGTGAACGTGCCGACGGCGACCTCGCCGTCGAAGTCGACGCTCACCATGCCGCCCTCGACGCTGACCGGGAGCCAGCCGAGGGGCTCGCTGGCGGGGGGCGCGGTGTTCGCTCCATCGAAGGCGAACTTGCTCGCGTGCCACTCGCAGGCGATCTCGTCGCCGTCCACGTAGAGGGGCCCGCCAGCGTGGGGGCATACGGCGCTCATCGCGCCGATGCCCGCGGGGCCGCGGACGAGAAAGACCTGGTCATCCTCGAAGAGCGTGACGCCTTCCGGCACGTCCGCGAGGGCCACGGGGAAGGAGCCGCCGCTCTCCCCGCCGCTGCTCTCCTCCTCACCGGTGCCGCCACCGCCGCCACCACCACAGGCAGTCGTGAGGACGGGGAGGAGGGTCGCCGCCCCCACGGCGGTCGCCGAGCGCTGGAGGAAGGCGCGACGGCGGGGACAAACGAGAATCGGGTTCTTCGGGTCGCTCATGCTGAGCAGCCTATGCCAGAGGTCGCCGCCGGTTCCCAGCATTGTGCCGTTTCGACGCGGCGATGGAGCAACGACGTGTCCTCACCTGCGGAGGAGGTCGCCGACCGTCGCCAGCCCGCGCGCCTCGGCCGCGTGGAGCAAGCGCTGAAGCGCGAGGGCCGTCAGGAGCGCGTCGCCGGCGGCCGTGTGCCGGGCCGGCGTCTCCAGCGCATAGCGAGCAGCCAGCACGTCGAGGGAGACGCGGGGCTCGCGGGCGAGGCGCCCCGGCGAGCCTCCGGCTTTCAGCCGCCGGGCGAGATGCTCGGTGTCGAGCACCGGGTTCAGCAGGCGACCGCCGCCCGCGGCGAGGCAGCGGTCCAGCATGGCGACGTCGAAGGCCGCGTGATGCGCGACGAGAATGGCGCCACCCACGTAGCCGAGGAAGTCGAGCGCCGCGCTCTCCTCGTCGGCGCCGCCGTCGAGGTCCTGCGGCACGAGCCCATGCACCGGCGCGGCATCCGCCCCCACCCGGTCCCCCGCCACGAGGCACTCGAAGGAGTCGCGAAGCACCACGACGTCACCGCGCATGCCCACGCCGGCGATGGAGAGGAGTCGGTCGGCGCCGATGTCGAGACCCGTGGCCTCCGTATCGAAGACCACGAAGCGCGCCTCGCGCCAGGGTGTCCGGGAGGGCGCCGGCGCAAAGCCCTCGGCGTACGCCCGCACCGCCTCCGCGGGCGCGTGGCGCATGCGGCGCCGGGACCACCAGGCCGGGAGCGCCACGGCTACCTCAGCAGATCCGTTCGGTAGCGGGCCATGAGCACCGTCAGTACGTCGTCGATCACGGCGAAGGTCGAGCGAAGGGCCTGGCGCTGGAGCTTCCCCATGGCCTCGATCTCGAGGAAGCGCCCGCTGTCGCCCTGGGCGAGACCGCTCCGGGCCCGAAGGCGCATCAAGAGCTCGTAGGCGAGGGCCGCCTCCTCGTAGAGGTCCGCGTTCTTGCGCTCCCGTGCGCCGAGGGCCCGGAAGCGGGCGGCCGTGCCGACCTCCTCGAGGGCGGCGTCCACGGCCAGCACCCGCGCCGCGTCGGCCAGCGGCATCATCGCGCGCGCCTTCACGTCGAAGCGGTCCTCGTGCGTGCCGGAGCGCTCCACCATGAAGCCCCGAAAGAAGCTCAGCGGCGGCGGGTTCTGCAGCGCGTTCCGCGCCAGGAAGGAGAGGAAGCGCGGCGCCTCGCGGGTCTCTTCGTGGACATGTACACGCAGCGCCGCCGGGAGCGTGGCGTCCCCGCCCGCGTACCTGAGGTCGAAGAAGATCGAGGCCTCCATCAGCGCCATGGGCTCTGGCACCCGGATGAGCGTGCCGAGCTTCTCCTTCCACTCCGTGAGCGAAAGGCAGAGCTCCGGGTTGGAGCCCATGATGTTGCCGGGACAGCGCACGAAGCCGGCGGCGTCCAGCGTCGAGACCACGTGCTCGCCGAGCGCCAGGAAGCGCGTCTTCCGAGCGGCGGCGTCGACGGCTTCGGCGGGGTCGGCGTAGACGAGGGCGTTGTCCTGGTCCGTCCGCAAGAGCTGCTCGCCCCGGCCTTCGCTGCCGAGCGAGAGCCAGGCGAAGGCCGGCAGGGGCTCGGGGTGGGCCTCGGCGTCGGCGGCCGTCGCCAGCGCGAGGGCCCGGCGGATGAGGCGGTCGTTCATGGCCGTCGCCATGGAGGCGATGAGCGCCATGGAAATCTCGGCGTCGAGGTACTGCTGGAGCAGGGCTTCGCCCCGGTCCCGGGCTCGCCGAAGCGCCGGTCGGTCGCGGGCGCGGCGCAGGTCGCTCAAGACCACGGTCGGCAGGTTCCCGTGCGCGGTGAGCAGGTCGTGCTCGCTGAGCACGCCCGTGACCGCCGTGGACGGCGTCCCGTCCTCGGTCAGGACCAGGTGCTTGAGGCGACGACCGAGGAGCCGCTCGAGCACGCGCGCGAGGCTCTCGCCCTCCGGCGCCGTGGTCACGGGCGCGCTCATGACCTCGCTCACCGCCGTGGTCGCGGGCACGCGCTCCGCCGCGACGACGCGCTTTCGAAGGTCCGAATCCGTGAGGATGCCGATGGGTCGGCGTCCGTCGTCGAGCACCAGGATGGAGCCCACGTTCCGGGCAGCCATGGCCCGCGCCGCCTCGGCGACGCTCGCCTCCGGCGGGCAGGTCACGAGATCGCGGATGGGCTCGATGTTCCGGGTCTCGTCGAAGAGCGAGAGCGCCGGGAGCGGGCTGGGCGGCTGCGAGGAGCGGCCGGGCGGTACGGAGCCGCGCGGTGGGGGACGCGACACGCGCGAGTGCCGCACCGCGGAGGCGAGGGCCTCGCCGCGGAGCGGGGCGTCGGCCGCGAAGGTGGCCGCCAGGCGCCCGGCGAGGGCCGGGTTGCCTTCCATGAGTGCGTCGAGGGCCGCCACCGGCATCACGTAGAGGAGGCTCGGCTCCCGCGTCGTGGCCGTGGCGGCGTAGCTTCGCTTCGCGAGGTGCGCGCGGAACCCGACGAGGTCGCCTTCGTCCGCCAGGGCCACGAGCACGGGCTCGGCGTCGGCGTCTTCGTCGAAGCCACGCTCGAGCGCGATGCTCCCCTTTTGCACCTGGAAGGCGTGCCCCTCGGGGGACGTGCCCTCCCGGAAGAGGAGCTCGCCGGCCTCCGCGTAGCGAATCTCGACGCTCTCGGCGAGCGCGCCGAGCGCGCCGGCGTCGAGGGCGTCGAAGGGCGCGTGCGCACCCAGACGCGCCGCGACGGTGGCCAGCATCCCCGGGGAGACCATGCGGACGATGCTACCAAAGAGGGACACGCCGAGCTTTGGGTCTCCCGGGTCAGGGCTCCGCGTCCACGGACCCCGGAGCGGCGGTCCCTTCAGTGAAGCAGGTCTCATCCGTTGAGCCCAGGACATGCGCCCGGAACGCCGTCGTCGCCGATCGGATCCACGGGGCACCGCCGTGCGCGGCCGGTTGCTCTTCGTCGACGACGACCCGGCCGTCCATTTCCTCGCGCGGCGCGTGCGCGGGGACCTCGGCTTCGAGCTCCGCGTGGTCGACTCCGGCGCCGCGGCCCTCGAGGCCATTCGCGAGCGCCCCTTCGACGTCGTGCTCACGGACCTCGGCATGCCGGGGATGGACGGCGAGGAGCTTGCTCGGCAGGCCATCACGCTGGCGCCCCATGCGGCCTTCATCTTCCTGACCGGCCGCATGGACCTCACGCTTCGCACCACGCCGAGCGTCGACCGCGCCGTCGTGGGAGTGCTCCAGAAGCCCTGGGACGCCGAAGAGCTTCGCCAGCTGGTGGAGCTGGCCTTCACCCGGAGCCAGGCCTCGCTTCGGCCGCGCGCGACCCGCGCGCCCAACACGCTCTTGGTCGTCGAGGACGACCCCATGGACGTCCTGCTCCTGCGTACGTACCTGGAGCGCGCTCAACCCGGAGCATGCGTCGAGCACGTCGGGCGCCTCGGACTGGCCGAGCAGCGGCTGGCGGCGGGGGGCATCGCGGCGGTCTTTCTCGACATGTCCCTGCCGGACGCACGGGGCTTCGACGGCGTGCGCCGGCTAGCACGGTGCGCGCCGGAGGTGCCGCTCCTCCTCGTGTCCGGCCACACCGACGAAGACCTCGCCGCGGAGGCGCTCCGGCTCGGCGCGCAGGACGTGCTCGACAAGAACGAGCTCGAGCCGGCCATCCTCGGCCGCGCCATCCGCTTCGCCACCGCGCGCAAGGCCGCCGAGCGAGGCCTCGCCGAGCGCGCGCACTTCGACCAGCTGACGGGCCTGGCCAACCGCGCGACCTTCTACGAAGCGCTCCGCCGGGGCATCCGCATGTCGCGGCGAGCCGGCACCCGCGTCGCCGTGCTCTTCGCCGATCTGGACGGCTTCAAGGCCGTGAACGACTCGAACGGACACGAGGCCGGCGACATGCTGCTGCGCGAGGTCGCCCGACGCCTGGGCGATGCCGTCCGCGACACGGACCTGGCCGCGCGGCTGGGCGGCGACGAGTTTGCGGTGCTGCTGCCGGACGCCGAGGGTGTTGGGGACGCACAGGTCGTGCGCGACCGCATCCTTCGCGCTCTCGACGCGCCGGTGGACGTCGGCCGTGCCTTCGTGACGCCGCGCGCGTCCATCGGCATCGCCCTCGGGGAGGCGCACGAAGGCGCCGCCGAGCTCATGGCCCGGGCGGATGCCGCCATGTACGGGACCAAGCGCCGCTCGCAGCGCGCCGCCGCCGGCGGGTGAAGACTACGCCGGCCGCCGGAGACGGATGCTGAACGCCGTGCCCTCGCCGAGCGTCGAGGCGACGCTCACCTCGCCTCCGTGGCGCTCGACGATGCGGCGGACCAGCGCGAGGCCGATGCCGTCGCCCGGGACCTCTCCGCGGGTGTGGAGGCGCTGAAAGACCTTGAAGATGCGGACGAGGTCCGGCTCCGGGATACCGACGCCGTTGTCGTGCACCTCGACGACGACGCGCGCCTTGTGGGTCGCGTCGACGCGCACGGCGATCGCACAGGGGACGTCGGCGCGGCGGAACTTGAGCGCGTTGTCGAAGAGGTTCCGGAACACCTGCCGAAGGCCCGTCTCCTCCCCGAGGACCCTCGGCACCTCGCCCGCGGCGGGGAGCGTGAACGTCGCGTTCGCCTCGGCGCGGGCGGCCTCGAGGTCTGCCGCCGCCGAGTGAAGCACGGCGCCCAGGTCCACGGGCGCGACCGGCGTCGTGTGCTTCCCGGCCCGCGAGTAGGCCAACAGGGACACGATGAGCTGCCGCATGCGCGTCGCCCCGGCGCGGATGCGCGCGAGGTGCGCCCGCCCCTCGGGACCGAGGGCGTCGCCGTGGTCCTCCTCGAGGAGCTCGCTGAAGCCGGCGATGGTCCGGAGCGGCGCCTGCAAATCGTGGGACGCCACGTAGGCGAACTGCTCGAGCTCGGCGTTGGCGCGCTCGAGCTCCCGGAGCATCTCCACGCGCTCGGACACGTCGCGGATGATCCCGAGGTACCCCAGCACCTGTCCGTCGCCCCCGCGTACGACGCCGGCGCTCGCCTCCCCGTCGAATTCCTCGCCCGAGGCGCGGCGGTAGCGCTCCGCATAGCTCGCGCTGGTTTGCTTCACCGTGGGGTGGAAGTAGCGGCGTCCGGTCTTCGCGAAGGAGTCGGGGTCAGCGTAGAGGCGCTCCGTGGTACGTCCGAGCAGCTCCCCGGGCTCGTAGCCAAAGGCCGTGGTGACGGAGCGGCTGAGCCGCACGACGCGGCGCTGGGGATCGACGACCAGCGTCGGGTCCGGAAGCGCGTCGAAGATGGCCTCGAGCAAGGCGCGCTCGTTGGCCACGTCGGTCGCCGCACGCATGCGCTGCGTCACGTCGCGGCTCGTGGTGAGGAGCTTCTCGACGCAGCCCTCGGCGTCGAGCAAGGGCTCCGTCATCGTCTCGAGCCATACCCAGTGCCCCTGCGCGTGCCGTATGCGGTAGATGACGCCCGCCGGCCGCACACCCTCCTTCGCCATTTCGTGAGACCCGCGCTCGATGCGGGAGCGATCGTCGGGGTGAAAGAGGTCGTAGGGGTTGCGGCCGATGAGAGCTTCGGGCGCGTACCCGAGGAGCTGCGTGCAGGCGGGCGATACGTACTCGTAGGTACCGTCCCGGGCGTGACGGCAGACGAGCTCCCGCGAGTGCTCCGTGAGCATGCGGTAGAGCGCCTCACGCTCGCGGAGCTCGTCCTCCCGGGCCCGGTCCTCCGTGACGTCCTGGCAGACCCCCAAGATGAGTCGCGTCGCCCCCTCGCGTTCGGCGAAGGCCGTGTCCCGACTGCGAAGCCAGCGCCACGTGCCTTCGCGGTGCAGCGCCCGATAGGTGAGGGAGCGCGTCCCGCCACGCGGCTCGCGGCGCATGGCTGCGTGGTGGGCGACGATGGCCTCCACGTCGTCGGGATGAAAGAGCTCGTTGACGGCCTCGCCGGCGACGTCCTCCGGCCCGTAGCCGAGGAGGTCGCCGAGCTGCCGGTTGGCGAAGACGTTGGCCCGCGCCTCGAGATCGTAGAGATAGACGAGGTCCGGGGTGACCTCGAGCAGGCTTCGCAGGAACGCAGCCTCTTCGATCTGCTCGCCGAAGACGAGAGGCGCCGCATCGCTCACGGCTCTCTCTCGCCGGGAAGCGCCGGAGGCGTCGTCGGCCGAGACGGCTCGGAAGGTCGCGGGTCGAGCTCCGGGAGAACCAGCGTGAAGCGCGCCCCGCCGAGCGGGCTCTCGCCCACCCGCGCGCTGCCGCCCACGGCGGATAGGGCCTGGCGCACGTAGGCCAGACCGAGGCCCGTCCCGCGTCCACGCCCACCCGCGCTCACATAGCGTTCGAAGATGCGGTCCCGGCGCGCGGGTGGCACCCCGGGGCCATCGTCGTCCACCTGAATCACGAGGGAGGGCTCGAGCGCGCCCGGGGCGTGAACGCGCACGGCCACTTCGGAGCGGGCGAAGCGGCAGGCGTTCTCGAGGAGGTTGCCGAGCATGCGCTCGAGGCGGCCGAGGTCGACCCGGGCTTCGACGGGCGGCCTCCGTGCCTCTACCCAGAGGCGCAGGCCATGGGTCATCGCGTAGGGACCGACGCGCACGCTCCCGACCAAACGTTCGACCAGCTCGACGATCTCGACCGTGGATACCTCCACGGGGCGCAAGCCCGCCTCGAGCAGGCCGAGGCTCTGCAGGTCCTGGCTCAAGGCCAGCAGCCGGTGCATCGTGAGGTCGAAGCGCCCGACGGCCTCGGGATCGAGACCCGTGCGCACCGCGTCGGCCACGGCCGTCAGGCTCGTGAGCGGTCCCCGCATGTCGTGGCCGACCATGGCCATGAGCGCCGCCCGCTCCCGCGCCGCCACGTGCAGCTGCTCGTTCGCCCGTTCGAGCTCGTAGTTGGCGCGCAGGAGTGCGCGCTCGCGAAGCGCCAGCTCACGCGCCTGCTCGGTGCCTTCGAGGAGCTGGGCCAGCGCGCGGCGGCAGCTCACGGCCCCGAGCTCGCTCTTCACGAGATAGTCCTGCGCGCCCAGGCGCATCGCTTCGGTCGCGATGCCCTCGTCGCCGTGCCCGCTCCACACGGCGACCGCGAGAACCTCCACCGGATAGGCGCGCCGGAGCGTCTCGAGGTGTTCCCAGCCGACGGAGCCCGGGAGCCGGTAGTCGAGGAGCACGACATCGGGGGCGAAGCCCCGCACCGTGTCGAGCATCTCGTCGAGGTGGTGGCACTGCACCACCCGCCAGGGGGCGCCGCGGAGGTAGCGACGAAGCAGCGCCCCGTCGGCCGGGCTGTCGTCCACGACGGCGATCTTCCACTCGACGTGCTCACTCATGACATCGCTCCTGTGGCGCTTGGGCGTGATTGCGAGGCCTCGAGAAGCCAGAAGTCGAGTAGACGTCCGAGCGTGCGATAGAGGTCGGGCAGCTCGAGGGGCTTCGACACGACCGCGTTCGCGCCCAGCCCGTACGCGGCCGCGATGTCCCGCTCGGCCAACGAGCTCGTGAGGACGACGATGGGAATGCGCCGGAGCGCGCTATCGCCCTTGACCTCCGCGAGCACGTCGAGGCCGCCGGTGCGACCGAGGTTCAGGTCGAGGAGCACGAGCTCGGGCGGACGCGCCCTGCCGCGGTGGACCTGGTGGAAGTGTGCGAGGGCGGCTTCGCCGTCCGCAACGTGGTGCACGTGAGCGTCGCCATGCCAACGACGGAAGGCCCGGCTGAGGGCCGCCACGTCGGCGGCGGAGTCCTCCACCAGCATCACCGTCGGCCAGTCGCTCATGCGGCGTCCGCTCGGCCCAGGGTGAAGTAGAAGGTGGCGCCCGCGCCTGGCGCGCTGTCGACCCAAAGCGAGCCGCCATGCCGCTCGGCGAAGGCGCGCGCGATGGGCAAGCCGCACCCGGTCCCGTCGGGCCCGGTGCGGAGGCGCGTGAAGACCTCGAAGATCGGCTCCAGGTGACGCTCCTCGAGGCCCGGTCCGTCATCCGCCACGTAGATGGCGGGGGTCTCGGGATGCAGCGTCGGGGCCCGAGGCGCCGGCGTTCCCGCCGGCAGGTAGCCGATGGTGACGCGGCTCCCTGAGGCGGCGTACTTCAGCGCGTTGGAGACGAGGTTCGCGAAGATCTCCTGGACGGCCACGGGGTCGCACTCCACCTCCGGCAGGTCCTCGACGACGAGGCGAAGACCGGCCTCCGCAGCGCTGGCCTCGTGAAGCAGGCACACCTCGCGCGCCAGCTCACCGAGGTCGACCGGGGTGCGCTGAAGCGGCCCGCGGCCCGCGCGGGAGAAGGCCAAGAGGCCCCGAAGCTGTCGGTCCATGCGGGTGGTGAGCGCGTGGATGCGCTCGACGTTCTCGCGCACCTCCGGGGCCGCGCCGTCGAGGTCTTCGAGCAGGAAGCTCGCGTAGGTGCTGATGCCGCGGAGAGGCTCGCGGAGATCGTGGCTCACCACGTAGGCGAAGGAGTCGACCTCCACGTTGCGCTGCGCGAGGTCCCGGGTGGTACGGGCGAGCTGGCGCGACTGGCGGAGCAGGTGGTCGACGAGGAGACGGCGAAAGCGCTCCACGAGCTGTCGCTCACCCTCGGAGAACGGGGTCGCGTGGCCGCGCATGCGCTGGCGCCACTCGGCGAAGCTGTTGCGCGGCGAGAGCGCGCCGCTCTCCGGATCGATGCGCTTGTCCGGGGCGCCTCCCCAGCGCACTTCCTCTTCGACGAAGGGCCGCAGCCAGACGACCCAGTCATCGCCAGAGCCCGTGAGCGCGATGGCGAGGAGCCCGGCGGCGCCGTCGTCGTCCCACCCGTCGATCACGGCACCGAGGGAGCGCAGCGCGACCTGTGTCTCCCCGGCCTCGAAGCGGGCTCGCAACACGTCGAACACCGGACCCAGCGTCTCGAGCGGCGGCGTTCGACCCAAGGCCCTCACGCGCCCGTCGTAGGCGACGACGGCACCCGTCGCCTCGACCAGGCCCAGGAGACTCGGCGTGTCGCCGGCGAGGGCCTCGAGGGGATCCATGCCCTCGGCCACGCGGTCGAGGATGGCGAGCACGCGCGGCTCGGCCGCCTCGCGAAGGGCGAGCCGGCTGCGGTCCCGCGCCAGACCGAGGCGCATCGAGGCCATCTGGCCCACGAGCTCCATGGAGACGCGGGAAGCGAAGGAGAGGCGGCGCGGGCGTCGATGATGGCAGGCGACGAGGCCCCAGAGCCGACCTCGGTCGAGGAGCGAGATGCTGGCGCTCGCAGCGACCCCCATGTTGCGCAGGTACTGGAGGTGCACCGGGCTCACGCTTCGGAGCGTCGCGCCGCCGAGGTCCAGCGCGCGCCTGCTTCCCGGCTCGACCTCCGGGAGAAGCGGCACCGGCGCGTAGCCGGCGTCCTCGATCACGCGAAGCCAGCTCCGCGCGTAGAGCGCGCGTGCCTGAGCCGGGATGTCGGACTCCGGGTAGCGGAGACCGAGGAAGGACTCGACGCCCGAGGCCACGGACTCGGCGACCACCTCACCGTTCCACTCCGCGTCGAAGCGGTAGACCATGACCCGATCGAAACCGGTGAGCTGCCGCATCACGACGGCGACGCGTTCGAGGAGCCCGTCGAGGTCCTCGGTCTCGCCGAGGGCCTTCAACGCGGCCCGGACGGGGAGCTCGGGCGCGTCGGCGACGGGAGGCGACGGCTCGAGCTCCACGATCTCGAGGTTGCCAGCCCGGTGGCTGAGCGCTCGAAAGTCGCGGCCGTTGATGCGGAAGGGCCGCGGGTCGTGGCTGATGACGTCCTCGGCCGGTGCGGGACGAGCGTCGGGCAGCGCGAGCTGGATGTCCGTGGCCAGTCGACCGAGGAGAGAATCAGGTGCCACGCCCAGGAGGGCGACGGCGTTGGCGGAGACGCGGACGACCCGCCCTTCCTCGTCGATGGCCAGGAGCGCCCCGTGGGGCTGGATCGACTCCAAGAGGTGGATCGGTTCCGTGGCACAGACCTCCATGGCCCGGCGCAACAGCCCGTCATCCTTTGCGCTCGGCTCGCCTTGCACGGCTCTGCCTGGTCTCTCTCGCGCGCGACTCCGCTGACGGTAGCGCCGATGCACGTCCGCTACTGCCGCCAAACGGGGGTGATTGATCTCAAGAGGCATCGATTCAACCGATGACTGACCTCGAATCTAACGAACTGTATGCCGAAGGATGAACCCTCCCGTGTCTGGATCTCGTGGCCAAACAGGCCTCGTGTGTCCTAGAACGGGGAGGTGCTCGCTTGCGCTTGCCTCTTCGCGCTCACCGCCGTCGCGACGCTCGTGACGTGGCGGCGCACCTGCTGGCTCGCGCAGCGCGCGCACGCCGGGCCCTGGCGCTTCGTGCGCTGGCTGTTTCTGGCGTTCCTGGCGCTGTGGCTGATCTT
>CALCTH010000168.1 GCA_937893795.1 uncultured Myxococcales bacterium | reverse complement strand
CGCTGGCGGCGCGAGCCCGCAGCACCCGGCCGAGGTTCAACCAGGCTCCGTGGGCGCGAGGGTCCGCGATCGTGGCGCGCCGAAAGGCCGCCTCCGCCGCCTCGGCGTTCCCTTCCGCCTCCTCGGCGAGGCCCACGCGGTTGTGCACCGCCGCGATGGGGAAGCGGTCCTCCAGCCGCGCGAGGTGCGGGCGCGCGGCGACGCCGTCGCCCCGGTCGATGGCGAGGTCCGCGGCAAGGAGCAGCGCGCGGGGATTGCCGGGCGAGCGGGTCAGCGCCGCCTCCACGTGCCGCCGGGCGTCCCTCGAACGACCGGAGAAGCGCGCGAGCGCCGCCGCGAGCACACGCCGGCGCGTGTTCCACCCATCCCGAAGCCGCGCCTCGGTCAGGTGTCCCTCGGCGAGAAGCACATCGCCGCGCTGAAGCTCGAGCAGCGCCCCGGCCTCGGCCTCGAGGGGCGCGGGCACCGACGAGGCGTCCGCCGCCCGCGCCCGACCGAGCGCCTCAACGGCTTCGGCGGCCGGGAGATCCCTCAGCTCCGGAGCCTCCCCGAGCGGGAGCGTGAGAAGCGCGCGCGCCCGACGCAGCTCCGCGGCGGCGGTGCGGCGCTCCGCTTCTCCGACGGCGAAGCCGAGGGCCACCCCGAGCACGGAGAGACCGACGAGCGCGAGGAGCGAGCGGCGCATGACGGGCGCGTAGCGTGGCCTCCGCCCGGAACGCCAGAAAACGACGAGCGCACGCCGGACACGGCGCCTCGGGAGATCGTAGGCTCCGAAGCGCATGCCCTCCGCCGCGAAGGAGCCCACGCGCGTCCACGGGGAAGCGTGCCTCTCGGTGTTCCACGCGGGAAACGTGCAGGTGGCCGTTTGGCGGGAAGCGCCGACGGTCGCGCGCATGCAGGCCGTGTGGGCGGCGACGCGCACCCTGAACGCCGTCCATCCAGAGCGGACGGGGTTTCTGAACCTCATCGCGGCGGGTCGCCCGCAGTTCTCGGCCGAGGTTCGCGAGGAGACGGCGGCGCAGTCTCGACGGGGGCTTCACCGCCGGGGTGTGGCCCACGTGATCCTCGTGCCAGGCCTCCTCGGCGTCTCCGTGCGCGCCTTCCTCAGCACGGCGATCCTCCTCGGGCGGCCGGTGAACCCGACGCGGGTCTTCGGGGCCGTCGACGAGGCCGCCGGCTGGCTGGCTCCGCAGCTCGTGGGGACCACCGAGCCCCCCTGGACCGCCGAGGCGATCGCGTCGCTCGGAGCCCGCTGCCTCGCGAGCGCAGAAGAACTCGCCACGCTCCCAGCGCCATGAGACTGTGGAGACCGTGGGTGCCGACGTGAGTCATCCCGACGTCGGCCGCGTCCTCGCGGGCAAATACGAGCTCCAGGCGCTGGCCGGCACCGGCGGCATGGCAGAGGTATTCCGCGCCGTGACCCGGGGAGCCAATGGCTTCCGGCGGGACGTCGCGGTCAAGCGCATCCTGCCCGAGCTCACGGAGAACGCCGAGTTCGTCGAGATGTTCGTGGAGGAAGCGCGGGTCCAGGCGACGCTCGCGCACCCCAACGTGGTGCAGATCCACGACTTCGACCGCGACGAGGACGGCGGGTTCTTCCTGGTCGCGGAGCTCGTCGACGGCGTCACGCTGCTCGAATGGCGCCAGGGCTATGCCGCCCTCGGCGAGCCTCCACCCTGGCACCTCGTGGCGGCCATCGGAATCGAGGTGCTCAAGGGCCTCTCGGCGGCCCACCAAAACGTGGACCGGCAAGGTCGGAAGGTGCCCGTCTACCACCGGGACGTCACGCCGCAGAACATCCTCCTGGGACGCCGGGGCCACATCAAGCTCACGGACTTCGGCCTGGCGCGCGCCATGGACCGGGCACGCGTGACGCGACCGGACATCGTGAAGGGCAAGCTGAGCTACCTCGCGCCAGAGCTCACCGACGGCCGCGATCCCTCGGCCCAGTCGGACCTCTTCGGCGTGGGCATCGTGCTCTGGGAGGCGCTCACGCAGCGCAAGCTCTTCGACGCCGAGAGCCCTTTCGACGTGCTGCAGCAGGTCAAGCAGGCCGCCGTCCCGCCCCTCGAGGCCCACCGCGACGACGTCCCTCGCTCGCTGCGAGAGGCGATTCACCGAGCGCTCCAGCCCGACCCCGCCGCGCGCTTCCGGAGCGCGCGCTCCATGGTACGGGCGCTCGCCAACCTGCTCCGCATGACCCCCGAGTCCACGAGCGCGGAAGTGCTCGGCCGCAGCGTGCGCCGAGTGCTCCGGCAGCGCACCAGTGCTCCAGCGCCCGCGAGCGCGTCGTGAGCCCTCCGGCGAGCGCGACCTTCTTCGCCGAGCTGCCGGACCTCGAGCGCTTCCAGGACGTGACGGACCGCCGCCGCTACGTGCCGGCGCCCGACGACTGGTGCGTCGTGATCACGGATGTCGTGGGCTCGACGAAGGCGATCGAAGAGGGACGCTACCGCCACGTGAACGCCCTCGGCGTCGCGTCGATCGTGGCGCTGCGAAACGCCGTTCCGGACATCGAGCTGCCCTTCGTCTTCGGCGGCGATGGCGCCACCTTGCTCTGCCCGGAGAGCTGCCTCGAGGCGGTGCGCCCGGCGCTCCGGGAGCTGCAGCGCCGGGCTCGTGACGCCTTCGCGCTCGAGCTCCGTGCAGGCGTGGTCCCACTGCCGGCGATCCGCGCGGCCGGTCACGAGGTCGGCGTGGCTCGCTACCGCGCGAGCCCCCACGCGGTCTTCGCCATGCTCTCCGGCAGCGGGCTCTCCGTGGCCGAGCGGTGGGTCAAGGACCCCGAGCAGGGCGCTCGCTGGGCCGTCGCGAGCGAAGGGGCGGCCGCGGCGAGCTTCGACGGCTTCGAGTGCCGCTGGGAGCCCATCGCGAGTCGCCGCGGGGCCGTGGTGAGCCTCCTGGTACAGGCCCGCTCCCCGGATCCCGAGGTCGCGGCGGCGACCTACGCGCGGGTCGTCGGCGCCATCGAGCGTATCGCCGGGATGGACGCCGCGCCGGCCAGCGAGGAGAGCCTGAAGCTCGCTTCCAACGCGAAGGCCTTCGACGCGGAGGCGCGACTGAAGAGCGGCGCCCCGGCCGGGCCAGCGCACTGGCGCGCGCGCACGAAGGCCCAGGTGATCACGGCCGCCGGCCGCCGGCTCATGGCGACGCGGCGGGACCTCGGCGGCTTCCCCGGGTCTCGCTACGCGCGGGAAACGGTCGCCAACAGCGACTACCGGAAGTTCGACGAGACGCTGCGCATGGTCCTCGACCTCGCGGAGGACCAGCAGGAGGCCGTGGAGGCCCTGCTCGAGGGAGAGCGCCTCTCGGGGAACGTCGCCTACGGGCTTCACGCGGCGCCGGCCGCGCTCATGACCTGCATGATCACCACGCACGAGGCCGATCACCTCCACTTCCTCGACGGGGCGGACGGCGGCTACGCCCTCGCGGCCAAGCAGCTCAAGCGACAGCTCCGCGAGGCCCCCTGAGCGCCGCGCTGGCCGTCGCGCTCACCCGACGAAGCTCAGCAGCGCGTCGATGAAGACGGCCGCGGCGATGAGCGGCAGCACGAGGCCGAGCGCGCTCCCCACCAGGTAGTCCCGGAAGCGGACCGAGGACATGGCGAGGGCGTAGTTGAGAGGCGGAGCCATCCAGAGCGCCATGCGTAGCAGCGCGACGATCCGCACCGGCTGCGCGTCGAGGCGCGCGAGCATGCGCTGGATGAAGGGCCGTCGAAGAGCCGTGAGCTGCTGGCCTCCCACGCCGCGCACGACGAAGAAGCTCACCGACACGCTCCCGAGCGCGCCGAGGTAGCCGGCGAGGCCGCCGGTCACGGGGCCGTAGGCGACGATGGCGGCGGCGACGAAGACGACGCCGGGCACATGAACGAGCTCGCCGAGAGCGAAGACGACCAGGAAGAGCACGAAGCCGAGCGCGCCCGCGCCATCCATGAAGCTCCGGATCCCCTCGAGGGTGAGGCGCTCCGTCGCGCCCGTGGCCTTCGCGAGCGCGAAGGTCCCCAGGAAGACGGCGACCAGCGCGGCGAGACGCCAGCGCGACGGCCCCCGGCGCGCCTGCTGCTCGGAGGCCTCGTCCATCGGGCCCGGTGCTCCCACGTCGGGGCGGTCGTCGCAACCGGCAGCTCGAGAGGCCCGGGACCTCGTCTATGCTCCCGCCGTGCTCAACGTCGACGAGTTCGAGTCCGTGTTCCGCGCGGCCGCCAAGGAGCGCTTTCGCTTCGCGCCGCCGGAGGTGGCCACGCTGCTCGTGGTCACGGACCTCGAGGGCGAGGACGAGGAGGTCTTCCTCGACGCGACGCGCCTCCTCCTCGAGCCCCTCGTCGAGGGCCGCGACGTCGCGTGGGAGGTGCGCGGAGCCGGGGCCTGGGAGGGTGTGGAGGGCGTGCTGGGCCTCGTGGACGAGGTGCGACCGGACCTCGTCGTGACGTACCGAAACCTCCGGAGCGACGCCTGGAAGTACTCCTACTCGCTCGGCGTGTACCTGAACGCGCTGACCCGCGCGACGCCGCTCCCGGTCTTCGTCACGCCACACCCCAGGGCGTTCCCGGCCCTCGGCTGGAAGGAGTCGCGCACCGACAGCGTGATGGTCATCAACGACGCGCTCACCGGCGACGACGCGCTCGTCAACTGGGGCTGCGCGCTGACGCGCAGCGGCGGCACGCTTCACCTCACGCACGTGGAGCACGACGAGATCTTCGCGCGCTACATCGCGGCCATCGCCAAGGTCCCGGAGATCGACACGGAGACGGCGCGGGAGCGGCTCATGGAGCAGCTGCTGCGCGAACCAAAGGACTACATCGAGAGCGCTGCGGCGGCCCTCGCCGAGGCCGGCGTACGCGTGGATGTCGCGAGCCACGTCTTCCGCGGCCATCGCGTGAGCGACTACCGGCTCATCGCCGAACAGCACGACGTCGACGTCCTCGTCTTCCCGAGCCTCGAGGAAGACCGGCTGGCCCTCCACGGCATCGCCTACTCGCTGGCCGTCGAGCTCGTGACGACGCCGCTCCTGATGATCTGATGGCGGGGTCGGAACCGGTCGGCACCGCGGCGGAGCTCGCGGCGCACGCACATCACGCGCCGTCCTTCGCGGTGACCCTCGTCTTCACGGCGGTCCTCGTCGGGATGGTGCTCACGCTGGCCCTCGAAGAGCGTCTGCACGCGAAGAAGTCGGTCATCACCGGCATCTACGCGGTCCTCTCGCTCGGCCTCGGCCACGCCACGGGGATCCTGCCCTTCGGCCCCGTCGTGAACGTCTTCGGCGAGGAGCTCTCGCTCCCCGTCTACATCCAGGGCATCGACTGGGGCGTCATCGCCATCATCCTGGGCTCGAGCCTCTTCGTGGACGTGACGAGCCGCTCCGGCCTCTTCACCTTCATCGCCATCAAGCTCACCAAGGCGTCGGGCGGCGATCCCTTTCGCCTGCTGGTGGCCTACGGACTGATGACCGTCGTGTTCTCGGCGCTCCTCAACAACGTGACGGCGATGATCATCGTCGGGTCGCTCACGGCTGTGAGCCTCGAGAAGCTCGACGCCAGGGACAAGCTCCTCGGCTTTCTGCTCATCGAGGGCCTGCTGACGAACGTCGGCGGGCTGCTGACGCTCATCAGCTCCGTGCCCAACATCATCGTCGGTGCGGCGGCGGGCATCAGCTTCGTCACCTTCTTCGAGGTCGCCGCGGGCTACGTGGTCGTGGCCACGACGCTCACGCTGCTCCTCGGGGCAAAGCGCTACGGCGTCGCGAGCCTGCGGGAAGAGGCCGCCAAGGCGAAGGCGCGCGAACGGGTGATGAGCTTCGACGAGCGCGACGGCATCGAGTCCCAGGGCTTCTTCGTCGTCGCCGCCGTGATGCTCGTGGCCTTCATCGTCTCGATCGCGGCGTCGAGCGTCACGGGCTACCCGCTCGGCATGGGCTTCGTGGCCATGGCCTTCGGCCTGGTCATGCTGCTTCGCTTCAAGGGCACGGCGGACCGCTTCTACCGAACGCTCGACTGGGACCTGCTCCTCTTCTTTGCGTTCCTCTTCATCGTCATCAACGTGATGGAGCACGCGGCGGTGCTGACGCTCATCGGCGAGGGCCTCGGTGCGATCATCGCGCTCAACGACGCGGCGGAGGGGGCCGGTACGGCGGCCACGCTCGTGAGCGCCGCGGGCTTCAGCGCCGTCACGGACAACATCCCCCTCGCGGCGATGCTCGCGCGCATCCTGGAGGGCATGGTGCCCCTGAGCGACGACCGGCTCTGGTGGAGCGTAATCTTCGGGGCCAATCTCGGCGGCAACCTCACGCCCATCGGCTCGGCGAGCACCGTCGTGGCCGTGACGCTCATGCACAAGCATGGCCTGGCCATGAGCTTCGGCGCCTTCGTGCGGGCCGCGGCGGCCTTCGCGTTGATGCAGATCGCGCTCGCGGTGCTCTACGTGCTCTTCGCCGTTCCGCTCGTGGGCTAGCACCTAGCGCCGAGGGACCGACGTGAGGCGCGGCGAGCCTCGGCGAGAAAGCTCGTCACCAGCGCCCTGGGAGCCGCCGCGCCGATGATGTCCTCGGCCCGCAGACAGGGGCCCACATAGGCGGCGGTCTCCCAGTGGCCATGCGCCAGCTCGGCCGTCTCGGCCGGCACCGGCCAGGGGAGCGCATAGAAGTAGGGCACGTCGAGCGCGCCGCCTCCGAGCGTGAAGCCGAGCCCGACGGAGCGGTCGCCTTCACCTTCGCCGTCGATCACGTCGAGGAGCGCCAGGTCGAAGTGGTGCGGCCAGAGGCGGAGGAGTCGCGCCGTGGGAAGCCCGAGGAGGGGCACGAGCGCCGCATGCGCGAAGGCGAACCACGCCGCGGCCGCCCCATGGCCGGCGCCCGGCGCCGCGAAGGGCGCGTCGACGTCGCGCGCCGGCAGGTCGTGCACGGGGAGCGCGATGGTCTCTTCCCCCAGGGCGGTGGCGAGCCAGTCGCGGCCCTCCGCGAGGTTCTTGCCGGCCAGCGGGAGCCGCGCCTCCACGCGGCCCGCCCGCTCGACGAAGAGCACCAGCGAGGCCAGCTCGAGCCCGGTACGCCGTCCCCGGACGACGCGGCCCAGAAACGCCCCGCGCGCCGCATCGAAGCTGAGCGTGGTGTGGTCGAAGCCCGGGGCGCCGGCGAGAAGGGTCGACCCCGGGGCGCTCGCGAGCTGCGCCGCCCAGTGCAGCGCGAGGCGTGCATCGCGTGACTCGGCGTCGGGGAGAGGAAGAGGGTCCACGCCGAGAAGCATACGCGCACGGCTCGGCGCGCTCAGTCCGCCGTCCCCGGCGCGCCCGCACCTCGTGCGTCGCGCGTCGCCTCGTCCAGCATGTCGTCGAGGGCTCCTCGCCGCGACTGCGTGCTCCCATCGAGGCTGCCGATGTCGGCTTGGCTGAGGTCGACGGAGGGCGTGAAGCGGACGCGCTGGGCCTCGTCGGCCACGCGCGCGGCGAGCGTCGCGACGTCGTCATCCGTGGTCGGGCGCGCTTCCGCACAGCCGAGCTCACCGCCGGCCCCGTCGCGAAGGCAGACGCGCCCGCCGGCTGCCGTCACCTCGACGACGAGCGCGAAGCCCTCGTCCCCGACATCGAAGCGCGGGCTTCGCGCGAGGGCGTCCGCCACCTCCTCCCCCACGGCGTCACCCCGGGCGCTCAGGCGCACGGGGAGCTCGAGCTCGAGGCGACGGACGGCGCCCGGGTCGAGCTGCAGCGCGGCGTCGTAGGCGGGCAGCGCCGCGGCGACCCCGCGCAGGCGCCGCGGCGCCTCCGCTTCGAGCGCCGCTACCCGCGCTCCG
>CALCTH010000167.1 GCA_937893795.1 uncultured Myxococcales bacterium | reverse complement strand
CGTCCGCAGGTGGGCGGTGAGCTGAGTTAGCTTGTCGTTGACGCAGGTCACGCGGATGATGTCGCCGTCCTGGCGGGCCTCCGCTAGAACGCCAGAGACGCGGCGACTCAGGTCCTGCCCCTGGCGGAGCGCCCTCTCGGCCTCGGCCACCTGCTCTTGGGGGGTGAGGGACGCACGGCGCTCGACCTCGACCGAACCCTCGCCCTCGGGAGCGACGTCGACGGAGTCAACGGCGTCAGCTTCCTGCGCGGCGGCCCACCCAGCTCCCCGGCTCAGACCGAAGGCAAGCGCCGACATCAAGGTCCATCTCGTTCGCGTGGGTGCCATCGCCATCCCTCTCCCGAAGTGCCCGGAGTATATGGGCCGCCGAATCCAAGTCAACGAACCGTATCCTCACGAGACGACAACCGTTTTCGGCACGTAGCACCTGTTGCTCGGCGGGCCCAAAACGTTCGCCACGAAGGGTTGCAACGGTCGCCCGACGAAGAACCGTAGGGGTCCCCCCGAACGAATTGGGCGGCTTTACGGTGGCAACACCCTAGAAATACGGTTCAGGCGTTCGACGACGTGACGCCTGACCGTCGCGTCAGCTCTGGGGCGCGAACACGAAGGGGTAGGAGAAGCTCACGCTTCCGCCCTCCGGGCCCGGGTTGAAGCGGAAGCGTCGAACGGTGTTCACGACGCAGGCGGCGACCGCCGCGTCGTTGGTCGTGTTCTCCGTGGCGCGGGCCGCGCTGACGGTGCCTCGCTCCACGATGGTGAACTGCACGGTCACCTTGCCAGCGAGCGTCGGGTTTCGCCGGAGCTGCTGCTCGTAGCAGCGCTGGATGGCGCGAATGCGGGTGCGGATGGTCCGAGCGACGATGGCCGGGTCGAAATCACCGCTGCCGCCGATGTCGCCGCCGCCCTGAAGGCGGATGCGTCCGCGCACGGCCATCTCGCTGACCCCGCCCGGCATGACGGCCATGCCGGCGTTCTCCGACGCGGCGAGCATGCCGAGGCCGCCGCCCTGGCCGGACCCGTCGCCGCCACCCGCGCGGGCGCGAAGCGCCCCGGAGCCGCTGCGTGACGCCACGCCGACACCGCTGACCTGCGCCAGGACGGCCTCGGCGCTGCCCGTCGCGGCGCCACCGGCGAGGACGTCGGCGAGCGCACCGCCCGAGTCGCCGAGCGCGCCCAGGATCATCGCCTCGGCGCTGGCGGCCACCTCTTCCGCGATGCGCGCCCGCGCCTCCGCCGAGTTGTTCGCGTTCTCCGCCTCGCCCCCCGTGTTGCCGGAGGTGTCGGCCTCGGCCTGGCGCGTCGGCGTCGCCGGCGCGTCCTCCTCGGGCTCGACCTCGTCGCCCTCGTCCGTGGGCTCCACCTCGACGGGCTCGTCGGGCGGCGGGGGCTCGGGCTCCTGGAAGATGAGCCTCGTCACGCTGTCCGGGAGCCGGGCGATGCCCTGGTCGATCTCCCAGTCGCGGTTCTCCAGGTAGATGATGAACCCGAAGAAGGTCATGTAGCTGAACACGACGAAGGCCGTGAAGAGCCAGTCGATGCTCTTCACGAAGCCCCCGCGGGCCGCCGCGGGAAGCTGCGGCCGCGGCGTCACCGGCGGCGGGACCACGAACTGGAAGAGCAGCGTCGTGTTGCCGAGGACGATCTTCCCCCGCGACGCGTCGCTGAGCTTGACCTGGTGGTAGCCACCGGCCGAGCGCGCGCCGCTCTGCCGAAGCTGCTCGAGCTGCTTGACGCCGCCGGGGAGGCCGACGCGCCCGCGCATGTCGGGCGTGAAGTTCAGGATGTAGTCGTTGCCCACGAGCTGGAAGAGCTCGAAGCGCGCCGGCAGGCCGCCGGCCTGAACGATGAAGTGGTTCTTCTCCGAGGTGCCCACGGAGACGGTCTCGCGACGGCGGATGATCCGCTCTTCGACGATCTTTCCGTCCTGGATGAGGCCGATGCGCAGGACCTTCGGGCCCGTCGGCTTCACGGCCACGGCCTGCATGGCCATCGTCATGGCGCCGGGCTTGGTGCCCCGGCCCGGCTGCTGCTGTCCCTGCGGAGGAGGAGTTGCCATGTGTGTATCTCGCGAGGAGGGCGTCTGCCGTCCCTCGTTGGGGTCGATCTCGGTCGGCCCGGGCGGGCGAAGCACGCCCTAGCTGGCCGGTACGACGGACACCGCCCGATTCCTTAGGTTCCCAGCGTTTGGGAAACCCTGAAATCGCGTTCGCACGCTATCACCGGGTTCCCTACCCGGTCCAGGGCGAGACCGGCTTCCAGAACCTTGAGGCCGCGGGCCGGCTTCCGGCATCGTGTCGCCGTGAGCGATGCATCGCGGCCGTGGTGGGCTCGTAGCCCAGCGCTCTTCGCCAAACGCGCCTTCGACCTCGGCGTGGCGGGCGGCGCGCTCGTCGTGCTCGGGCCGGGGCTGGCCGCGCTCACCGCGCTGGTCTGGCGCCGTCACGGCTGGCCGCCGGTCTTCGTCCAGGAGCGGCCGGGTCATGAAGGCCGCATCTTTCGGCTGGTGAAGCTCCGCACGATGACGGACGAGCGTGGCGCCGACGGCGCCCTCCTCCCCGACGAAGAACGCATGACGGCTTTCGGGCGAGCGCTGCGCGCCTCGAGCCTCGACGAGCTGCCCGAGCTACTGAACGTGCTTCGGGGTGACATGAGCCTCGTGGGCCCCCGGCCGCTCCTGGTGCGCTACCTCGACCGCTACTCGCCGGAGCAAGCCCGGCGCCACGAGATGCCACCCGGCATCACGGGATGGGCCGCCGTGAACGGCCGGAACGCCCTCGACTGGGACGACAAGCTCGCCCTCGATGTCTGGTACGTCGACCACTGGTCCCTCGCCCTCGACGCCAAGGTGCTGTGGAAGACCGCGCGCACCGTGCTGCTCCGTGAGGGCATCGCAGCGGAGGGCGCGGCCACGATGCCGGAGTTCATGGGATCCGCGGCCGCACCGGCGGCGACGGCGAACGGGGCCCCTTCGTGAGCGGCCGACGCCTCGCCGTCTTCGGCGCCGGAGGGATGGGCCGGGAGGCGGCGTGGCTGGTCCACGCGGCCGGCGACACCCTCGTGTGCTTCGTCGACGACCGTGCCGTGGAGGGCCTCGACGCGCCCGTGATCCCACTCGAGGCCCTTCCGGCGGAGGTGGAGGGCGTGGTCGTCGCGATCGGGGCGCCGACGACCCGCGTACGCGTCGCGGAACGGGTCCTCGCTGCGGGCCTCGCGCTGGCCTCCGTGGCCCACCCGACGGCCCAGGTGGGGCCGCGGGTGACGCTCGGGCCGGGCGCGCTCTTGATGCCCCACGCCGTTCTCACGGCCGACATCACGCTCGGACGCCTCGCTCAGATCAACGTGGGGGCGAGCCTCAGCCATGATGGCCGCGCCGGGGAGGCGCTCACGCTCAGCCCCGGCGCCCACGTCCCGGCCAACGTGCACTTCGGGGAGCGCTGCTTCGTCGGGACGGGTGCGAGCTTCGTCAACGGCCTTCCGGACCGGCCGCTCCGGGTCGGCGACGACTCCGTGGTGGGCGCCGGCGCTTGCGTCGTGCGTGACGTGCCGCCGGGCGTGACCGTCGTCGGCGTCCCCGCCCAGTCCCGCTGAGGGCGCTCCCGCTACTCCTCGTCGAGCAGCCGGGAGAGGGTCTCTGCGAGGCGCCGCGCGTCGCCGAGGCGCTCCCGCCCCTCCCGCGCCAGCCCCGAGCGGGCGGCGAGCGCGAGCGCGGCCGTGCCCATGCCCAGGGCCAAGCTGAGCAGCGCGCCGTTCGTCGCGAGGGCCTCGGGAAGACCCGCCTGAAGCCCCTTGAGCCCGTGGTTGCCCCCCAGCAGCCAGAGCAGCTCGTAGGTCGCGCCGAGGAGCCCGCCGGCCGACGCGAGCGACGCGAGGGCGCGGAGCTGAGGCG
>CALCTH010000166.1 GCA_937893795.1 uncultured Myxococcales bacterium | reverse complement strand
GGCGCCGAGCACGAGCACGTCACCGCGGCCGGAGAGCGCGGCCTCGACGCGCGCGGGGAGGCGCGGCGACGCGTCGCAGGCCAGCAGCCCCACGCCGCCGAGCAGGAGGGCCAGGGCGAAGGTGGGACGGCGCACGGCGTCGCCTTAGCAGCTGTGCGCCGGCAGGCGAGACGCGAAGGCGGGCCTCGCGCGCTCGTGATGGAACGCAGCGGGCGCGACGCCACGGCCGCGCCGCCCGGCGTAGGGTCCCGTCGCGCGGATGGGACCGCGCGAAAGGGGGCCCCGTGCGTATAGGCGTACCGACGGAAATCAAAGCCCTCGAGAATCGCGTGGGCGTGAACCCGGGAGGCGTGCAGGCGCTCGTCCGCGCGGGCCACGAGGTGCGCGTGCAATCCGGCGCGGGCGTCGGCTCGGGCATCTCCGACGCGGATCTGAGCGCCGCCGGCGCCCAGATCGTGGCGTCGGCGAAGGACGCGTGGGACGCGGACATGGTCATCAAGGTGAAGGAGCCGCTCGCGGAGGAGTTCGGCTTCTTCCGGCCGGGTCTCGTGCTCTTCACGTACCTCCATCTCGCGCCGCTCCCGGAGCTGACCCGGGCGCTGATGGAGAGCCGGGTCCGTGCCATCGCCTACGAGACCATCGAGGACACCCACGGACGGCTCCCGCTCCTGCGTCCCATGAGCGAGGTGGCCGGCCGCATGTCGGTGCAGGTCGGCGCGGCCAGCCTCGAGAAGGCGCACGGCGGCAAGGGCATCCTGCTGGGGGGCGTGCCGGGAACGCGGCGTGGCCGCGTCGCGATCCTCGGCGGCGGCATCGTGGGCATGAACGCCGCGACCATCGCCGTGGGCATGGGCGCCCACGTGACGGTGCTCGACCTCGACCACGAGCGCATGGCGTACCTCGAAGACGTTTTCCGCGGCGCGATCGAGACGCTCTACTCGAACCCCGGGAACATCGAGCAGGTCTGCCGCTGGGCGGATCTGATCATCGGCGCCGTGCTCGTCACCGGTGCCCGGGCGCCGAAGCTGGTCAGCCGAGAAATGCTCGGGACCATGGAGCAGGGCACCGTGCTCGTGGACGTCGCCGTCGACCAGGGCGGATGCATCGAGACGTGCCGGCCGACGACGCACGACGAGCCGACCTACACCGTCGACGGCATCGTCCACTACTGCGTCCCGAACATGCCGGGCGCCGTGAGCCAGACGAGCACCTTCGCGCTCACCAACGTCACGCTCGCCTACGCCGAGCGAATGGCGACGCGGGGTGTCGAGGCCTGTCTCCGGGCGGCGCCGGAGACGCTCGGCCGCGGCGTGAACTGCTGGGACGGACTCTGCACCTACGAGGCCGTGGCCGAGGGCGTGGGTGTGACCTACACGCCGCTCCTCGACGCCCTCGGCTGAGGAGCACCCGCCCTCAGTAGCGATACGAGGCGCCGACGCCGAGGCGCCACTGGCGCCCCGTGCCGGCGGGGACGTCCCGGCTCGCGCTGGGTTCCCGCAGGTCGACGTCGAGGCTCGCGCGGAGCGCGACGTCGCGCCATCGGAGCCTCAGGCCGACGCCGCCTCGGAACCGCAGCGAGCGCGTTCGAGGAAACTGCACGTCGCTCGCCAGATCGGCGTCCGAGCCGCGGCAGTCGAGGGTACCCACGGCGAGCCCCGCGGGGTCGGGGTCGCAGAGCGCGAGCGCATCGACGTCGGGCGTGAGGTCGACGACCTCGCTTTCGCTCCGGGCCCACAGCAGCTGCACGCCGGCGAGCGGCGTGAGCACCACCTCCCGTCCGAGCACGAGGCCCTTGGAAAGCGTGAGGTCGAGCGAAGGCGTGATGATGCGGAGGTCGGACTCACCGACGAGCGCGTTCACCGCACCGCGCAGCGCCACGTCCGGGAGCCTTCCGAGGGGCCCACGGCGGAAGCCCTCGAGGAGCGCGAGGCGCAGCTCGCCGCCGACCACGAAGTAGGCGCTCTGCGTGATCGTGGCGACGGTGGCGCCCACCTCGAGGCCACCCGGAAGCCCCTTTCGAGCGGCGAGGCGGAGCCACCGAATGCGCCCCGGCGGCCCTTCGCCGCCGCGCCCGCGCGCACCGCGCTGCCATGCCTCGTCCTCCGCGTCGACGGAGATGAAGCCCGCGTCCACGTCGAGGGCGAAGCGACGGCTCCCGAGCGTTTCCGCCGGCGCCACGAGCACGGGCGGCGCCACGGCCAGCGTGAGCTCGGCGACGAGGCGCTGGTGGCGCGGAACGTCGGCGCAGCGCCCATCGCTACCGGGCTCGCAGCGCGCGTCTCCCTCGCGCTGGAGCCCGAGGCGCGAGAGCGTCAGGTCGAAGGCCCCGGCCCGGGCGACGGCGCTGGGCGCGGTCGCGGCGACGACGAGCCCCAGGGCGAGAACGG
>CALCTH010000165.1 GCA_937893795.1 uncultured Myxococcales bacterium | reverse complement strand
CGGGGCGCAGCGCGCCCGCGTGCAGGGCTACGGCACCAAGGGCGTCGAAGAGGTCGCGACGCGCGTCACCGGCGGCGCCGAGGCCCGGAGGGCCAGCCCCGCGGCTTCTTCGTGCAGCCCACGGTGTTCGCGGACGTCACGCCGGACATGACCATCGCGCGGGAAGAGATCTTCGGGCCCGTGCTCTCGATCCTCACCTACGCGGACGAGGACGACGCCGTGCGCATCGCGAACGACAGCATCTACGGCCTGCACGGCGGCGTCTTCTCCGCCGACCCGGCGCGCGCCGAGCGCGTCGCGCGGCGCCTCCGTACCGGTCAGGTCGACATCAACGGGGGTCGCTTCAACGCCGAGGCCCCCTTCGGCGGTTACAAGCAGTCCGGCAACGGCCGCGAGTACGGCGCCATCGGCATCGAGGAGTTCCTGGAGTACAAGAGTCTCCAGCGCTGACGACTTCCCCAGAAGTCGTCAGCCCCCTGCCCGTGATGGTCGCCGGGGCGCCCTTCATCGTCACCTCCGTGCGCCGGTGCCTACGGGCACGGGCAAGGGCAGGGGCAGGGTGCCGGACGAGCTTCGCTCGTCCGGCGAGCCCGTGCCTACTTGCTGATCTCCACGAGGGCGGCGTCCGGCGCGTTCTTGCGCACGCTCGCGATGCCGTTCTTGCACGCGGCCTTGCTCTCGTACGCCTCGCTCTGCGCGATGATCTGCCCGTTGCCCGACTTCAGACGGAAGCGGAACTTGCCCGCCTTGTCGCTGTACATCTCGAACTTTCCTGCCATGAGTCGTCCTCCGGTGCGGACCCTAAACCAGGGGCGGTCGCGCTGAAAAGACCGACCGCTCACGCCCAGAGCGACGCCGCGAGCGCATCCACGAGCGCCGTGACTTCGTCGGGACCGGGGAGGCCGAGGGCGCGACCTACCTCCGCGCTCGGCGCCCGGGCAGCGCTCGCGCGAAGCGACGTCACCTCGCGCTGCATCGCTGCCTCGATGCCCGCGACGGTCTCGGCGTCGAGACGCGCGGTGGCCCAGGCGTGGATCTTCCAGCTGAGCGCCGCGTGCCGCGTCTCGTCGGCGGCGATGCCCTTCAATGTCCGCGCGAGACCGCGGTCCGCGGCCCGCAGCGCCTGGCGATGCCCCATCAGCGCGCCGAAGGTCTCGCGCACGCAGCCTTCCGTGGCGTTGTCGGTGGCCAGGGCGGCCAGGTCCCGGAGCGGCCGCGGCGCATGCTCCACGGGCGCCGGCTCGGCGCCGAAGCGCCGGGCATGCGCGCTCACCTCGTCCGCGTGACGCACCTCGTCGAGGGCGGCCCGCTTGGCTTCGCGCACGAGGGCGCGCGGCGCACCGAGCGCCTCCAGCTCCGCGGCGAGAATGTCGAAGGCGACCACGGCGCTCGCCTCGAGGTGCGCCATCTCCGCGAGCTCCCGCCCGAGCGTGGCGGCCGGCGCCGTCGCGGCGTGAGGCAAGAGCCCCTCGGGGCGGCGGCCGATGGCGCAGGGACGGCTTTCGTTGCGGATGAGCTCGCGCTCTACGACCTCCACCTGGCCCTCGCGCGTAACCCTCGCGTCGTAGCCGTAGACGTCCGTCGGCCGCTCGTAGCACACCTGGTCGTCGGTCACGCGGAGCTCCCAGCCCGCCGGCGTCGATCGGTAGGCATAGTGCTCGAGCTCGTCGCAGCGGTCCGCTGTGTAGCCCAGCTGCCAGACCAGCAGCACCGCCTCCTCCGGGGTGTCGACGTCGCCCAGGAGCTCGCGCATCTCGTCGGCGCTCACGTAGGCCCGGGCGCCGGCGGCGTCCGTGGCCTCCACGTGGCGGCGCGTGTTCTCGTCGCGGAGCCGCGCCAGCTCCGCTTCGCAGGCCATCACGTCGCGGGCGCCCGCGCAGGCCTCGCCGGTCTCGTCGACGATCCACGCGAAGGCCGAGAACTCACCGCCTTCGAAGGCCCCGATCCAGTCCTTCGGCACTGCGGGACGAACGCCCGCGGTGGGCCGCCATCCACCGTCCTCGAAACGGCAGAGGGGCCGCCACGGCCCGGGCCTCGGCATATCGAGCGCCATGTCGGGCGGCATGTCGGGCGGCATGTCGGGCGGCGCCATGTCGCCTCCGAGGTCCGCACCCACGACGTAGGTCTCCGAGCACCCGCCCGCGGCGAGCAGGGTCGCGGCCAGCGAGGCGCGGGCCAGGCCGCCGAAGAAGCGGCCCAACGCGCGCGCGTTTCCTCGGCGAACGCGGCGGAGGAGCTCGGACGCGGCGTCCGCGCCGCGCTGCTGCGTGGGAAGCACGATGGGAAGGGGCGTGGGGCGCGGCATGGCGTCGGTCGCAGCAGGATACGTGCCACGCGCTTCGGCACGCCATGACACAGCGCGCTCAGAGCAGCGTGGCCGCCTTCCCCGCGATCATCGCCGTGGGCACGTTGGTGTTTCCCCCGATGAGGCTCGGCATCACCGAGGCGTCCACCACCCGCAGACCTTCCACGCCGCGCACGCGGAGCTCCGGGTCGAGCGGGGCGTCGGTGCCGCCCATGCGGACGGAGCACGTCGGGTGATAGGTCGTCTCCACGTTCCGGCGGAGGTAGTCGACGATCGCCGCCTCGTCCTCGAGGCGCGTCCGTGGCCGGAGCGGCCGCCCCCGATAGGGCGCGAAGGGCGCGGCGTCGAGAATGGCCCGCGCGGCGCGGTAGCCGCGCACCATGACCGCGAGGTCCTCCGGCGTATCGAGGAAGCCCGGGTCGATGGCCGGCGGCTCCTCCGGGTGCGTGCTCGCGAGGCGCACGCTGCCGCGGCTCGTCGGCCGGAGCAGCAGCGGCGCCAGCACGTAGCCGTCCTCCTCGGGCTTGCCGCGATAGTCATGGGCGTCCTCGGCCCAGCCCGCGACGAAATGGAGCTGCACGTCCGGCTCCGGCGCCGCGGGGTCCGTACGAAGAAAGCCGCCGGCCCCCGGTAGCGGCGCCGAGAGTGGGCCCCGGCCCACGAGCGCCTGGGCCAGGCTCGCCGGCCGATCGGCGATGCGGTTGGCCGTGATCGGCGCGCGGCAGGCGTCCGCGAGCACCACGATGGGATGGTCCTGGAGCGCGCTGCCTACGCCCGGCGCGTCGTGTACGAGGGGCACGCCGAAGTTGCGGAGATGCGCCGCGGGGCCGACGCCGCTCCGCAAGAGCAGGTGGGGCGAGCCGATGGCGCCCGCGCAGAGCACGACCTCGCCGCCGCGGACCTCGCGCAGCGCGACGCCCCGCCGGTAGCGCACGCCCACGCAGCGACGGCCCTCGAAGAGGAGCGCGTGCGCGTGCGCCTTGGTGACCAGCGCGAGCGCGGCGAGATGCCTGCGCAGCGCGGGCCTAAGGCCGCGGCGGTCCCGAAGCGGCGCCCGCCGCGCACCGTGAAGTGAAAGGGACCGACGCCCTCCTGCACCGAGCCGTTGAAGTCGTCGTTCCGGGGCCAGCCCGCCGCGACCCCGGCCCGGACGAAGACCTCCCAAAGCGGATGGCGCCAGACCGGTCGCCGGGCCGGGAGCGGACCCGCGGCGCCGTGGAGCTCCGACTCACGGACGTCCTCCGCGCTCTCGAGGCGCCGGAAGAAGGGCAGCACCTCGTCCCAGCCCCAGCCCGTGGCACCCGCGCTCGCCCAGCGGTCGTAGTCGCTCGGCGTCCCGCGGATGACGATCATGGTGTTCGTCGAACCGGAGCCGCCCACGACCTTGCCGCGCGGGTAGTAGAGGCACCGGCCGTAGAGGCCACGCTGCGGCAGCGTGGAGTAGCCCCAATCAGCGCTCGACTTGTGGAGCAGGCTCGCGGCTCCGGGGAGCATCACGTCGGGGCGCCGGTCCGTACCGCCGGCCTCGAGGAGACAGACGCGACGGCCGCGCTCGGCGAGGCGCGCCGCCAGGACGCAGCCGGCCGTGCCGGCGCCGACGATCACGTGGTCGAAGTCACCGCGCATCGCGTCGCCTTCGTCCGCGCGTCAGCGGCGCGCGGCGAGGCGGCCGTCACGCTCCGGCGTGAAGCCGGCCAGCAGCGCGTTGGTGAGCGCGTCGCCCAGGGCCGCGTAGCCCCGCTCGGTGAAGTGCACGTGGTCGCGGAGCGCGAGGCCGCGGCGCACCCATCGCTCCATCGCGCCGCGCCCGCCCATGAACGCGAAGGTGTCGAAGAAGGCGCAGCCCTCGTCCGCCGCGAGCTCCGCCTGCATGCGCACGACCTGCTCGAGCCGAGGGCGCGGCACGTAGCGCCCCTGCCGGTGCCGGGGGAAGTCGCCGGGGCCGACGAGGAGGCACGCGGCCTGCGGCGCGACGCGGCGCCAGCGACGCACCAGCGTCCGGTAGCGCGCCCGGAGCTCACCGAGCGGCTCCCGCGCCTGCACACTCTCGTTGGTGCCGTAGGCCAGCGCGACCAGGTCCGGCGGTCGCGCCGCGAGCTGTGCCTCGAGCGTCTCCGGGCGCCACCTCTCCTGGTCGATGAGCCGCGAGCCCGGCACGCCCAGCGCGGCGACGGTGATGCCGCGCTCGCCGCGGCTGAAGTCCAGGCCGAAGACCCGTAC
>CALCTH010000164.1 GCA_937893795.1 uncultured Myxococcales bacterium | reverse complement strand
GTTTCCGTTTCCGTTTCCGTTTCCGTTTCCGTTTCCGTTTCCGTTTCCGTTTCCGCAGCCGCCTCCGCCCCTCCCGCCCCGACGGAACGACGAAGGCCGGACCCCCGCTCGGGGCCCGGCCTCGTCGCTTTGCCCTCGCGCTCGATCAGTTCGAGCGGATGGCCTGGAGAAGCTGCCGCGCGTTGGCGCCGGCCTTCTTGACCACCTGGTTGGCGACGTTCCGTGACGCCTGGGCGAAGGCCCGGCGCTCTTCGTCGGACGGCGTGTGCACGTCGATGCCGAAGCGCTCGAGGTTCTGGATCAGGATCGGGTCCATGCGGCGCACGTTGCGCCGGCCCTGCTGGGTCACGCTGGCCGGCACGTCGCGCATGACGGCCTTCACGTCGTCTGGGAGCCCGTCGAACCAACGTTTCGAGAACACGATGATGCCGGGCTGGTAGCTGTGCTCGCTCAGGACGAGGTGGCCCGCCGCCTGGTACCAGCTCGAGGCCATGGCGAAGAGCGGCGTGTTGTCGAACCCGTCGACCACGTTCGTCTGCAGCGACGTCAGCACGTTGGTCACGTCGATGGGCACGGGCGTCGCGCCGAAGGCCCGGTACGTCGCCAGATGCACGTTCGCTTCCTGCGAGCGCATGCGCAGGCCGCGCAGGTCCGCCGGCGTGCGGATGGCCCGATCCTTCGTGAACCAGCTCCGGAAGCCGTTCTCGGCCCAGAAGCCGAAGACGAAGCCCCGCTGCTCGACGAGGCGCTTCACCTGGCCAAGCACCGCCTCGCTGTCGAGGGCCCGGTCCGCGGCCGGGCGGCTGCGGAAGAGGTAGGGGCTCTCGAAGACGTTGAGCTCCGGCACCAGCGAGCCGAGACCGGCCGTGGACCCGCCCCAGGCCTGGATGCTGCCCTGGGCCGTGCGGCGAACGAGGGCTTTCTCGCCGCCGAGCGAGCCGCCCATGAACATCTTCACGCGCACGCGACCCGCGGTGCCGTCCTGCACGTGCTTGCGGAAGCGCCGCATCTGTTTCTCCCACGGCGTCCCCTCGGGAGCCACCGTGGCGATCTTCATCTCGATCTGCTCCTGCGCGCCCGCGTCCCCGGTCGGGGCCAGCGCCGCGAGGGCCAAGGAGAGAACGAGCGAGCTCGCCGCGCTCCCGAACAGCACACGTTGTTTCCGGTTCATCGCACACTCCCCATGGGGCGCTCCCGGGCCCCGCCCGTTGGCACACCGACGTCCGTTCCGACGGCCGCCGGCGCCTCGTATTCACGCCGGCGGCAGAATCCCCGAGGGCTCCGCGCAGCGCGCGGCCGCCCCCTCACTCGAAGAGCTCGTCGGCCCGCGAAAGAAGGTCCGCGGCCTTGCGCTGCTCGCAGCGGTTCTCCGGCGCGATCTCGGCTCCCCCGGCCTCGGGATCGGCGTCGATCACGGTCTGCAGCTGCTGCTCGAAGAGCGCGCGGTCCTGCGCCTTCACGGCGTAGTCCTGGGCCATGAGCACGCGGGTGCCGAGGTAGTTCGGCGCCTCGGCGAGCGACGTCTCGAAGAAGCTGCGGCTCTGGTCCAGGTCGCCGCCCGCGAAGGCCGGCGCACGGCCGTAGAAGACGCCGAAGTAGCGGCTCGGTCCCGAGTAGAAGTAGTCGCCGTCGAGGTCGAGGCAGGTCTGCATGATCGCCTTGATCTCGTCCTTGTAGGAAAGGAGCGTCGCGAACTCCGCGCTCGCCCACTTGCCCATGGCGCTCGCCCGCCAGTAGAGCGCGGGCACCGCCGAGGCGTCGAGGAGGTTCGCGCCGAGCGCCTCCTGCCAGGGCGAGCCGTCGGCGATGCGCTGGGCGAACTCGGGGAAGGCGAAGCGGAGCGAGCGCTCCGCGGCGACCTTGCCGGCCTCGTACTCACTGAGCTTCTCCTCGGTCTTCGTCTCGTCGAAGGCGAGGTGGCAGTCCGCCAGCAGGTAGTGGCTCCGAGCGAGCATCACCCAGGCGTCGGGCTGGTTCGGGTCGGAGGCGACGGCGCCGGCGAAGCCCTCGATGGCGGCCCGAAGGCCGCTCTCTTCGTCGCGGTTGGCCCAGCCGGCCTCCCCCGCGGCGACCATGGCGGCGACGTCGCCGCCCTCGCCGCCTACCGTGGCGGCCGGCGGCGGGTCGTCGAAGCCCGACGCCACCTGCGTCTGGGCCTCGCAGCCGAAGGCCATCGCGAGGGCGAGCAACGCCAGGAGAAGGCCGCGCGAGGCGCGAGCCTCCGCGGTAGTCGTGATCATCGACGTCGAGCGCACGTAGACCTCCAGCCGGCCCGCTCATGTCCCCGGAGCGTGACCGTTTCGAGCGGGTACCAACCGGCGGTTCCACTGTCAACACGTAGGGTTCGGTCGATTTCGCCCTGCGCACCGGCCCGGAATCGGTATGGTCCGGCCCGTGAACGCCTCGACCGGCGGGCCGCACCTCGACCCTTCGCCTGAGACCGTGGAACGTCTGCTCGACGCGGGGGGCTGGCGCTTCACGCGCCGCACCGACGACACCTGGCGCGGGCACTTTCGCTGCCAGACCGGACGCTCCTTCCCCTATCTCGTGCGCCTCGACCGCGAGGCGCATTTCCTCAGCTTCGCCGTCGTGCCCTTCGTGCGCTCGCCGGAGGACGAGGAGCGCTGCGCGGCGCTCTACGGCCGGCTCCTCCAGCTCAACCAGGTCTTGATGATGGCCAAGCTGAGCATCGACGACGACCTCGACGTCGTCCTCTCCGTGGACTACCCGACGGCGCAGCTGGACGAGTCCGAGTTCGTCGACGCCATGAATGCGCTGGCCTACTACGCCGACACGCATCACGGCGAGCTCGCCGCGCTGCTCTGATCGAAGCCGAGTTCGCCCGCGCGTTTGCTCGCCCACGGGCCGCGTGGTAGCCCCGACGTGCTGTCCGCGGGCGGCCCGTGGCACCTCGCCGGTGCCGAGGCGGGCGCTGCTCCGGCCCGCCGATTTCGGCGCGCGGACGCCGGCGCAGAGCGTCGCGGCTCCTTCCGGGGCCGGCCGGACGGGTGCGATCCTGGCACTCCGCCTGCCGCACCAGCTCCCGACCCCCTCGTCCACCGTGCCCTCGCCCACCTCCATCCAAGGTCGCCTCGAAGCGCTCGTCGAGCCCATCTGCGCCGCCCACGGCGTGGAGCTCGTCGTGGTGCAGCAGGTGAAGGGGCGCGGAAGCCTCATCGTCCGCATCCTCATCGACCGGGTCCGGCCGGCCAGCGACCCACGCCCCGGGAGCGGCGTGAGCGTCGACGACTGCAAGGCCGTGAGTCGCGACGTCTCGACGGCCCTCGACCTGCACGACGAGCTCTTCCCCGAGGCCGGCTACCACCTCGAGGTGTCGTCTCCAGGTCTCGACCGGCCGCTCGTGCGCCGGCGCGACTACGATCGCTTCGCCGGCAGCGAGATCAAGGTGAAGACCTTTCGCCCCATCGAGAAGCGGCGGAGCTTCACGGGCACGCTCGTCGCCTTCGAGGGAGAAGGCGACGCCGAGGGCGAGGTCCTCGTGCGCATCGGCGAGACCACCCACCGAATTCCCTTCGAGGCCATCGCGAAGGCGAACCTCGTTCCCCAGCTCTGATTCCCCTCTGAGGACAACATGTCGAATCTCCTCCAGGTCATCGAACAGGTCAGCCAGGAAAAGGGCATCGAGCCCCAGGTGCTCGTCGAAGCGACGGAGCAGGCCATCCTCACCGCGGCCAAGCGCACCTTCGGCGTCAACCGCGAGCTCGAGGCCCGCTTCAACGAGGACACGGGCGCCGTCGATCTCTTCCAGTACATGACGGTGGTCGACGAGGTCGACATCGAGGACCGCGAGATCAGCGTCGACGACGCGAAGCGCTACGGCCTCGAGGCGGACGTGGGCGAGGAGCTCGGGTTCCAGGTCTTTTACCTCGAGAGCCAGTCGGACCAGGCGCGGCAGCAGGACCGGGAGTTCGGGGACCTGCTCGGCATCCAGCAGGCGCGCCAGGGCTTCGGCCGCATCGCCGCACAGACCGCCAAGCAGGTGATCATCCAGCGCGTCCGAGACGCCGAGCGGGAGCGCATCTTCAAGGAGTTCAAGAACCGCATCGGCGAGGTGATCAGCGGCACCGTGCGGCGCTTCGAGCGCGGCTCGAACATCATCGTCGACCTCGACCGCAGCGGTGAGGGCGGGCGCACCGTCGAGGCGATTCTCCCGGCGCGGGAGCAGACGCCGCGCGAGAGCTACCGTCCGAGCGACCGCATCGTGGCGCTCCTCAAGAACATCGACCGCGAGGCCCGTGGCCCGCAGATCATCCTCTCGCGGACGGACGTGACGCTCCTGACCAAGCTCTTCGAGATGGAGGTCCCGGAGATCTACGAGGGCATCGTGCGCATCGTGGCGGCGGCCCGGGAGCCGGGAGCCCGCTCGAAGATCGCCGTGTCGAGCCGGGACACGGACGTCGATCCCGTGGGCGCCTGCGTGGGCATGAAGGGCTCGCGCGTGCAGGCCGTCGTGCAGGAGCTCCGCGGCGAGAAGATCGACATCGTGCCCTGGGACAAGGACCCGGCGCGCTTCGTGTGCAACGCCATCGCGCCCGCGGAGGTCGTCCGGGTCATCATCGACGAGGCGAACGCCACCATGGAGCTCGTGGTCCCGGACCCGAAGCTCTCGCTGGCCATCGGCCGCCGCGGCCAGAACGTGCGCCTCGCGTCGCAGCTCACGGGCTGGCGCCTCGACATCATCAGCGAGACCCGCTTCAAGCAGATGGAGGAAGACTCGCTCTCCGCGCTCGCGAAGGTCCACTCGGATGAGGAGGTCGCCCGGACTCTCTACAAGATGGGCTTCCGTACCCTCGACGAGGTCGCCGAGGCGCCCGACGACGAGCTGCTCACCATCGAGGGCATCGACGACACCAACCTCGAGGAGATCCGGCAGAACGCCATCGCCGGCCTCGAGGTGATTCGCCAGGAGTCCATCGAGGCGGCCCTTCGGCAGACGGAGCTTCCCTCGCCGCGGGAGCGCCTCCTGCTCGTGCGCGGCGTCACGGAGCGCATCGCCGACGCCCTCGAGAAGGGTGGCTTCGGGAGCCTCGAGGCCATCGCCGCCGAGAGCGATGGGGACCGCCTCGCCATGCGGACGCAGCTCGACGGGCAGCGCGCGGCCTTCATCAAGGCCGCCGTCGACGAGTTCCTCCAGAACGGCTGGCCCCGCGTGGAGGCCGGTGTGGCCGAGGCGCGCGAGCGCGCTCGCGAAG
>CALCTH010000163.1 GCA_937893795.1 uncultured Myxococcales bacterium | reverse complement strand
ACGGGATCTGGGCGCTCTTCCTCTTCGCCCGCGCCACGGGATGGCGCCCCACGGTGCGCCCGCCCCGCAGCGCGACCAAGCGGGGCGTCTTCGCGACGCGTGCCCCGCACCGTCCCAACCCGATCGGACTCAGTCTGCTACGGCTGCGGCGCATCGAAGGGCTCTGGCTCATCGTCGCCGGGCTCGACATGCTCGACGGGACCCCGCTCCTCGACCTGAAGCCCTACGTGCCCTGGGCCGACGCCTGGCCGGACGCGCGCACCGGGTGGCTCACGCCGGAGGCGGGGAGCGACGGCCAGGGTCGCCCCCGCGATCCGGGGCCGCGGTGGAAGGTCCGCTTCACGACGCGCGCCGAAGCCGAGCTCGCGTTCCTGGCCGATGCCGGCGTGCCGCTACGGGGACGCGCGGAAGCTCAGCTCTCCCTCGGGCCGCAGCCCCACGCCTACCGGCGCATCCGCCCCGATGTGGCCCGCCCCGGCCACTTCGTGCTCGCCATCAAGGACTGGCGCCTCGTCTTTCGCGAAGCGGGGAAGGAAGTGCTCGAGGTCGTCGCCGTGCGAAGCGGCGAGAAGCCCGCGCGGGTTCGTCGCGATCCCACGCTCCAGCTCCACGCGGACTTCATCGAACGATTTTCGTGACCGTCACGTTGACGAATCGGAAAACTCGACACAGAGCTGCGACCTCGATCGAGGAGCTTTGGGCGCCGAACGGGGACATCAGCCTAGTGCGATCAATTATTGTCGAACTTGCGTTGACGTCTCCGATTTTTCGCCTAAACCTCCGGTCGCTGGGGGCCGACCAGGACCTCGCCCCCTCGAAAAGGAGCATCACGAATGCGTAAGCACGCTTGGTTGGCACTACTGCTTAGCCTCCCCTTCGCCATCGCGTGTGGGGACGACGACGGGACCGACGGGACCGAGCCGGACATGGACATCATGACCGACATGGACACCCCGGACGACATGGGTGACATGGGCGGCGTGGCCTGTGGCGGAAGCCTGACGGAGCCGCCCTGCTTCCTCGAGCAGATCAAGGCGGAGCCCGAGACGGGCGTCCTCGGCGCGGTCATCGACGCGATCCTCGCCTGCGTGGACGGCGCGGCGACAAACCTCGCAGGACTCGACCTGCTCGCGCCCACGCGCACCATCTTCGCCCCGACCGACACCGCCGTCGGTGCGGCCGCCACGGCCCTCGGCGTCGACTTCGCCGCCATCCAGACCGCCCTCGAGGGCGATCCGACCTGCGGTGAGGGGACCCTCACCGCCGAGCAGATCGCCGGCCTCAACCAGCTCTTCGGCATCATCGCGTACCACATCGTGGACGGGCAGTTCTCCGCGGCGGACCTCGCGGCGAACACCGACGGCTTCGTGCGCACGGTCATCGGCCAGCTCGAGACCGGCCCCGGCGTGAAGGCGTACCTCAACGCGGCCGGCGACGGCATCCGCTTCGTCGGTCTCGACGGCATGGAGACCGAGGCCGGCGTCGACCGCGCCGACGTCGCCGTGACCATCGGCCGCGGTGACGCGAACACGACCATTCACGTCATCGACGCCGTGCTCGTGCCGCCCAGCGTCGCGGCCGTGGCCATCCTCGAGGGTCTCACGGGCCTCGTCGGCGCCCTCGTGGCCGCCGACCCGCTTCCCACGGATCCCCCCACGCCCCTCGTCACGGCCCTGTCGGACCCGAGCGCCAGCTACACGGTCTTCGCGCCCGACAACGCCGCCTTCGACATGCTCGACGCGGTTCCCCCGTCCGACGTGCTCCAGGGCATCCTCCTCTTCCACGTGAACAACAACACGGACTCCGCGGTGAACGGCGGCAACGCCTTCCTCTCGACGCAGCTGCCGGACACGGCCGCCACGCTCAGCGGCGGCACGCTCACCATCGATGCCTCGGGTGACCCCGTCACCATCAACGGTGGCTCGGGCACCGACGGTGGCGCGGACGTCATCGCCGTGGACATCCAGGGCTCGAACGGCGTGGTTCACCTCATCAACCGCGTTCTTCTTCCGCCCGCTCCCGCGGACGGCTGAGCTGAACGCTCTGAACTGAGCGCGGGCCGCTTCCCCTCGGGAGGCGGCCCGTTCTCGTTCGGGGCCACGGGAGCCGACCATGGCCTTCGACGATCACGACTACAGCACCGTCGTCGCCAACATCCGCGCCTTCGTGCAGGAGCGCGAGTGGGAGCCCTTCCACGACCCCAAGAACCTCGCCATGGCCGTGGTCAGCGAGGCCGGGGAGCTCGCGGCGGAGCTTCGCTGGGTCCCGGGTCACGACGCGGACGCGCACTGCAAGGACCCGGCGCATCGCGAGGCCATCGCCGACGAGGTCGCCGACGTGGCCATCACGCTCTTCATGCTGGCCGACCGTATCGGTCTCGATCTGCGTGCGGCGATGACACGCAAGCTCGAGAAGAACCGGGCGAAATACCCGGTCGAAGCCTGGCGCGGTCGCTGAGCCCCAGGCGGCACGGCGAAGAGCCGGTAGCGTTCGAGGAACGCCACCGCGGGTTGGGGCGACCTCGGAACCCTCGCCTCGCGCGCCGACGCATCGTGCGCGGCCCGCGCCGCTTGGTTCGACCGAAGGACGTCGCCGCCCACTTTGGACGGGGCGCCTCTTTGCCGTTAGGGAGGTCCCATGGAGAGTCCGCTCACGCTCCCGCCCGGTTTCGACCGCGGCACCGGTCGTTTCGGCGCCTACGGCGGCCGTTTCGTCGCCGAGACGTTGGTGCCTGCGCTGGAGGCGCTCGAGGGCGCCTTCGCCGCGGCCTGGAGCGACCCGGCCTACCGCGCCGAGCTCGACGCGCTCCTCGACACCTACGTCGGCCGGGCCACGCCGCTCTACGAGGCCAAGCGCCTCTCCGCGGCCGTGGGCTGCCACGTGTGGCTCAAGCGGGAGGACCTCGCGCACACCGGCGCGCACAAGGTCAACAACACGCTCGGCCAGGTGCTCCTCGCGCGGCGCATGGGCAAGCGGCGCGTCATCGCGGAGACCGGCGCGGGCCAGCACGGCGTCGCGACGGCGACGGCGTGCGCGCTGCTCGGCCTCGACTGCGTCGTCTTCATGGGCGCCGAGGACGTGGCGCGGCAGGCGCCGAACGTCGCGCGCATGGAGCTCCTCGGCGCCCGCGTCGAGCCCGTGGAGAGTGGCGCGCGGACGCTCAAGGACGCGATGAACGAGGCGCTCCGCGACTGGGTCACGCACGTCGAGAGCACGTACTACTGCGTCGGCTCGGCCGCGGGGCCCCACCCCTACCCGTGGATCGTGCGGGAGCTACAGGCCGTCATCGGCCGGGAGTCCCGCGCCCAGATGCTGGCGCAGGCCGGTCGGCTTCCCGACGCGGTCGTCGCGTGCGTGGGCGGCGGGAGCAACGCCATCGGCATCTTCGCCGGTTTCCTGGACGATGCGAGCGTGCGCCTCGTGGGCGTCGAGGCCGCCGGGGAGGGCCTGGATACGCCGCGGCACGCGGCGCCGCTGACCGCGGGCCGCGTGGGGGTGCTTCACGGCGCCAAGAGCTACCTGCTCCAGACCGGCGACGGCCAGATCTCCGAGGCGCATTCCGTGAGCGCGGGCCTCGACTACCCCGGCGTGGGTCCGGAGCACGCGCACCTGAAGGACTCGGGTCGCGCGCGCTACGTGGCCGTGAGCGACGACGCGGCGCTCGATGCGTTCCAGGAGCTCTGCCGCCTCGAGGGCATCCTCCCGGCGCTCGAAACGGCACACGCCTTCGCCGATCTTCGGCGGCTGGCCGCCGAGCTCGGCCGCGACGCGCACGTGCTCGTCTGTTCCAGCGGCCGCGGCGACAAGGACCTCGACAACGTGCGGGCGCAGCTGGCCCGCCGGGCGCAGGCCTGATCATGGGCCGCCAGACCTGGGGAGAGGGCGTGCACGTAGGGGCGACGACGCCCTCGGGCGGTCGCCTCGCGGCAACCTTCGCGCGTGCGCGCGCCGAAGACCGCGCCGCCCTCGTCATCTATCTCTGCGCGGGCGATCCCTCGCTCGCTGACACGCCGCGGCTCGTGCGCGCGGCCGCCGAAGCCGGCGCCGACATCGTCGAGCTCGGCATGCCCTTCAGCGATCCGACGGCGGACGGCCCGGCCATCCAACGCGCGAGCGAACGTGCGCTCTCGGCGGGAGCCACGCTCCCCGGCGTCCTCGGCGCCCTACGCGAGCTCCGCGCCGGGGGATGCGACGTCCGCGTGGTGCGCTTCGGCTACTACATCCCCATCCTCGCGTATGGCGAGGCCGAGCTCGCGCGGGATGCGGCGGCGGCGGGAGTCGACGGTCTGCTGGTCGTGGACCTTCCGCCGGAGGAGGCGGCCCCGCTGCGCGAGCCTGCGACGGCGGCGGGCCTCGACCTCGTCCCGCTCGTGGCGCCCACCACCGGGATCGAACGCGCCCGGGCGGTGGCCGCGGAGGCAACGGGCTTCGTGTACGCGGTCTCCATGACCGGCGTGACCGGCTCCGCGGCCGGCGACCTCGCGGAGGCCGGCGCCCGCGCCTCCGAGCTGGCGGAAGCCAGTGGCCGACCGGTGGCCGTGGGCTTCGGCGTGAAGACCCCGGAGGACGCGGCGGCCGTCGCGGCGCAGGCCGACGGCGTGGTGGTGGGGTCGGCGCTGGTGCGACGCGTCGAAGCGGCGGGGGCCGACGTCGACGCCGCCGAGGCCAGCGTGCGGGAGCTCGTCGGTGCGCTCTCGAAGGCCTGCCAGCGCCCGGCGACGCCCTGAGCTGACGGATCGCCCGGGGCGTGACCACGCAGCCGGAGGCATCGCAAAGGCGAGCGTGCTCCCCCACGCATTTCGCCGTACACCTGCCGCCATGCGCACGCTGCTACGGCCATTGCTTCTCTTGATCGCTGCCTGCGCCGCGGGTGCCGCCGAGCCCGGGGACGCCAACGCTCCGGGCCTCGGGGACGTGGGCGCCGAGGGCGTCAGCCGCGAGGCGACGCGCTGGCCTCGCTCCTTCCTGGCGGGTCCCGGGACCGGACCGGCGCTCTACCTGGACGAAAGCCCGCAGGCGCCGGCCATCGGTTACCTCTCGGAAGGGGCCCTGGTGCGTCTCCGGGCGTTCCCCGAGAACGGGCGCGTGGCCGTCAACGTGCTCGGTGGGATGAAGGTGCGGGCGCACCTGGACGCGCGGCGCCTCGCGCTCCGCGTGCGTTCCCGCGGAGCCCTGGCCGGGACCCCGATCTACTTCGGCCCCGGCGACTACGTACGGGTCTTCGGCCCCGACCCGCAGCCCGGCCTGATGCGCGTGGAGGCGCAGGTGGACCTCGGGCGCGGCCCCGAGGTCACGCTCCCGGCCTTCCGAGGCACCTTCGACGAGGCGTCGCTCTCGACGGAGGTCCCCGCCGACGTAGAGGCGCTCCCGGAGGGCACGGCCATGCAACTGCCTGCCGGCGTGGCGGTTCCCCTCTACGCCTCGCCCTCGGAGGTGAGCGCGCAGCTTCCGGCCCTCGATCCACCCCTCGTCGTCAGCGTCCTCCGCGATCGGGGTCGCTGGAAGGGCGTCCGCGTCGGCGTCGGCCCCTACCTGGTGGGCTACATCGATACCGAGGCCACCCCGCTCACGCCGGCGGAGGCGCTTCCGCGCCGGGCCACTCCAGCGCCGACGGCCGGCGGCGTGCCGCGACGCATTCGGGGCGAGGACGCGGGGCGCGCGCTCCTCCGCATCGCGGCCGGCACGCGGGTCAGTCACGGCGAGGGGCGCATCGTCGCCATCCTCCAGGAGGCGGGCTTCGGCCGCGAATGGGAGCGCTTCGACGACACGAACGAGGTCGATGTCTTCCTGGCCGTGGACGACCAGGTCGCCGTACGTGGGCTCGTCCCGGCCAGCGCCGTCAGCCCGGCGCCCTGAGCGCCGGCGCGCGTCCGCTACTCGAAGAGCGAGGCGACGGGGACGACGCGGACGTCCCCTTCCTCGAGCCGCAGGTCGTGGCGCGCTACGCGCGCGTCCTCCGCCTGCACGTCCGGGTCGGACGCCTCGCGGTTCGTGCGAGGCGAGGGGTCCCCGGCCACCAAGGCCGCCGCGAGCGCCGCCGCGTCGGGGGCGACGAGGGCGATCTGCAGCGTCGCCGGGTCCACGTGGCGCCTGAGCGCCGCGTTCACCTCCGCGGCGCTCAGGGTGGCCCAACCCGCTCGTAGACCCTCGAGGAAGGGCTCCGGAGCGTCGTACGCCCGGTCGTCGAGGGCGAAGCCCAGCCGTCGTGCGTCGGTTTGCAGGTAGAGGGCGTAGTAGCGCCGCGCGAAGCCCCGAATGCGCTCGAGCTCCTCCTCGGTCAGGCCATCCCGGACCACGCGCTCGAGCTCGTGCACGGCGAGGCGAAGCGCGAAATGCGCCTGGGCCGCGTCGACGGGTCGCACCCAGAGCGAGACGTACTGCTGCCGCCGCGGGAAGCCCGGCGCCGGGAAGCGCGTCCAGCCCTCCTGCACGAAGTGCTCGGCGTAGGCGTAGTCGCCATAGTTGAGCCCACGCTCGCCGCGGATCTTCTGCATCAGCGTGCCCGCGAAGGTCCGGTGCTGGCCGAGGTAGGCCATGGCCAGCGTGAGCGCCGGGTAGTCGGGATGGTCGCGGGTGACCCGGGTGGCGAGGCCGAGGCTCATGGCCACGGCGCTCGCCGCGGGTTTGTCGGCGATGAGCACGCGACGGGCCTGCGCGGGCGCCGGGGGGAGCTGGCGCCGGCCGAGGCATGCCTCGCCGTCCCGCGCTTCGAGGCGCGTGAGGAGCGCGGCGCCGTAGCCCTCCGGCACGTCCCCGCTGACACCGCCGCGCATGCGCCCGGGACAGAGGATCCGCGCCGCATGCGCCCGGAGCTCGCCCGCCGTGGCGGCGTCGAGGCCCGATGCCGTGCCCAGCGGCGGCAGGGCATAGGGATGCTCCTCGTAGAGGAGCTGATGCAGGAGCTCCTTGCCGAGGGACTCGTCATCGTTGGCACGAAGCCCGAGGAGCAGCTCACTCCGCTGCTGGGCGCGCAGACGGTCCACGTCTTCGGTCGTGAAGCGGGGCCGGAGCAGCACGTCGAGGAAGAGCTCCGTGAAGGGCTCCAGGTGGTCCCGATGCACCCGTCCGACGAAGGTGGTCGCGTCGCGCCCCGTCACCGCGCGGAGCTCGCCGGCCCAGGGGTAGAGCGTCTGCTGGACGTCCGTGGCGCTTCGCTCCCCGGCGGCGCCCCCGGTCATCACCCGCGCCATGAGCTCCGTGAGCCCGGCGCGTTCCGGCGGGTCCTCGACGCTGCCTGCGTCGAAGGTCACCCGCAACGAGACCATGGGGCTCGCGCTCGGCAGCTCGACCAGCCCCGCCTGGGCGTGGGCGTCGGGGGGGTAGGGCGCCGGAGCGGCCACCGCGTCCGGGTCGGTGCCCTCCACGCGATCGACTTCCTCGTCGAGCGGCGGGATCTCGACGAGGCGCGACGCGCCACCACACCCCACGCCGAGCACGAGGAGGCAGGCCAGCAGGGCACGCATCAGGGCGCCTCCGGGCAGAGCGGCTCCTGGCGCTCCGGCGGTGACTCGCCGGGCGAGGGAGGCGCGAGCGTGACCCGCACCCGGCGCTCCGGCAGGAGATAGCTCCCGGCGACGTGCGCGACGTCCTCTCGCGTCACGGCGTCGAGGGCCCGTAGGTAGCGGCTGAGGTCGTCGCTCTCGCCGCCGACGGCGATCATGCGTCCCACGAGATCGGCGGCGTCGCTCGGCGGCGCGACGTCGGCGAGCAGCGCGTAGCGGAGGTGGGATCGCGTCCGCTCGAAGCGCTCCGTGCTCACCTCGCCGCCGGCCACGCCGTCGAAGGCCGCTTGGATGGCGTCCTGCGCGGCGTCGAAGGCCGCGTCGCGCGTCGCCACCGCGGGCGCGTCGTCTGGCGGCGGGAAGGTCGCGCTCACCACGAAGAGGCCCGGGTCGCGGGAGGGCTGCGCGTAGCCGCGCAGATCGAGGAGCGTTCGCTCCTCGGTCACGAGGCGCTGCACCAGCGGGCTCGCCTCGGAGAGCACGAGGGTGCGCACGACGTCGAGGGCGGCGGTCTCGCGGAGCGCGCGTGGCCGCTCCGCCCGCCGCGACGCGTCTCCGGCGAAGGCGGGCGTTCGGTAGCCGAGGAGCATCCGCGGCGGCGCGCTGCCGTTCCACACGAGATGCTCGGCGCCGCTTCGCACGGCGCTCTCCGCGCGCACGTTCACGCGCGCGCGGCGCCCGCGCCAGCGCCCGTAGGCCCGGCGCACCTCCCGGACGAGCGTCGCGTGATCGACGTCGCCGGCCACGATGATCGTCGTGTTGTCGGGTGTGTAGAAGCGCGCGAAGAAGCGCCGGGCGTAGTCCACCTCGCCGGGCATGGAGCAGATGTCCGCGAGGAAGCCGAGCGTGGTGTGGCCGTAGGTGTGGTCTCGGAACGCGAGGCCGCTCAGCGCCTCCCACATGGGAAGCGAAGGGCTCGACGCGCTCTTGGCGTACTCCCCCTGCACGGCGCCGGTCTCGGTCCGGTAGAGCTCTTCGGTGAAGCTCAACCGCTGGAAGCGCTCCGCCTCGAGGTCGACGACGGCCCGTAGCTCCTCGGCGGGCGCCGTGACCGTGTACATGGTGAAGTCGCGCGTCGTGTAGGCGTTGTTGTCCGCGCCGAGGCCCTGGATGCGGCGCTCGTATTCGTCCCCGCTCATGGCACGCGTGCCCTTGAACATCATGTGCTCGAAGAGGTGGGCAAAGCCGGAATGGCCCGCCTCCACCTCATCACGGCTCCCGACGCGTACGAGCGTGTAATACGCGACGATGCCCGGGCTCGGCCACGCGATGCTGATCACCCGAAGGCCGTTCGGCAGCACCGTGACCTCGGGGGCCTCCCCGAAGAGCGGATGAGCGTCGCCGGAGGTCGCTTCCTGCGCCGCGGCGGGCGAGGTGAGCGCCATCAGGCACGCGAGGACGCCGATCGGCGTGAGCGTGTGGGTCACGCGGCGGATCAGGCCACGGCCGCGGCCCGCCGTCCGTAACGAGGCGCACGACGCCGTGCTCTCGCCCCACCTCAGCGCCGGTAGCGCGGGTCACCGCCAGGCGGCGGGAAGGTCGCGAGGAGACGGTAGAGCGCGTCTTCGGCCTCGTCCGAACGGCTCCCCTGGTCCTGGTAGCTCAGCACCTGGCCGTGCCAAACGTGCCGCCCGCCCTCGCGCTCGAAGGCGTCCAGGACCAGCGTGTCCGGCACCACCTCCATCTCGTAGGTGGAGGCGCTCACGAAGCTCGCTGGAAGGTCCGTCGGCGGCGCGTCCGGATCGAGGATGCGCCGGCCGAACCCCGCCCGGATCCACAGCGCCGCCTCCGCGGGCGGAACCACCTGCCATCCGGCGACGTCGAGCGCGTCTTCGATCACGGCGCGCACCACGTCGTTCGTCGTCGCGCTCGGCGGGTTCCGACGAAAGCCGCCGGCAGCATGCTCGGGTCCGAGGAAGGCGACGGTGGTGACGTCCTCGAAGGTGACGGCGCGGTCGACGGCGGAGCGGATGAGCATGGGCGCGCCGCCGCAGGCGCTCGAGAGGAGGAGGGCGAGCGCGAGGAGCCGCGCGACCCCGAAGCGATGGTGGCGGTTCGGCCGGGTCATGCCGCCAGATACCCCGCCCCGCGGGGCAGGGAAAAGGCCCGCTCGCTCCGTGTGCCCGGTCCCCCCATGAATCGACGCGCGCGCCGTACCGTCCAGGCACCGTGCCCGCCCCGCTTCCGCGCCCTCCCTCCACCGCCATGACGCGTCCGCTCCCCGCGCGTAGGCTCCCCGCCATGACCCGCGCGCTCGTCCTCGCGTCGCTCGCCCTCGCCCTCGCGACTCCCGTCCCGCCGCACGCCGCGGCCCAGAACGCCCAGGTCCCCGACGCGCTCATGGGGCGATGGGTCCTCGCCAACCGCGGCCGGGCGACGTCCCGGCGCGACGCTGGCATCGAGCGCACGGTGGCGGGGGTCTTCGCGCTGGGTCGCGGCATCGCCCGCCGGCGCCTCCGCGCTGGACTTCCAACCTTCGCGTCGTTCCGCGTGGCGCGCGAGGGCAGCCGGGCGCTGCGTGTGGAGTTCCAGGACGCCTACCGGACGACGCAGCCGGTCAACGGGACCTGGACCCGCATCCGGGACCTCTACGGCGAGCCAATGGACTCGCGGCTCCGCGTGCGCGACGAAGCCCTCGTGCAGTCGCTCCGGAGCGAGGACGGCGAGAGCCTCATCACCCACCGCTTCGCGGTGCAGGAGGATGGGACCCTGGTCCTCTCGGTGCGGTTGGCCAACGACCAGCTCGACCGGGACGTCGTCTTTCGGATGCGCTACCGCCGCGCGTCCTGAGGGGTCGTCGCCGGTGCGGCTCAGCGGTAGCGAACGCGGAGCTTGAAGTTCAGCGTCGTCGCGATCTGCTGGGCCGTCGAGCGGGGGATACGGTCGAGGCGGTCCTCGACCACGGCGCGCGCGCGGGCGTGCGGCTCCCCCTTGAGCGCGGGGAGCACGACCTGGGACCAGCGGAGCAGCGTCTTTCCGTCGGCGATTTCGAGGGCCTTCGCGAGCACCGGTTCGAGGCGCTTCTGGTAGGCGACGGAGGCCGTACAGAGGTTCGCGAAGGTACGGACCAGCCCGTCTTTGCCGTCGAGGGTGGTGTCGTCGAAGGCCGCCTTCAGCGTGTCGAGGTGCTTGGCCACGCGCGCCGGCGCGAGCTTCGCGATGGCCGGAAGCGCGTCCGCACCCGCCTGGATCACCCGCTTGTTGGCGCTGGTCAGCGAGCGCGCGAACTTCTCCACGTGGGTCACGAGGAGCTCGGGCTTCTCGCCCACGATCTCGCCGATGACCCGCGCCGCCTTCGTCGCGGTGGTGCTGCGGCTGTCGAGGAGGAGCTCCGCCTGTTCCGCGACCTTCGCCGGGGCGTTCTCGTCAGCGATGATCGCCGCGGCGATGGCTGCCGAGCCCGTCTTCTTGGCCTTGGCGCCGCTGTCGCTCGCCTTCGTCGCCGCGCGCTTCGTAGCCTTCGTGGCCGCCTTCTTCGGAGCCTTGGTCGACGCCTTCTTGGCCGCCTTCTTCGGGGCCTTGGCCTTGGTCGCCTTCGTGCCGGCCTTGCGCGGCCGCGACTTCCGGTCGCTCTTGGTCGTCGTCTTCTTCGTGGCCATGAGTCCTCCGGCGAGAGGCCGGCGCAAACCATACCCATTGCCCCGCGCCTTCCCAAGGACTTCCCCGCGTCACGACGTGGCGAGCGCCGAGATGAGCCTCGGGAGCGTCTCCCCGTAGCGCCAGGACGTGCCGCGATGACCGCCGTCGAACTCCACGTGCGCGATGCGGGCGCCGGCCTCCTCGAGGAGCGCGGCCATCCGCCGGGCCGCGAAGTGCAGCCCGTGCTCGTCGCGGTCTCCCGCGTCGACCTGCACGAGACGAAGCGCCGCGAGGCGCGCCCGCGCGTCGGGGTCCTCCGCCAAGCGCACGGCCGGATCCGCCGCCCGCCAGCGCGCCCAAACGTCCGGAACGAGCTCGCCGCTGGCGGGGTCCATGGGGAGCCGGCAATGCGGCCAGCCGGCGCCCGGCTCCGGCGCGTAGGCCGCCGTCGAGGCGAGCACGAAGAGCGCATCGAAGGCGCCGGTGCCCTTCGGGCCTCCCTCCCGGCGTTTCGCGTCGACGTCTCGGGCGAAGGCCTCGAGCCCGCCGGCGCGGTCGATGGCGATGGCGGCGGTGGTGAGCATGGGACGCATCGTCACGTCGAAGAGCGCGTCTCCGGCGTGGCTCCCGAGGGCGCTCACCACGCCGGGGCGGTCCATGGCGAGGCGAAGGGCGCCGAAGCCGCCGCTGCTCCGCCCCGCGACGGCCCGCGCCTCCGGTTCCGGCAGCGTCGGAAACGCGGCGTCGAGGTCCGCGAAGACCTCCTCGGCGAGGTGCGTCTGGTAGCGACCCGTGGCGTCCGAGTCGAGGAACTGGGAACCGCCCCAGCGCGTCATCGTATCCGGCATCACCAGGATCGCGGGCGGGCAGCTCCCCTCGGCGACCTGCCGGTCGAAACGCTCCACGGTGTTCTCCTCGAAGAGCCGATAGCCGACCATCGATCGGTGCGTGGCGGCGAAGCCTGGGAGCAGCATGACCACGGGAAAGCGCCCCTCCCCGGGAGGCACGTAGACGAGGCTGACCCGTTCCCCCGGGTCACCGAGGGGGTTGTTCGCGAGGGCACGTGCCGGGTGCGCGAGCGCGTGGAGGCGCCCGTGGAGGCGGAGGCTCGAGAGCATGGCCGGGAGCATAGGCGCAGGCCGTGCTCCGGTGCCTCGCGCGCGCCTCGCCGGGCCCACGTTCGTCCGCCAGGCGTCCACCCCCCAACTGGCGGCCCTTGGCCCGGCGTCCGGGCCGACCCATGCTCCCGCGGTGCAGGGTCCGAGCGATCTCCTCCTCTACGGCGCGAAGCTGCAGTCCCGTCAGCTCGTCCACGCCCTCGACCACATCTTCCAGAGCAACCTCGCGCTCCAGGAGAAGGGTGGGCAGGGGACGCCGCTCTGCATCTGGGGCACGCACGGGGTGGGCAAGACGATGATCGTCGAGGCCTACGCCGAGAAGATGGGCTGGGGCTTCGCCTACGCCGCCCCGGCGCAGTTCGAGGAGATGGGCGACCTCCACGGGCTGCCGAAGCTCACGGAGGGGCCCTCCGGGGACGAGCGGACCATCTTCGCGCCTCCGGCGTGGGTGCCCGAGGAAGAGGGGCCCGGCATCCTGCTCCTCGACGACATCAACCGTGCGGACGACCGTATCCTCCGCGGCCTCATGCAGCTCCTGCAGAACTTCGAGATGTTCAGCTGGAAGCTCCCGCCGAAGTGGCAGGTCGTGTGTACCGCGAACCCCGAGGGCGGCGACTACTCCGTCACCCCCATGGACGACGCGATGCTGCCGCGCATGCTGCACGCCACGCTCGTCTTCGACGTGAAGGCCTGGGCGTCATGGGCCACCGCGGCCGGCGTCGACAGCCGGGGCATCGCCTTCGTACTCAGCTATCCGGAGGTCGTCGTCGGTCATCGCACCACGCCGCGCTCGCTCACGCAGTTCTTCGAGCAGATCGCCACCATCCCCGACCTCGCGGCCTCGGCGGATCTCGTGCGCGTGCTCGCCGAGAGCTCCCTCGACGACGTCACCGTCGGCAGCTTCATGAGCTTCGCCATGGATGGGCTGCCGGACCTGCTCGAACCGGAGGAGATCCTCGACGCGGAGGACTTCGCGCCCGTCGCCGCGCGTCTCGAGGCCCTCGCGGGCGGAGAGGCCGGGGCGAGCCGCGTGGATCGGCTCAGCGTCGTCTGCACGCGCCTCTACCTCGTGCTCGCCCAGGACGACTACGCGCCCGGCCCGCGGCATAAGGAGAACCTCACGGCTTTCCTCCTCTCGGAGGCCATCCCCCACGACCTTCGCTTCAGCCTGCACTTCGACCTGGTCCAGCTCGGCCACGAGGTCGCGGACCTCGTCGCCGACAAGCGCATCGCCGAGCGGGTCCTGAAGGCCGTCGGGACGTGAGCGCGGTCAAGGCGCGCACGGCCCCGAGTCCGCGACGGGCCGCCGACGAGCTCTCGCGCTGCGCCGTCACCCTGGTGATGCGCGAGCCCTTCTTCGGGCACCTGCTCGGGGGCATTGCCCGGCAGGTGACCGACGGGACGCCGACGCTCGCGGTCGAGGCGCGCCAGGGACGCATTCGCCTGCTGGTCAACGCCGAGTTCTTCCTCGGCCTGCGATCGCACAACGTGCGCGTCGCCGCCGTGAAGCACGAGGCGCTGCATCTGCTCTTCAAGCACGTGCTCCGCATGCGCGGACGGCCCGAGCGCGTCGACCCGCACCTCTGGAACGTCGCGGCGGACCTCGTGGTCAACCAGTTCATCCGCGCACCGTGGAAGCTGCCCGAGTCCGCGATCACCCTCGCCACCTTTCCGGATCTGGGCCTCGAGCCGGACGGAACCGTGGACGCGTATTACGGGCGCCTCGTCGCGCTCCGCGAGGCCATGCGGAAGGCGACGGGCGAGGGCACGAAGAGCGACGGCACACGGGGCGCCGGCGAGAGCAAGGCCGGCGCGAAGCCCCGCGCCTCCTCGAAGACCTCCTCCGAGGGCGGCAAGGGAGCTCCCGGGACGCAGACCCCCTCGAAGCGCTCGGCGAGCGAATGGGCCGACGCCGGTGTCTCGGCGCCCCGGAGCGCGGAGAGCCTCGACAGCATCGCCGACTGGCATTCGGACCACGGCCACTGGTCCGAAGGTGACGACGGGCTCGACGGAACGGCCGAGAGCATCGTCGACGGCATGGTCGCACGCGCCGCGGAGCGCGTGGGGCCCTCCGGGTGGTCCGAGCTCCCGGGCCCGCTCCGGCAGCTCGTCGAGGCCGCCATCGAGCGACGGCGACCGCAGATCGACTGGCGGCGCGCGCTCCGCATGTTCTCCAACAGCAGCCGCCGCACCCGCATCGTCTCCACCAACCGTCGCGCCAGCCGCCGCTACGGCTCCTTCCCCGGCATCCGGGTGCGCCGCCACGAGAAGCTCGCCGTGGCCCTCGACACGAGCGGCAGCGTGCGTGACGAGGACCTCGCCCCCTTCTTCAGCGAGGTGCACGGCCTCTGGCGCCAGGGGGCCGACGTCACGGTTTTCGAGTGCGACGCCCGCGTCCAGCGCAGCTACCGCTACGAGGGGCGCGTGCCGAAGGCCGTCGCGGGCCGCGGCGGGACGCTCTTCGACCCGGTCTTCGCGGCGCTGCGCGAGGACCGCTCCGTGCTCTGGGATGGCCTCGTCTATCTCACGGACGGTCATGCGCCCGCGCCCACGCTGAAGCCCCCCTGCCGGCTGCTCTGGGTGCTCACCCCGGACGGCCGCGAGGGCGAGCACCTCCGCTTCGGTCGCGTGGTGCGTCTCCCGCGGTGAAGACGCGGGTCGCGCGCGGCGTCGTCTCCCGGGGGGCGGCGAAGTTGACGCTGCGGCCACCCGTCCGCCAAAGAAGCCTCATGCGCGCCCTACGCCTCGGAGAGTCCCCGCTCGTCGTGGCCGGGGTCCTGACGGGCCTCGCGCTCGCCTGGTCCTTCGGTATCGGTGAGCACGGGGCGCGCGCGGAGCGTGGGTCCGCCGCGAGCGCCGCGCCCGCGAACGACGGCGGCGGTCGCCCCCGCGTGGAGGATCTCGAGCCCCCGGGGCCCCGGGTGTTGCCGCCGCTCCTGCGCCACGGCCCGCGCCTCCTCCGCGATCCGGACCCCGAGCGGCCGGGCCTCGACATCAGCCTGGAGGATCGCGACGGGCACTCCATGGACGCGCTCCACGCCGCGCTCCGCCGCGCGAGCGGAGGCGAGGGCCAGGCACGCCTCGTCTTCTACGGCGCCTCCCACGTGGCCAGTGACTTCTTCACGGGGGCGCTCCGGAAGAACCTCCAGGCGCGCTTTGGCGACGCGGGCCATGGCGTCGTGCTCCCGGCCCATCCGTGGCGGACCTACCGGCACCTGGGCGTCCGCCTCGAGAGCGACCGTCGCCGCTGGGAAGGCCACAAGGTCGTCGCGAGCGATCGGGAGCCCGACTACTACGGCGTGGCGGGCGCGTACGTGGAGACGAGCGTGCCCGGCGCCTTCGGGCGCGTGAGCACGACGGCGCGTGGCGTCGGCAGCCGCGCCGGCCTCTTCGACGTCTTCTACCTGCAGCGACCCGGGGGCGGCAGCTTCGACGTGCTGGTGGACGGGCGCCCGCAGGGCCGCGTGTCCACGGGAGCGGCTGCGGCATCCGCGGGCTACGCGACCTACCGGGTCCCCGACGGGCCGCACGAGCTCGAGCTGCGCGCCCGCGGCGACGGCCCCGTGCGCCTCTTCGGCGTCGCCGTCGAACGCGAGGCACCGGGCGTCATCGTGGACACGCTGGGCATCAACGGCGCCCGGGCGCGCTACCAGCTCCTCTGGGACGATGCGCTCTACCGGGAGCATCTCGCGCGGCGGCGGCCCGACCTCGTCGTGCTCGCCTACGGGACGAACGAGAGCGGTGACCGCCGCCCCATCGCGGACTACGAGGCGTCGCTGCGTGGCGTCGTCGGGAGGGTCCGGGAGGTGGCGCCGAACGCGAGCTGCCTGCTCATCGGTCCGAGCGACCGGCCGCTCTCACGGGCCGACGGGGCCTTCGAGGACCGCCCGCGCACCGCGGACATCGTCGCCGTACAGCATCGCGTCGCGCTCTCTGCGGGCTGCGCCTTTTTCGACCTGGTCGCCTTCAGCGGCGGGCCTCTCTCCATGGTCGAATGGGCCGCCATGGACCCGGCCTACGCCGCACCGGATCACGTGCACTACACGCGCCGCGGCTACGAGCGGCTGGCCGAGGTGCTCGAGGCGGCGCTGCTCGAGGGGCTCGACGGAACGTAACACGCGCTGCCGGACGGGCCGGCAGCGCGCGTCACGGTGAGCGCGTGCTCAGGGCTGTGCGCTGTTGCTCCGAAGCTCCGTCGCGAAGAGCGAGCCACGGATGTTCGTGCCCGCCTCGTAGGACGACACCCAGATGTCGTACTGGCCGCTCGGCGGGTTCGGGAAGTCGACCTGCGGGTTGAGGCCCGCCGTGTCGTCGTTGCAGCGCCAGTTGCCGTTCGGGTCGTTGATCACCAGCGCCGTATCGCCCTGGCCCTGGAAGTAGAAGCGCAAGAAGCCCTGCGCGTTCGTGTAGTTGACGATCACATCGGGGTTCCGCGTCGCGAATCCCGTGCAGTTGGCACCGAGGCTCATCCCCTGAATGTTGAGGGAGCCGCCGCTCGTCACGGACCAGGACTTGGGGTCCGGGACGAAGTTGCCCTGGAGCGTGTGCTCGCCGAAGTTGGCCGTGCTCCCGCCGATGGCGAGCGAGTTCTGCGCGAAGCTCGCCCCCTGGGCCCCGAGGACGACCGACGCCGCGAGCGCGCCGAGAACCATCATCATCTTGCCGTTGTTCTTCACCCTGCCTCCTCCACACACCTTCGAATGACGCCGCCTTCAGGTGTCCCCGAGCACGGCCTGCGCACCTGACGTACGTCAAAGTCGCTTCATTCACCACCGAGGGGTCCCTGCGAGGACCCGCACGCGTGACGAAACGCCACGCACCGACGGGTACGGCCGCCGGGCCGAGAACTTCCCCCCAAGGCGGCCTTTCTACCTCCCCGGACCCGGGCGCGCGGTGAGGGTGAGGGGCCTGGAAGGTGCTACGCCCTCGGCGTGAGCGTCCTGGCCCACGGCGTGGCGGTTCTGGCGCAGCGCGCCGGCCCCCTCGGGCGCGGCTGGCTGCTCGCCCGGCGCGCTCCGAGCACGGTGCGGCCCGGGCCCCTGGCGACC
>CALCTH010000162.1 GCA_937893795.1 uncultured Myxococcales bacterium | reverse complement strand
CGGCCCGCCCGGGCCGCGCCCCTCGGCCGTGGCCGGGCGCGTGGCGCTCCTCGCCGTGGTCGCGCTGGCCTTCTCTGGGCGGTTCCCTACTACCCGCGGGTCAACAACCCCAACGAGAACGTCCGCGTCTACATGACCGCCGCCCTCGTCGACGAGGGCTCCTACGCGATCGACGGCATGCGCCGCCGCTGGGGATGGACGAACGACGCGGCCTGCGTGGACCGCGGCCCGGAAGGCGTGGCGCCCTGCGAGGGGCACCGCCCCGCGCCGGGCGTGGAGCGCGCCCACTACAGCGTCAAAGCGCCCGGGACGAGCCTCCTCGGTACGCCGGCCTATGCTCTCGCGACGCTCTTCCACGACGACGCGGCCGGACCGCCCTCCCTCGGCTCGCGGGTCTGGCTTCTCCGGGTCTTCGGAACCGCCCTGCCGCTCTTCGTCTTCCTGGTGCTGCTCGAACGGGCCTTCCGCCGCGAAGCGCGCGACCCGGCCCTGGCCCGGCTCGTTTTCGTGTCGCTGGCCCTCGGCTCGCCGCTCCTGGCCTACGGGCTGCTCTTCGTCAGCCACGCGCTCAGCGCCGCGGCAGCCTTCGGCGGGTTTCTCCTCCTCGTGCGGGCCCGGGAGCGTGGCGAGGCCAGCTTCGGACTGGCCGCAGCGGCCGGCGGGCTGAGCGCCGGGGCGAGCCTCTTCGAATACCCGTGCTTCTTCGCGAGCCTCGCGCTCTCGGTCTTCGCGCTCGCGACGCTGAGGCCACGGCGCTGGCCCGCTTTCGCGCTCGGCGCGCTCCCGGCGGTCGGCGCGATGATGCACTTCCAGGCGTCCGCCTTCGGCAATCCCCTCTCGCCGGGGCATCGCTTCGTCGAAAACCCGGCCTACCGGGAGATCCACGAGCGCGGTTTCTTCGGCGGCACGGGCTTCCACCCGGACGCCGCCTTCGAGCTGCTCTTCGGCGCGCGCCTCGGCCTCTTCGCCATGACGCCGGTGCTCCTCCTCGGCGTCGTGGGCCTCGTGATGCTCCTTCGGCGCCCCGGGCGACGCCTCGAAGGCGGCGTGGCCCTCGCCATCGTGCTCTCCACCTACGGCGCCGTGTGCTTCCTCGACAACTGGGACGGCGGCTGGAGCGTCGGCGCGCGCTACCTGGTGGTCCTGCTTCCCTTTCTGGCGCACGGCGCGCTGCTCGCCCTCGACGCCTTGGCCGCGCGGGGGCCGCGAGGTCGCGCGATCGCGCTCGCATTCGCCGCGGGGGCCACGCTCGCCGCCCTCGTTGCCTGCGGCCTGCCGTCCCTCGTCTTTCCGCACGTGCCGCCGGACTTCGAGCGGCCCCTTCCGCAGCTCTTTCTGCCGCTCCTCGGCGACGGGCGGGGCCCCCCCACGCTGGCGGCCCTCGCGGGCATCACCGGCGCCCGCGCCCTCCTTCCCCTCGCCGTGGTCGCCGGGCTGCCGGTGCGGGTCTTCCTCGCCGGCGCGCTTCGGGTCTCGCGCCGGCGCCTCGCGCTCGCGACCTTCGTCGCCGCGCCCTGCGTGGCCGCGCTCATCCTGCTGCCCCAGCTCCTCGGCGGGCGTCCGAGCGACGACCCGGGGCTGAGCGCAGCGTGGGACTACGTGGACCAGGCCCTCGTCGAGGAGCTCCCCGGTGCGCGCTAGCCGGAGGCTTCCACGGCCCGGGAGCGGCGCCCGATGACGCCCCGGGCCGCCGACCGCTGGGCCGCCCTCGCCTTCGCGCTGCTCGTGCTGGGGTGCTGGTCCTTCCTCCTCGTGCGACCGCAGAGCACGGGCTTCGGCGACTGGCAGTACTTCCACCACATGTGGGAGGCGGGACGCGAAGCGCTCCTGCGCCATGGCGAGTGGCCGCACTGGGACCCGCACCACTGCGGCGGCATCACGATCTGGGGCAACCCGCAGTCGCAGATCTTCTCGCCCAGCTTCTTCCTCTCGCTGGTCATCGGCACGGCCCTCGCCTCGAAGGTGCACACCCTCGTGCATCTCTGGCTCGCCGCCTTCGGGGCCTATCGCTTCGCGCGCCTCGAGGCGCGCGCCACGCCGCTCGCCGCGCTCGGCGCGGGCACGGTGTTCGGCGCGTCGGGCTTCTTCGCGTGGCACTTCATCGGGGGCCACGCCGCGTTCGCGCCCTTCGCATTCACGCCGTGGCTGCTCCTCGCATGGCGTCGCTCGGCCCGGGACCTCCGCCACGCCGTGGCCGTGGCGGCATGGATGACGCTCACCTTGCTCGAGGGCGGCGTCTATCCCTTCCCCTACTTCGTCCTGCTCCTCGCCTTCGACCTGCTGGTCCGCCTCCGGCTCCGAAACGCCGGGGCCCTGGTCCGCGCCGGCGTCGCCGCCGCCGTGCTCACTGCCCTGCTCGGCGCCGTCCGCCTCGTGCCCATCCTCGGCTCGCTCAGCGCCGTGCCCCGGAGCACGGAGCTGCTGCAGAGCCGCGATCTCTCGAGCCTCGCCGTCAGCCTCCTCGACGTCATGCCTCCACCGGGGTGGAACGACGCCTTCGGCTGGCCCGAGCATGCCGGGCAGGTGGGCTTCGTGGGCCTCGGCCTCGCCGCCCTCGGGCTGCTCGGCGGCCGCCGTCGGGCGCCCTGGCTGCTCGGCGCGCTGACCTTCGCGACGCTGACGCTCGGCGACCTGGGCCCGGCCTCTCCCTGGGCCCTCGTGCACCGGCTGCCGATCTACGACTCGCTGCGGGTGCCCTCGCGCTTCCTGGTCTTCGTGACCTTCTACCTCGGCATCCTCGCGGCCCTCGGCCTCGACGCGGTCACGGCCGCCGGGCGCCGGCTGCGGCCGCGCATGCGCCCCTGGTTGCCCGCGGCCCTCGTGCTGGCCCTCGCGCTCGACCTGACGCTCTCCTTCGTCCCCATCGTCCGCTTCTGGAACGGGCCGCGGCTCCACGGCGAGCGCGCGCCTCGCTTCACGCTCGTGTCGGGGGCCTATCTCGCCGAGTACGCGAGCTACCCGCGCCGCGGCGTCGGCAGCCGCCAGTGCTACGAGCCCATGTTCCTCCCCGCCGTCTTCGGCCTGTGGGAGGGGCCCGCGATCCAGGCGCGGCTGCTCGACGAGGAGGGCAAGACCGTGGATCCGGAGCGCGGCCGGGTCGGTGAGGTCGACCGGACGTCACGGCGCGTGGTCTTCCGCGTCGACCTCGCGGAGCCCGCGACGCTGCGCGTGAACCAGCGCCACCAGCCCGGCTGGCGGACGGACGTCGGGCACATCCTCCCGCGGCGCGGGCTGCTCGAAGTGCGGCTGCCCGCCGGGGGCTATGACGTCACGCTCCACTACGAGGCGGAGGGCGCGGACGTCGCGGCGGGCCTCGGTGCGCTCGGCGTGCTGCTGGCCCTCGGCCTGCTCGTCGGTACGCGCCCGCGGCGCCGCAGGGAGGCGGCGTCTCAGGGACCGATGCGAAGCCGACCCACCGGGAGGAAATAGGTCCGCTCGCCCGCGGCCTGGAAAGCCAGCCGCACCTGGTCGCCCTCGCGGATGGCCAGCTTGAGCGCGATCTCCCCGGTGGGGGTCCGGGGCGGCACGATGACCTCGAGGCGGTCCACGATGAGCTCGCCCGCCGGCCACTCGTTGGTGGGGTAGAGCCCATCCAGCGGGAAGTGCGTCGCGTCGAAGGAGCTCGGGAGGCGCCGCCCGCCAGCGTGCTCGAAGAGCACCTCGACCATGTAGTTGCGCGAGGTCCGGCGTAGCGTCTCGAGGTAGAACGTGAAGGGGATGCGGTCGCCGGCCTGGTAGGGGCCCGGCGGCACGTCGACGGCGTGCACGCGGAGCGTGTCCTCCACGACGACGTCGAGGGGGCGACCGAGGGACGAGGGCAGCGCGTCGAGGCGCGCCGCCGCGATGGCGTTCTCCCGGCCCGAGCCGTCGCTGGTCAACGCGGCCCAGGCCTGTAGCCGACCGAGGAGCGCCCGCGCGCGCTCGGGGCGCTCGTCGGAGATGTCGTGCCCCTCGCCCGGGTCGCGGCCGAGGTCGAAGAGCTGCGCCGTCCCCCGCCGCACGAACCACAAGAGCTTCTCGTCGCCGACGCGGATGGCCTTGAGGTCGAACATGAAGCGCCCGTCGGGCAGCAGCTCGCTGATGATGTGCCGCTCGGAGGGCTCGGCGGTGCCGCGCATGGCCGGGACCAGGCTCCGGGCCGGCATCGGCCGCGGCACGGGCACGTCCGCGAGGTTCAGGAGCGTGGGCGCGAGGTCGATGAGCGACACGGGCGTATCCACGACCCGCGGCGCCATGCCCGGGACGCGGAAGAGGAGCGTCGAGCGAAGCTCGGGCTCGTAGAGGGTCGTCGCGTGGCCCTGCACGCCGTGCTCGCCGAGCGCCTCGCCGTGGTCGGACGCGACGGCGACCACCACCCGGTCCTTGCCCGGCAGCCGGTCCAGGGTCTCGAGGAGCTCGCCGATGAGCTCGTCCGCGAGGCGGACCTCCGCGTCGTAGCGGTCCGCCAGGCTCTCGCCGAAGGGCGTCCCCGCGTGCTGATGGGGCTGGTGCACGTTGAAGAGATGCACCCAGAGCAGCCACGGGGTCTCGTCGCGACCGAGGCGCTCGAGGGCCGCGCGTGCCCGGCGCGTCACCACGCGGGGGTCGGGCTGGTACGCGGGGCCCTGAGACAAGCGGCCGAACCCCTGGAAGAAGCCCCGGGAGCGCTCGAAGTAGGTGGTCCCGACGATCGCTTCCGTGGCCCAGCCACGCTCCGCGAGGAGCTCCGGAACGAGCACGTTCTCGTCCTCGAGGGCCGGCCAGTGAAAGCCCGGGCCGTAGGCGATCTGCGAGGGCGGGAAGCCCGCCCATAGCCCGGGGATCGAGCGATTGGAGCGCGAGGACGAGGCCACGGCGTGCGTGAAGCGCGTGCCCGCCTCGGCGAAGGCGTCGAGGTTCGGCGTCAGCGCGCGCGGGTTCCCGGCCACGCCGAGGCGATCCGGGCGTAGCGCGTCCACGGTGATGACGAGGAAGCTCGGGCGACCGAGGCCCGGCGGCCGCGGGCCATAGGCGCCGTCGCCATGCTCGAGCACGGCGAGGGTCCCGTCGCCTTCGAAGCAATCCTGGTCGAGGCCATCCCCGGGGACGTCGAAGGCGCCGGGGTGCACGGTCCCGTCGAGGTCGTCGCAGTCCCGACCGCCGTAGAGCCGCGCGTGGCCGTCCCGGTCCCAGTCCGTGAGCCGCTGATAGAGGCCGACGACGCTGCCGCCGAAGGCGGTGCGAAGCTCGAGGACGCCCCGGACGCGGCTCCGGGCGCCGTAGGTCACGCCGCTCAGGAGCGCGGCGGCGGCGAGGAGCGCCACGCCCGCCGCGGCGGCGAGAGGACGTCCGAGCATCGCCCAGCGCGTCACCATGCGGCACGCGACGCGCTGACCGAGCACGGCGAAGCCGAAGGCCACGGGGAGCGCGAGCACGCGCTCGACGCCGAGGGCGCGGGCTAGCGCCGGCACGAGCGCCAGCGTCACGCCCAC
>CALCTH010000161.1 GCA_937893795.1 uncultured Myxococcales bacterium | reverse complement strand
GCACGGACGCCCGGCGCGCGAAGAGCGTCTCGCGCTCGGCTTCGAGGCGGCGCTTGCCCGCCTGGGCTGCTTCGCGACGCCGCCCGAGGCCCGCCAGCGCCGTCTCGGCCCGCGCGATGCGGGTCTCGGCGTCGGCGAGGCGCGCGCGCACGGTACGCACCGCCTCCTCCGCTTCGGCCACGGACTCTCGTCGCCGCGCGAGCTCGGCGTTCTCCCGCTCGAGCACCTCCGCGGCCTCACGCTCCGCGTGCTCGCGCTCGACGGCCGCGCGGGTCACCGCTTCCTGCTCCTCCGCGAGGCCTCGGCGTTGCTGCACCAGCTCGTTGAGCTCCCGCTCCGCCAACGCCTCGCGCTCGCGCAAGGCGTGTAGGCGATCGAGGCGCTGCTGGATGCGTCCTTCGAGGAGCCGAGCCTCGTTTTCGAGCGCGTAGGCGCGGTTCTGCGCGGCTTCGACGGAGGCTCCGATGCGCGCCGCGTCCGTACGCGCGGCTTCGAGCTCGGCCTCGCGTACGCGAAGCGCGAGGCGCGCGCCCTCGTCCTCGGCCCGCGCCGCCACGAGCTCACGGCGGACGAGACGCGTCCCGTGGAGAAGGTCGAGATACTCGAAGCTGGCCAACCAGAGCTCGAGGTCGCGAACCTCGTCCCGGTAGCGCTTGTAGCGCTCCGCCTTTTGGGCCTGGCGCTTGAGGCTCGCGAGGCTGCGCTCCAGCTCGCCGAGGATGTCCCCCACCCGCAGGAGGTTCTGGCGGGTGTGGTCCATCTTGCGCTCGGCGGCGCGCTTGCGAACCTTGAACTTGGTGACGCCCGCCGCCTCCTCGATCATCGCGCGCCGGTCCGCGGGCTTCGACGAGACGATGAAGCCGATGCGGCCCTGCTCGATGATCGAGTAGGCCCGGCGCCCGACACCCGTGCCGAGGAAGAGGTTCGTGACGTCGAGCAGACGCACCGGAGTGCGGTTGATGAGGTAGTCGGAGCGCCCCTGGCGATCGAGGCGCCGGGACACCGTGATCTCGGCGTAGTCCCGGTACTCCGGAGGCGTCAGACCGTCGGTGTTGTCGAAGGTGAGCGCGACCTCGGCGAAGCCGTGAGGCCCCCGGCTCTCGGAGCCATTGAAGATGACGTCGTCCATGGCCTTGCCGCGCAGCCGGCCCGGCGACTGCTCGCCCATGACCCACTTGATGGCGTCGACGACGTTCGATTTGCCACAGCCGTTCGGCCCGACGATGCCCGTCACTTCGTGGTCGAAGTGCAGCACCGTCCGGTCGACGAAGGACTTGAAGCCCACGATCTCGAGCTTCTTGATCTTCACGGCTCGTTCTTCTCCCCGAGGCGCCTCGAGCACGCGCTCACACGCGCGGCGCTCAATCGGGGTACCACCGGGCTCCGACACCGGCAACGGAGCCGTCTAAATCCGGTGGAGGCAATCCGGTGACCCCCACTACATGTAGTGGGTCATTCCGACTCTTCGAGCCCGACGCGCAGATCGCAGGTCGCGATCTCCAGATCGCTGTGCTCCCAGCGCGGCGCCTCGACGCGACGCAGGTCGAGCATGGTGAAGCCCTCCTCGGCGAAGACGAAGTCCGCCTCGACCCAGGCAGCCAAGCGCCGGCCACCCTCGCGCTCCCCGACGACGAGGAGGCGCTGCAGCGTCCAGGTGGGGTGGCGGAGACCGAGCGCTCCACCGCGGAGGGCCGCTTCCGAGCCCTGCGCGCACACGCCGAGGTAGCGCGTCTCCGCAAAGGCCTGCAGCCGGTCGCGAGGCAGCTCGCGGGGCCGCGCGCGGAGAAGCCTCATGCGCCGCGCGGCGTCCTCGGAGAGCACCACGTCGAGCAGGGTCTCGGGCGCGAGGAGCGCGAGCGGGTCGCCCGCCGCGAGCGCAGCGAAGGCGCGCTGCCCGAGGGCGCCGCGCGCCGCGTCGCGCTCCCCTTCGTCGGCCGGCATGGGCCGGGTCGCGCCGGGCCCAGTGGACGCAACTCGGGTGGTCGCACCCCCACAGGCGGCGAGGACCGCCGCGAGGGACGCCACACCGAGCGCCCTCACCGGATGTTGTACGGGAAGGAGAGGTTGAAGGTGCTGCGGCGGAAGGGCGGGAAGCTCGCGCCGCGAATCACGCCCTGCATGCACGCACCCTGCGGCGTGCCCGCGAAGGGCGGGTTGCCGATGTTCGCGGACTGAACGCTGCCGTCGTTCTTCACCGTCACGCGCGCGATGGCCATGCCGACCTGCTCGCCGGCGCAGTTCCGGATGCGCCGCGTGAGGCCACCCATGACGCGGGTCACGGTGCTGCGCGACGGCGTGTCGGGGAGGTTCGAGTCGGCGGCGGGAGCGGCCATCGCGGGCGCGGTCATCGCCATTTCCGTGGGCGTGGCACCTCGAAGAAGGTCGTCGATGGAGCTCGACGTCATCATCGAGGCGGACGGGGGTTCCTCGGGAACCAGCACGGCGGCGACGGCGCTGGACGCTTCGTCCATGGCCGGGGGCGCGGCCTCCATCGGAGCCGGCTCCGGGGCGGCCATGGTCTCCGCCGCCGGCGCGCTGGCGCGCTCCGCCCGAGGCGTGCTCGGCGCGGACCCGTTGCGTGAAGGAGCGGCCGCCGCGACGGCGGTCGGGGCGTCGGCGG
>CALCTH010000160.1 GCA_937893795.1 uncultured Myxococcales bacterium | reverse complement strand
CGCGGGCCGCCCTCGCTTGCGCGCTCGGTCGACCGCCGGTGCCCGGCACCGGCCAGTGTCTCCTCCTATGGCTCGCCGCGGCGGCCCGCGCGCTCTTCCCGGGGGCCCGGGTGCGCCTCTTCGCGCCCGAGGGCCCGCTCGTCCCGTCGACGGCGCGCGCCGAGCGCCTCCAGGGCGCGGCGCCCCGCCAGGGCCTCCGGCCGAGCTTCGCCGGGCCCGTCGCCGTGATGCTGGTGGGGCTCGCGGGCGAGCGGCTCCTGCCCGGGCAGGACGGTCCGCTCTTCGCGGCCTTCGCCTGGGGCTTCGGGGCCCTGGTCATCACGCGGCTCAGCCGCGCCTTCGTGGGGCGGGGGACCTGGCTCGCGGCGTCCCTGGCCTTCCTGGGGAACGCCGCGCTGGCGCTCTTTCTCGTGATGCCGGCGCTCTTCGCCGGGGCGCCGCCGCCCGACGAGGCGTCGCTCCAGGCGCACCTTCTGCACGAGGCCGACGTGGTCACGTGGGCCGAGCGGGTGCTCTTCGCCGCGCGCGGCTCCGGTCTCCTCTGGAGCCTGGTGTACCTCCTGAACCGCTACCGGCGGCTCTGAGCCGGCGCTGCTGGACGACGCCGGCGCTAGAAGACGCTGCCGGCGAAGAGTCCGATGGGCACGTAGCGCAGCTGGTCGCCGCCGCCGAGGTTCTCCTGCAGGTAGCGCATCTGCAGGCCGACGCGCAGGTGGCGGAAGGCGTAGCCGACGGAGAAGCGGAAGGAGAGGAGCGGCGTCCGCAGCAGCGCGTCGTCCCCCGAGCACCCGCCGATGCAGAGCAGCGCCGGCGACCAGGCGGCGACGAGGGCGACGGCGTGCTCTCGCCCGACGCGCACGGCGCCGCCCACGTCCGTGGCCAGCAGCACGAAGGACTCGCGCCCCACGGCGGGCTCCTCGCCGTTGCGTCCGAGGCGCCCGTGCCAGTCGAGGCTCAGGCCGCTCAGCATGCCGAAGCGCGCGGGCCCCGTTGGCGTGCCGGCGGTGCTTCCGTTGAAGGCGAAGGCGAAGGTCAGACCGGTCCCCGACGGCGAGAGCCCACGGCTGAAGTTCGAGTTTCCGCCGGAGCCCGTTGCCGTGGCGAAGCCGAGGGAGATCGACGGCATGCGCCGGCGCGGTCGCCAGACGCCCGGCGGGGCCGGCGCCTCCCCCCGGTTCCGGGCGACGTTCGCCGATCCGCGGGCGGGGCGGCCGCGACGCGCGGCGTCCTCTCCCGTGAGGTACGCCACGAAAGGTGAGCGCTCTGCGAGGCCCGGGTCCGCCGCGAGGGCGCGCCCGGCGAGGTCGAAGGCGTCGCCCCAGAGGCCGCGGGCCAGGTCGCGCGAGGGACCAGCGGGAAGATCTTCGGGGGTGTCGTACGCCCCGGTGCGCTCGAGGACGACGAGAGCGGCGTTCCAGAAGATGGCGCTCATGATGGCCATCACGTCCGGGTCGTTCACGCCCTCGGCCAGGCTCCGGAAGCGCGCCAGCGTCGCGGCGGGAAGGCTCCGGTCGACCACGTCGGCGGCCTCCTGGAGCACTTCGAGGCCCCCGAAGCGCACGATGGCGTCCACGGCCTCGGCGGTCAGACCGCGTCGCTCCGGCGCCGCCCCGAGCGCCCGATAGGCCGCGAGGAAGCTCCCGTCGCCCACCTTCCGCTCGAGGGCAGCGCGCATCGGGCCCACGGGCACCGCGACCGCGATGCCCTGCACGCCCCGCTCGGGGTTCCCACGAGCGACCACGATGCCCACGAGCTTCTCGTCCCGGTCGATGAGCGGTCCGCCACTGTTCCCGGGGTTCAGGCTCATGGCGAGCTGGAGCCGCCCGTCGTCGAAGGCCCCGGCCACGATGCCGCGGCTCGACTGCGGCTGGCTCCGGTTCGGGTCCAGCGGGTAGCCGACGGCGTCGACGGTGGCCCGCACGGGCAGGAGCGGAGGTTCCTCGGGCAGCGGGAGCACCTGGCCGAAGGGCGCTCGGCAGTGCAGCAGCGCGAAGTCGAGGTCCTCGTCGACGTAGACGACCTCCGCGGGGTGCACCCCGCCGTCCCCCGGAAGGCGCACGGCGACCTGGCGCGCGTCTTCGACCACGTGCGCCGCCGTCAGCAGGATGCCGCGGGAGTCCACGACCACGCCCGTTCCGTGGCCCGCTTCGGGCAACGCGAGCACGCGCGGACCGCTCCGGCCGCGCACGCGACTCACGCCCACCGATTGCACGGCGAAG
>CALCTH010000159.1 GCA_937893795.1 uncultured Myxococcales bacterium | reverse complement strand
AGACCCTCGACTTCTTCAACGTCCACTTCAAGTCCCGCGGCTCCCGCCCCGGCGCCCATGCGTGCCCGTGTGGCGCGTCGCGAGGCCGGAGGCGCGGCCCTCGGGGCCCTCGGCAGCGTGGACGAGCTCTTGGGGAGCACGACGAGCCGGAGGACGTCGCGCCGGCGGCGCGCGCCCATGACCACCGCCGCGCGCCTGCCGGTGCTGGAGGGCGCCGACCGCGAGGGCTACGCGCGCGTCGACGCGAGCCCCTTCATCGACACGCACCAGGACCCTCGCTCGACCTTCTCGGTCGACGTGGACACGGCGAGCTACGCCAACGTCCGGCGCTTCCTGCTCGGCGAGAACCGGCGCCCGCCGGCAGACGCCGTACGCCTCGAGGAGATGGTCAACTACTTCCGCTACGCGAGCGGCCAGGCCCCCCCGCGGGAGCACCCGGTGGCCGTGGACGTCGAGGTGCGTTCCTGCCCCTGGAACGCCGACCACCAGCTGATGCGCGTCGGGCTCCGCACGTCGCCGCTCGGCCTGGACGGCGGCCCGCCCCGGAACCTCACCTTCCTCCTCGACGTCTCCGGGTCGATGAGCTCGGCGGACAAGCTGCCGCTCCTCAAGCGGAGCCTCGCGCTCCTGACGCACGACCTCCGACCGCAGGACCGGGTCGCCATGGTCGTCTACGCCGGCGCGAGCGGCCTCGTCCTTCCGCCGACGAGCGGCAGCGAGCGCGGCGCCATCCTCGCAGCCCTCGAACGCCTCCAGGCCGGCGGGTCCACGGCCGGTGCGGCCGGCCTCGAGCTGGCCTACCGCACGGCCCGCGAGAGCTTCCAGCGCGGCGGCATCAACCGCGTCATCCTCGCGACCGACGGGGACTTCAACGTGGGTCCCTCGAGCGAGGGCGAGCTGACGCGGCTCATCGAGGAGCATCGCCGCACCGGCGTCTTCCTGACGGTGCTCGGCTTCGGCCGCGGCAACTACCAGGACGCCCGCATGGAGGCTCTCGCCGATCGCGGCAACGGCAACTACGCCTACGTGGACTCGCTCGCGGAGGCGCGGAAGGTCCTCGTGCGCGAAGCCGGCGGCACGCTGGTGACCGTCGCGCAGGACGTGAAGCTCCAGCTCGAGATGAACCCGGCCCGCGTCGCCCGGCACCGGCTCCTCGGCTACGAGAACCGTCGCCTCGCGCACCGGGACTTCCGCGACGACACGCGGGACGCGGGCGAGATGGGCGCGGGACACGAGGTCACGGCCTTCTACGAGCTCGTCCCCGTCGGCGCGCCGGATGCCACGAGCGGCGACGACGTGCCCGGGCTTCGCTACCAGGAGGACGCCCCGGCGCCGGGCCCCGATCCGAGCGGCGGCGACGAGGTCGCCTTCGTGCGCGTGCGCTACCAGCCTCCGGGCGGGGGCAGGGGGCGTGAGCTGAGCGTGCCCGTGGCCAGGCCCAGCCCCGAAGCGCTCGCCATGCCCGGCACCGAGGCCTTCCGCTTCGGCGCGGCCGTGGCGGGCTTCGCCCTGGCGCTGCGCCAGGACCCCGTCGCGCGACCGAGCCTCACGGCCATGCGGGCCCTCGCTGCCGGCGCCGTCGGCGACGATCCCCACGGCGAGCGCCGCGAGCTCCTGCGCATGATCGACGTCGCCCGCGACTGACCGCTCACGCGCAGGCGATGATGCAGTCGGTGGCCTCGACGCAGGTGAGGGCGCCGGCGCGCACGTCGAGCCGGACGGCCTCCGGGTCGACGGGTGCGTCAGCGCCGCACGCGGAAGGCGCCCGTCAACCGCCCAGACGTTGGAGCAGCGCGCGCACGGTGCGGAGGTTACGCAAGGTGACGGACGTGCCGAGCGCACCCTCGAGGGCAGCCGGCGTGAGCCTGGTGCGCGCGAGGCCGCTCGGCGTGTCGACGTAGAGCGCCTCACGGCCGAGCGAGAGCCGCTCGTCCCGCATGGTCGGGAGCGCGGCCAAGCGCTCTTCGGCCTCCGCCTCAGGTGCGCCCCCGAGAAAGCCCACGTGGGTGCGCGCCGGGTCGGCGCCGGCGCGGTCGAAGGGGTTCGCCGCGGCGAGGCGCCGGAAGGCCGGCTCCGCGCACACCACGACGGGCACGTCCGAGAAGCCGAAGCGCGCTCCGAGCGCCGCCTGAAGCGCGGCGGCCTTCGGCGCCCGCGTCGCCGCGAAGAGCACGTTGCCGGACGCGATGTAGGTCGCGACGTCCTCGAAGCCGCGCTCCTCGAAGAGCGCGCGCAGCTCCTTCATGGGGATGCGTCGCGCCTTCCCGACGTTGATGCCGCGGAGCAAGGCGACGTAGCGAGGCATGCGGCGACGCTACCTCGCGCGGGTGACGCCACGCTCAGCCGAGGCGGACGCGTCCTTCCACGAAGGGGCGCGCCGTCCCGTAGAGGAGGACGCGCTCCCCGCGGAGCTCCACCTCGAGGGCGCCGGGGCGGGGACCGATCTGCCGGGCCCGGAGCCGCGCTCGCCCGAGCCGCGCGACCCAGAAGGGCGCCAGCGTGCAGTGCGCCGAGCCGGTGACGGGGTCCTCGTCGACGCCGGACGCCGGCGCGAAGAAGCGCGAAACGAAGTCCACCTCGGAGCCGCGCGCCGTCACGACCACGTTCGTCTCGGTCGCGCGGAGCGCGTGCAGGTCCGGGCGAAGTGAGGCGACCTCCGCCTCCGTGGCGACTTCCACCAGCGCATAGCGGGCTCCATGGATGCGCGGAATGCGGTGGGTCCCGCGGGCCTCCACGCCGAGGGCGCGCACCACGTCCTCGTAGCCCTCGCTGGCCTCCGGGGGAACGGCCGGGAAGTCCATCACGTAGGCGTCGCCGGCGCGGCGTACGAAGAGGTCTCCGGAGAGCGTCGCGAAGCTCACGGCGTCTCCAGTGACCAGGCCCTCGCGGAAGAGCCAGACGCCCGACGCCATCGTCGCGTGGCCGCAGAGCTCGACCTCGCCCCCGGGCGTGAACCAGCGGAGGTGCCAGCGGTCTTTCCCCCGTGGCACGAGGAAGGCCGTCTCCGAGAGGTTGCTGGAGCGCGCCATGCCCAGGAGATCCGCATCGGGCGGGAAGGCCTCGAGGCGCATCGCGGCCGCCGGGTTCCCCGTATGGGGCCGGTCACCGTCGGGAAATGCGTGGAGCTCGGCGAAGGGCGCCGTCGCGTCAGTCATCGCCCCGATCGAAGCGCATCCAGGCGCCATCCACCAACCGCGCGTGA
>CALCTH010000158.1 GCA_937893795.1 uncultured Myxococcales bacterium | reverse complement strand
CTGCGGCGCGCCGGTTTCGAGCGCGACGCTTAACGCCTCGCCGCGCCAGGTCGCTCCCTCCGCCAGGCCCGCGGCGACGGCGTATTGGTTGCCCGGGGACCCGATGCGGACGGCTGCCTCGAAGGTGCCGTCTTCTCGATAGACGAGCGCGAAGCCGTCGCTCGCCCGGCCCGCTGGAAGATCGATGCGCGCGATGCGCGCGGCGCCGCTGCCGGACACGAGCCAGACCACGTCGTCGCCGCGCACCGCGACGCCGCCAAGGTCGACGAAACTCGCGCCGAACGCCTCCGCCCAGCGGCTCTCGCCACCGGCGCTCAGCGCGGCGAGGAACGCGCCCTCCCGCGGGAAGCTGCCGATGGCCACCAGATCGTCCCGCAGCCTGCCGCCGGGCCGCGGATCGCCGGTCACGTAGACGCGGTTTCGGGCGTCGATGGCCAGGCCTTCGATGTCGTCCGCCAGGAGCTGCGTGGACCATTGGTGGTTCAGCGAAGCGTCGAGGCGGCCGACGAAGCCGTTGTTGACGCTGCCGAGCGAGCCGCCGCCGAGGTCGATGCCAGCGCCGGCCTGCCCGGCCACGACCACGCGCTGGTTGGGCGTGACCTCGACCAGGATCGGCCGCGTCGTGCCCCGCCCCGAGAACACGCGACCGACGATGGGTACGCCGGCGGAGTCGACGACGAGCGCAAAGGCGTCGCTTCCGAAGCCCACGCCGTCGGGGGCCAGCGTGACCCCGCCCAGCACCGCCGTGCCCCCCGAGAGCTCGCCGGCGATCACGACGCGCCCGTCGCGGAAGATGCCGAGCGTCGGGTTGAAGAGACCGGCGGCTCCTTCCGGGTCGAAGGTCACGGGCGGCGCCTGCCTCCCCGCGGCGTCGATGCGCCGTAGCGAGATGCTGCCGAGGCGCGCGTCGTCCGTGACGAGCACGACGCCCTCCCCCTCGGCCTCCATGTCGCCGAGCTCTGCGTTGCTCACCCGCTCGGTCCAGCGGGTCGTGCCGCTCGCGTTCAGGCGCACCACCTCGACCGCATCGCCCACGCTCCCGCTGCCGGGCGACGTGTAGGCGAGGGTGTGCTCGCCGCTCGCGTGGGTGACGAGCTCGAGGGCATAGGGTCCGAGGGTGCCCGCCTCGAAGCCGCCGCCCGCGAAGGCGCTCGCCCGGTCGAAGGCCGGACGGCACGCGCTGCCGTCGCACGCGAGGCCCGCTTCGCAGAAGCGGCCGCAGACGCCGCAGTTCTCCGTGTCGTCGAGGCGCCGGCACTGGCCGCGGCAGAAGCTCGTGGGCTCGGGGCACTCGCAGCCGCCCGCCGTACACTGGCGGCCGTCCGTGCAGCTGACCCCGCAGAGGACGCAGTTGTCGTTCGTCGTCAGATCGGTGCAGAAGCGGTCCTCGCCGCATCGTCCGGTGCTCTCCGGGCAGGCCGGAAGCACGCAGAGCCCGCGCTCGCACACTTCGTCGCTCGCGCACGGATTGCCGCAGGTGCCGCAGTCGGCTTCGGAGGTCGCCAATGAGGCGCAGAAGCCGTCGCAGCACGTCTCCAACCCCACCTCGCAAGCGTTGCCGCAGGCGCCGCAGTTGGCGGGGTCGGCGAGGTCGACGCAGCCCTCGTCGCAGAGCGTCAGCCCGGGCGGGCACACGCAGCCGGCGGAGGTACACATCTGCCCTTCGGCGCAGGCATTGCCGCAGGCGCCGCAGTTCTCTTCGCGCTCGAGGTTGAAGCAGCGGTCGCCACAGAGCGCGAAGGGGGCCACGCAGGGCGGGTCCGAGGGCTCGCCACACGCGGCGAGCAAGGCCAAGAGTCCAAGGAAGGAAAGCGGCTTCGACACGACCGGGACGGTAGAGGTCCTGCGAGGATTTCGCGACCGTTTCGTCGGCCCCTCCTCACAGGACGTATCGTGCCCGCCAGGCGCGGCTTGGCCGCGTTCTCAGCGGTGGTCGGTGAGCAGCCAGGCCAGCCACACGAAGCCCAGCACCTGCCCGAGGTTCCGCCGGTCGGGAAGCGGCGCCGCGCGGAGGCGCTGAATCGGATGGACGCCGAAGACGTTCCGCAGGCGCTGAGCCGTGCCTTCGTCGACGCCGTGCACGACGAGGCGGCTCGACCGCTGGCTCCGCACGGCACGAAGGGAGGCCCGCTGCACTCCGGCACGCTTCACGACGTCTGCGATGTCCTGCCGGAGGCTCACGGGAATCCGCCCCCGGACCAGCAGCACTTCCCCCTCGCGCACCGAGAGCAGAAAGAGCTCGTTGGCGCGCGAGACGACCACCACGAACGCGACCACCACCAAACCGAGCGCAAGGAGCATCACCAACGGCATGACCGGACGCTAAGGCGATGAGCGCATGCCCACCAGTAGCGTCGGCGGGGTCAGGCGCCGCCGCGGCGGCGGAGCTCGTCCGAGCGGACGATGCCGTGGGCGTCGGGGTCGAGGGCGAGGTCCGCGAGGGCGCGTCCGAGCACTTCGCCCGTCTGCGACCGGTAGCGCTCGCCGAAGGCGGACGGCCGCCCGAGAGAGAGCGCGCTCAAGACGGCGTCGCCGAGCGTCGCGCCGACGCTCTCGCTCCACCGATGCGCGTCCCGCTCGCCCACGATGAAGCTCGGCCGCGCGCTCACCCAGGGCAGCCCGCTCGCGGCCAGCTCGGCCTCGATGCGCGCGCGCACGCCCAGGTAGCCGCGCGTCTGACCGGCCTTCACGCCCATGGAGCTCACGTAGACGAAGCGCGGCCGCGACGGGGCCCCGGCCGCCGCCCGGAGGAGCATCGCCGTGAGCCCGTAGTCCACCGTCTCGTAGGTCTCGGCGGCCTCGCCGCGTCGCTGGGCCATGGCGCCCCGCCGGCGGGTGGTCCCGAGGGCACCGATCACAGCCCTGGGCGCGAGCGCGGCGAGGCACGCACGAAGCGCCTCCTCCTCCCAGGGCGTGGTGTCCATCGTGGCATGCATCGCCTCGAAGCGGCTCCGCCACTCCGCGAGCCGCGACGAATCCGGGCGAACGTGCGCATGCACGGCGACGCCGCGCTCCCGCAGCGCGCGCACCGCCTCGCGGCCGCTGTGGCCCGTCGCGCCCGCCACGAACACCACGCCGCTCACGGGCCCTTGCTCCCTCGCGCCCCGGGCGCGCTAGAACGCAGCGTGGCCATGCGCCCCCGACCCTACCTCGCTTTTCTTCTGGTGTTCGCTCTCGGTGCGTGCGAGCGCCAGGCGGCTCCCGCCGCCCGCCCCGCCGGGCCTCCGCCGCTCGCGACCGTCGAGCTCGGCGAAGGCGACGACGCGCTGGTCCTGCTCCACGGCTACGGCGCCCCCGGGGACGATCTCGTCCCCCTCGGTCAGGCCTTTCTGCGGCCCGGCCTGCGCGTCGTGCTCCCGGCCGCGCCCCTCGCGGCGCC
>CALCTH010000157.1 GCA_937893795.1 uncultured Myxococcales bacterium | reverse complement strand
CGCCACGCCTTCAAGCCCGACGAGCCGGCGGTGCGTGCGCTCAGCGGGTTTGCGCTCGCACTCGAGCGGGGCGAGACGGTGGCGGTGGTCGGCGAGTCGGGCTCGGGCAAGTCGACCGTCGCCAAGTGCGTGCTGCGCGCGCTCGCGCCGACCTACGGCCTGGGCGCGCGGGCGCTCGGGACGTCCCGCGTGAAGCTGGCGCGGCAGACGCCCGGCGGGGGCCACGTGGTGGTCTTCGAGCAGCGCGTCGCGGGCTTCCCCGTGCACGGCGCGCGGCTGACCATGCTCCTCGACGCGAGCGGCGAGCTCGTGGGCGCCGGCGGCGCGCTGCACGCCGTCGTGCCCACCTCCACGCCGCGCTTCCGGCTCTCGGAGCGGGAGGCCATCGGCCACGCGCTGGTCGCCCAGCTCGGCGGACGCGTCGTGCCCGGCGCCGTCGCGCCCGGCGTGCAGCGTCCCGCCGGCTATCGCGACTTCGCGCTCACGCCCGCAGGCCGGAACGCCGGCTACGACCTCGAGGGGCCGGCGCGGAGCCGGCGAGTGCTCTACCCGCTGCCGCGGCGCATGGTGCCGGCGTACTATGTCGAGCTCTGGATCCCGGACGGGCAGGGCAGCTCCGAGCTCGTGGCGACGGTGGTCAGCGCCGACGACGGCGCACCGCTGCTCCGCCGTTCGCTCACCCAGAACGAGACCTTCAGCTACCTCGTCTACGCCCAGCCGGACGGCCATCCCTTCGACGGTCAGCCTTTCGACGGCGCGTACGGCGACACCACGCCGCTCGACCCGCCCGTCGTCGACAGCCCGCGGCCCGACTTCACGGCTCAGGACACCCTCCTGGTCGAGGGCCTCAACCTGACCCCCGACGGGATGAGCGCTCCCTGGCTCCCCGACGGCGCGACGGAGACGACGGGCAACAACGTCGACGCCTACGCGGACCGCACGGCTCCGAGCGGCTTCAGCCCCGGCGACATCCGCGCGGCCGTCACGCAGCCTGGCGTCTTCGCTCACAGCTGGGACCCGGAGGTCGACCCCACGGCCAACGACACGCAGGCCCAGGCCGGCATCACGAACCTCTTCTACGTGATCAACTGGCTCCACGACGCCTTCTACGACGTCGGCTTCGACGAGGCCGCGGGCAACGCCCAGCAGGACAACTTCGGCCGCGGCGGTGAGGACGGCGACCGCATCAACGCCGAGGGCTTCGACTCCGGCGGGCGCAACAACGCGAACATGGCGACGCCCGCGGACGGGCGCTCGCCGCGCATGCAGATGTTCCTCTGGGACACCGGCGCTCGCTTCGTGCGCCTCGGCGGCGCCTTTTTCGCCTCGAGCGTGTCGAACTTCGGGCCGAGCACCTACGACGTCACCGCGCCGACGCGGGTCGTGGACGACGGCACGGGCTCCACGCGCGACGCCTGCCAGCCGATCACCAACGACCTGACGGGCACCATCGCGCTCATCGACCGCGGCGGCTGCAACTTCGACGACAAGGTGCGGCGCGCTCAGGAGCAGGGCGCGCTGGGCGCGATCATCTTGAACAATCGCGGCGGCGCGCCCACGACGCTCGGCGGGGACGACCCCACCGTCGTCATCCCGGCGACCATGGTCAGCCAGGGCAACGGCGGGCGCCTCGTGGACGCGGAGGGCGACGAGGTGCAGATGCGCCTCTCGGCCGTCAACAACCTCTCCGGCTCCCTCGACAACCAGATCATCGCCCACGAGTGGGGCCACTACATCCACAACCGCCTCGTGCGCTGCGGCAACAACCAGTGCGGCGGCATGGGCGAGGGCTGGGGCGACTTCATGGCGCTGCTCTCGTTCCTCAACGAGAGCGACGTGCGCGGGGAGCCCTACCCGGCGGGGAGCTTCGCGCTCAGCGGCCGGACGGCCGTGTACTTCGGCGTGCGCCGGGTGCCCTACTCGGACGATCCGGCCTTCAACGCGCTGAGCTTCCGCCACATCGGCCAGGGCGAGGCGCTTCCCACGGAGCATCCGCTCGGCCGCGGCGCGGCCAACAACGCCCAGGTGCACAACTCGGGGGAGATCTGGGCGTCGATGATGTTCGACGCGACCTGGGCCCTCGTGGACCGCTCGCGCGAGGAGACGCCGGCCTACGACTTCGCCGAGGCGAAGCGGCGCATGATGTCCTACGTCGTTACGGGCATGCAGCTCGCGCCGGAGAACCCGACGTACACGGAGCAGCGTGACGGCATCGTGCTCGCGGCCCTCGAGAACGACCTGGAGGACGCGCGGGCCATCGCGCTGGCCTTCGCCGGCCGCGGCGCGGGCACCTGCGCCGTGAGCCCCGCGCGCTTCTCGAACGACCATTCGGGTGTCGTGGAGGACTTCGAGGTCTCCCCGACGGCGCGCATCGAGTCCCTCGAGCTGGCCCTCGACGGCCTCGGCACGCGCTGCGACGCGGACGACGTGCTCGACGTCGGCGAGGACGGCGCGCTCCGCGTGCAGCTCCGGAACTTCGGCATCTTGCCCCTCGAGGCGGCGACGCTTCACGTCGAGGTGTCGGATCCCGCGCTCCGTCTGACCTTCGATCCCACGGGCGAGGGCAACGTCGCGCTCGCGCCGATGGCGCGGGGCGAGGCCCGCGAGCTGCTGCTCCCGGTGCGCCTCGTGGGCGACCCGGCCGACCCTGGTGCGCCCATCGAGGTGCGCGCGTCGCTCCTGAACGACTCGCTCTGCGACACGGTGGAGACCACCATCGAGATCGCCGTGAGCGCGGACCTCGGTCTACGCGACGACGAGGACTTCGAGGTCGAGCCGCCCTGGTTCACGGAGTCGAGCCTCGACGGGCGGACCACCGGCGTGTGGGCCGTGGTGCCGAGCGAGGTGGACGCGACCAACGGCGTGCTCCGCGCCCTCGACGCGCCGGGCATCACCGACACGGCCGTGGAGCTGCCGCCGATGGAGGTCTCGGCGACGGAGAGCTTCGTCCTCAGCTTCACGCATCGCTACGACTTCGAGGCCGACTTCGACGGCGAGACGGTGTACTGGGACGGCGGCGTCATCGAGGTGAGCCGTGACGGTGGCGCCACCTGGAACGACGTGGAGATCCCCGGCGTGCTCGAGCCCGGCTACGACGGGCAGCTCTCGGACCGCGCGGACAACCCGCTCTCGGACCGGCGCGCCTTTAGCGGCACGAACCCCTCGGCGCCGGACGCGGACACGGTGGTGCTCGACTTCGGCAGCGTGCTCGCCGGCGAGACGGTGCAGCTCCGCTTCCGCGTCGGCACGGACCAGGCGCGTGGCGCGCCCGGCTGGGAGATCGACGACCTCACCGTGAGCGGCGTGACCGGGCCGAGCTTCCCCGCCTACGTGGGCGACGGGAGCGATTGCGCGGGGGCGCCGACGGCGGACCCGGGCCCTCCCCAGGAGGTCTTCGGCGGCGAGACGGCCGTGCTCGACGCGAGCGGCAGCTCGGACCCGGACGGCGACGCGCTCACCTTCACGTGGACGCCGCTCGAGGACGCGCCGATGCTCGACGCGACCGACGCGCCGATGGCGAGCTTCGTGGCGCCGGAGGTGCTGGAGGCGACGCTCTTCAGCTACCGGCTCCGGGTCAGCGATGGCGTGGGCAGCGACACCGCGGACACGACCGTGAACGTCCTGGTCGCGCCGCCGCCCCCCGAGGACATGGGTCCGATGGACGAGGACATGGGCCCGGCCGACATGGGGCCCGGCGACACCGACATGGGCATGCCCGCCATGGACATGGACATGCCGCCGGCCGACGGCGGGGACGTGCCGCCGGAGATGGCCGCGAGCGGCGGCTGCGGCTGTCACGTGGCCGGCTCCAAGAGCCCGCCGGCGGGCGCCATGGCCGTGAGCCTCGGCCTCTTCGCCCTCGTCGTCTTCCGCCGCCGCCGCTCCATCTGAGCGGCGGGGCGGCCGGCCGGCCTTCGGCTCTACGAGGCCAAGGCCTCAGTCGGAGGTGAGGAGCGGGGCCAGGAACGCGCTGACGCGCGGGTTGATCAGGTCGAGGCTCTCGGCGAGCGCGTGGCCTTCGTCGGGATAGAGGAGGACCTCGAGCGCCGTCTCGCCGTCCGTGCGCTCGCGATTCCATGCCGCCTCGAAGGCGTCCACGGTGTCGACGGGGACCTGCCGATCGCCCGTACCGTGGTGGAGCTGCGCCGGCGGCATGTCCCGCACGAAGAAGGCCGGCGAGCAGGCGATCAGTCGCCGGCGGGCTTCCGCGAGGTCGCTCGTGCCCTCGAGGAGGCCGCGCACGAACCACCGTTCGTAGAGCGTTCGCAGGTTCGGGTGGTCGAGCCAGTCGCGGCGCAGGTAGCTCGTGGGCCCAGCGAGGCTGGCGACGGCGACCGCGCGCGGATCGCGCGCGCCGAGCAGCAGCGAGACGTTACCGCCGCGGCTCCCACCCACGCTCACGAGCCTCTCCGTTCGGGCCCGGGCATCGAGCGTGGCTGCGGCGTTCGCGAAGGCGAGCGCGTCGTCGCCGCCCCCGTCGCACTGGTCGAAGCGCTGCCCGCCAGCCTCGAAGCGTCGCTCGCCGCGAATCATCGTGTGTCCCCGGAACGCCGGCAGCAGCGCGATGACGGGCACGGCGTCGTCGCCCTGCGGCGGCGGGTCCGAGACCGTGACCTCGAAGGGCGGCCCGAAGCCGATGAGCGAGAGCGCGAGGGGGAAGCCACCCTCGGGCACGGGGGCGTCCGCCGCTGGCGCGATCATGGCGCCCACGTGGCGCGCGTCGCCGACGTCGTGAGCGAGCAGGGTGAGCACGCGGCCGTCCGGCAGCGTCTCCTCCTGGAGCACCTCCACGTTACGCGGGCTCAGATCGCGCCCGGCCCAGTCCGCCCGCACCGCGTCGAGCTCGGTCTGCGCCGGCGCCGCGAAGAGCGCCTCCACGTCGACGCCCTGGTCCACCAGCGCCGCCTCGAGCGTCGCGGGCCCGGCGGCGGCACAGCCGGCGAAGACGTAGCAAGCGAAGACCGCCGCCCGGCGGAACCAAAGCACGTTCATGCCGTCGCCAACACGGAAGGGGGACAGCACCTTCCCGGCCAGGAAGGCGCGTTCCCACGGAGGCGACCGCTGGGGGACTACCGCCTCGTCCCTGCAGCGCGAACGGGTCGTCGACTCACACCGGGAATCTGTCCTCCGTAGACCTCGACCGACCGGTCTTGAGCGCCTCGGTGCGATCGGGCAGCGTAGAACCATGCGCTGGCTCATTCCTGCACTTCTCGCCCTTGGTCTGGTGAGCGGCTGCAAGCGGTCCGTGGTCCCCGGGGACGAGGACGCGGGGTCCGCGACGGTACGCACCCCGCCGCCACTCCTGCGCCGTACCGTCCCGGAGAGTCCGGGCACCTCGAGCATGCCGGCCATCGAGGGCGTTTCCGAGCTCGGGGCGGAGGTCGACCTCTTCACGAACGCGCTCTGTTCCGGGTCGCCGGCGGTCACCTTCGCGAGCGACGGAGCCTTCCGAGAGGAGCTCGAGGTCGCTCCGAACACGCTCATCGAGCTGAGTGCCCAGGCGACGTTGCCGGGTCGGGTGACCTCCATTTGCAGCAACACCCTCTCGTATCTCTACGATACGGAAGGGCCTGCGGCGCCGGAGCTACTCGGCACCCGCCCTGCATCTCCGTCTCCGGAGGCCCGCGTCGCCCTCGACGGTCGCGCCGAGCGCGGAACGCGGGTCGAGCTCTTTCTAGACGCGGACTGCGCTGGTGACCCGCTCGAGGTGGCTTCCGAGGCGGACGGCGCGTTCGTCGTGACCGTCGACGTCCCGCGTGGCGAGACCACCTTCACGGCAAGGGCCTACGACCCGCTTGGGAACCCCTCCCCGTGCAGCACGCCCCTCGTCTACACGCGGATCCTCGGCGTCACGCCCGTCTTTCCGCCCACGGGGGGCCTCACGGAGCTCTCGCGGCTCCGGGTTCGGGTCCTCCTCGACTTGCCGCCAGAGAGCCGCGTGAGCTTCGTTGGTCCAGCGGGGTCCCTGCCGGCGACGTATCAGCCCGAGCTCGACGAGTGGTGGGCCACGGTTCCGCTCCTGGAGGGGCCCCAGACCCTCGAGGTTCGCGTGGCGAGCGACCCCGAGGGCGTTGCGGCGCCCCTTGTCGAGCTCGAGCGCGCCGTCCTGCCACGGGTGCCGTCCGCGATCGCATGGGACGCGGCCGCAGGGGTCGCGCTCCTTGGCGATGGGGATCGGGTGCTCGAGGTCGACCTCGCGAGTGGCGCCGTGGGGCTCCGGGTGAATGCGAGCGAGCTCTTCGTGAGTGTCCTCGCCGTGACCGCTGTCGGCGGGACCACCTACATCCTGGGCACGGGTGACGATGGGCTTGGCCGGATAGCGTCCTGGGATGGGTCGACGCTTCGGGAGCGGGCGCGGCTCGACGAGCGGGTGCGGGGCGGCGTCACGTCCCCGTCCAACCAAGCCGTCCTCCGGGTTGCGGCTGGCGGGCGCGAGCTCGTCGGTTTCGCGAGCACGGCCTTCCGCTTCGACCTCGGAAGGGACCGCCTTGCGCCGCTCGCCGAAGAAGCCACCACCTACTTGGCGTATGACGATGCCGGGGACCGCGCGGTGATGCTCAGCGGAGCGACGCTTCGGATTCTGAACCTCGCGACCGGCGTCACCCGCGAGGTCGCGCTTCCCGTCGATCCCCGGACCTTCCGGGTACGCGAGATCCGCTGGGACGGGTTCAACGGGAGGCTCATCGTGCATGAGACGAACCGGCGCCTCTCCGCCGTGGACGTCGATGACGCCCGCATCATGCCGCTTCTCGCTGCTGCCCCGCCGCTCTCGATCCTCGCCGTGCGTGCCGACACCGGGGCGCTCGTCTTCGCTTCGGACTTCGATCTCGAACTCTTCACCTTGGACCCGGTGACCGCGGAGTCGGCGCCCGTGCGCATGAGCGCCGCGGGACGTGGCGAGGCGCTCGCGAACCCGCGGGCGGTCGCGACCTCTGGCGAGCGCGGCTTCATCGGCGACGGCGCGCGCCTGCTCGAGGTCGCGCTCGGTAGCGACGGCGGCGCCCGCACGGTCGTCGCGTCCGGGGGATTCGACGCCGCCTGGGAGTCGGTGGTCTTTGCCCCCGAGAGCGAGCGTTTCTTCGCCTACGACAGGCAGGCGCGCTTGCTGGCAGGCACTCTCTCGGGTGCGCCGCTAACCGTCATCGCCTTCGGCTCCACGGGACCGGTGTCGGTGCGCGCCGGCCTCGCGACCAGGCGGTCGCCCGGCTCACCGGGGGCCGAGCTGCTGGACGTCCAAGGGCGACGACCGACGGTCCTCGCGCGGCCGCTGGGCGACCTGGTGAGTCCGCGCCTCGTCGCTTCGCTCGAAGATGACGAGGACGCGGTAGCCATTGCCCACAATCCGACGTCGGACGCCATCGGGGTGCTGGTCCGGGTGCCCGCGCCCGACCCGGACGACCCCAGGCGGATCCGAACCGACACGCTTCTGTTGGTCTATCCGGCGGACGGCCGTGACCCTTCGATCCTCGCCAACCTGGGCGACGCCGGAGTCCTCGGGAGCCGGCAGCTCGACCTTGCCTGGAGTGATGGACTCTGGGTCGCCACCGATGAGGGCCGTCTGGTGGGTATCGACGCCGGGACCGGGGAAATTCTCCTCGAGCGCGAGTTCCCGGGCGACGCCATCCAGTTCACGGCGCCGAACACCCGGGGCGTGGGCTTCGCCGTGGTCCAACGTGCGACCGGCCTGGTGGCCTACGACCAGGACAGTGATGATTGGGTCATGATCGCGCGCTGAGCGGTAGGGTCCACTCGGCCCAAAGCCTGTAGCGAGGGGGGTGTGCCCGATGAGCACACGCTCTTCATGATCGGCTCGGACACGGAGGTCACTGCGGCGCACCTTCTTCAGCGGGCCGAAACGGGAGGCCTCGACCATCGGGCGACTCTCCGGGAGTCCGGCCCGGACCTGGTCCTTCCGCACGAAACCACGAGCCCTTCGTGCCGCCATCCACACCGCCACGGGGCTTTCTTCGGCATTCGCGCGAGGCACGCCGGGTCGCTTCGAACCTATTCGATGCCCCGGGCGTCGATGCGCGCCACCCGCCGCATCCCGTCGTCGAGCGCATCGGCGGTCTTCCCCCGGTCGACCATGCCGAAGCGGCCACCATCGGTCGTCGTGAACGTCCACACGAGCCGTTGCCGAAAACCAATGCGTCGCACGCGGCCGGCGGTGACGCGGCCGAGGGTCCGGCCCATGGCGCCACAGAGCGCGTCGGCGAGCTTCACGTAGCGGTGTGCGGC
>CALCTH010000156.1 GCA_937893795.1 uncultured Myxococcales bacterium | reverse complement strand
AGCGGCGGCGGCGGGGCCAGCGCGCCGGCGAGCGCCGCGAGGAGCGGCCTGAGGAAGAGCCACGCGCCGACGAGCGCGCTCACAGGGTTGCCCGGGAGCCCGAGGAAGCAAGCGTCGCCGAAGCGGCCCCAGATGAGCGGCTTGCCCGGACGCACCGCAACCTTCCAGAACCCGAGCTCGAGCGCTCCCGACCCGGCTTCACCGAGGGCGCGCTGGACCAGGTCGTAGTCGCCCACGCTCGCTCCGCCGAGGGTCACGAGGACGTCGGCGCCGCGTGCGCCGCGCGCCAGCGTCTGCAGGCTCGTCACGTCGTCGGCGGCAATGCCCAGGTCGACGGGCTCGCCACCCCACGCGGCCACGTAGCCGCGAAGCCCGTAGGTGCTCGACGCCAGCACCTGCTCGGGTCCCGCCGGCTCGCCGGGGCGCGCGAGCTCGTCGCCGTTCGCGAGGAGAGCCACGCGCGGCTGGCGGTGCACAGGGAGAAAGGGCCAGCCCGCCGCCGCGGCGAGCGCGACGTGCCGCGGCCCGAGGCGCTGCCCCGGCGACAGGAGCTCTTCGTCCTCCTCGAAGTCGAGCCCGCGGCGCCGGATGAAACGCCCCGCGGTGGCGACCTCCCGGAAGGTCACGTCGTCCCCGACGCGCTCGGCATCCTCCTGCAGGAGCACGGTGTCGGCGCCCTCCGGCATGCGGCTACCGGTGAAGATGCGAACGCAGGCGCCCGCCTCGAGTGCTCCGGCGAAGGCATGCCCGGCAGGCGCCTCGCCCAGGACGCGCAAGCGGGCGCCGGGCGCGGCAACGTCCGCGCTCCGGACCGCGTAGCCGTCCATGGACGACACGTCGAAGGGCGGCTGGCTTCGTCGCGCCGCGACGGGGGCGGCCAGCACCCGACCTGCGGCGTCGTGCAGGCTGACCTGCTCGGACGCCAGGGGCTCCACGCCCGAGAGGATGCTCGCCAGGGCCTCGGCAACGCTTTTCACGGGCTCTCACTCTCTCCGAAAGACGTCATCCCCAGCCTCGTCCACCCGCGTCGCCCGACGTCCGTGGAAAAGCGCCTCGGTGACCCTGGACCCCGACGGTCGAGCACCTCTATAGTCCCGTGCGGCGGTCCGCGCTTTTGACGTCTGGGGTGACGTCGGGGCGTGGTCGTGTGCCGAAACGTCTCGCCCGAAGCGCGACGTTGCCGGGGATAGCTCTCGGCGGAGCACCATCGCCTGCGGAAGGTATTGGAGGAGAGATGAGTCGAGTCTCGCTCGAGGTGAATGGGGCGTCCGTGGACGTCGAAGTTCAGCCCAACACGCTCCTGGTTCAACTGCTTCGCGAGAAACTCGACCTCACGGGCACGCACGTCGGCTGCGATACGAGTCAGTGCGGCGCCTGCGTCGTCCACGTGAACGGCCAGTCCGTGAAGTCCTGCTCCGTCCTCGCCGTCGAGCTCGAAGGCGCGAAGGTCACGACCATCGAAGGCCTCGCTCAGGGCGGAGAGCTCCACCCGATGCAGCAGGCTTTCCACGAAGAGCACGGCCTTCAGTGCGGTTACTGCACGCCAGGCGTGGTGATGAGTACCGTGGATCTTCTGAAGCGAAACGAATCGCCCACCGAGGGGGAAGTGCGCGAATGGCTCGAAGGAAACATCTGTCGCTGCACGGGCTATCACAACATCGTGAAGGCCGTATTGAGCTGCGCGGATAAGATGAAGGCTGGCGACGCCTCTGCGGCGGAGTGACCGCAGCGGAAGAGACTGGGTTGGGACACTGACACCGAGAACGAGGACGACACAGTGAGCAACACCGGCATCGGCAAGCGCGTGAAGCGAAAGGAAGACCGTCGCTTCCTCACGGGCAAGGGCCGCTACACCGACGACATCAACCTGCCACGGCAGGCCTTCGCGCACTTCGTTCGCTCGCCGCACGCCTGCGCGAAGATCAACGGCATCGACGCCAGCGAGGCGCTCTCTCAGGACGGCGTGCTCGGCGTCTACACGGGCGCCGACTGGGTGGCTGACCAGCTCGGCGGCCTTCCCTGTGGGTGGCTCGTGAAGAGCAAGAACGGCGCCGACCAGGTGGAGCCACCGCATCTTCCGCTGGCTCCCGAGGTCGCGCGTCACGTGGGTGACCCGGTCGCCGTGGTCATCGCGAGGACGAAGGAGCTCGCCAAGGAAGCCGCGAGCATGGTCGAGGTGGACTACGACGACATGCCGGCGAGCGGCACCCTCGCGAAGGCCATCACGCCGGACGCTCCTCAGGTCTGGCCCGACGCCTCCGGCAACGTGAGCTTCGACTGGGAGGTCGGCGATGAGGCCGCTCAGCAGGCGGCCTTCGCCGAGGCCGACCGCATCGTGGAGATCGAGGTCACCAACAACCGCGTGATCCCGAACGCCATGGAGCCGCGGGCCGCCGTCGCGAGCTACGATCCCAACGCCGACAGCTACACGCTGTACACGACCTCGCAGAACCCGCATCTCATCCGGCTGCTGTTGAGCGCCTTCGTGATGCAGATTCCCGAGCACAAGCTGCAGGTCATCGCGCCGGACGTGGGCGGCGGTTTCGGCTCGAAGATCTACCCCTACTCCGAGGAAGTCGTCTGCACGTGGACCTCGAAAAAGGTCGGGGTGCCGGTCAAATGGACCGCAGACCGGAGCGAGGCCTTCATGAGCGATGCTCACGGCCGCGGACACATCACGAAGGCGCAGATGGCCGTCAAGAACGACGGAACCATGCTCGCCTTCCGCGTGGAGACGTACGCCGACCTGGGCGCGTACCTCTCGACCTTCGCGACGGCGACGCCGACCTACCTCTACGCGCCGCTGCTCTGCGGCATCTACAAGATGAAGGCCGTGTACGCGAACGTGAAGGGCATCTTCACGCACACGGTCCCCGTCGATGCCTATCGCGGCGCCGGGCGGCCGGAGGCGACCTATCTCGTCGAGCGGATGGTCGACAAGGTCGCCGGCGAGCTCGGTATCGACCGCATCGAGCTCCGCCGGAAGAACATGATCCAGAAGGACGAGTTCCCCTACCAGACGCCGCTCATCTTCCAGTTCGACACGGGAGACTTCGAGGCGTGCCTGGACACGGCGCTCGAGGCCATCGACTTCGCGGGCTTCGAGGCTCGGCGCGCCGAGGCCGCCAGCCGAGGCATGCTTCGAGGCATCGGCGTGTCCACCTACGTGGAGGCCTGTGGCCTGGCGCCCTCGGCGGCCGCCGGTGCGCTCGGGGCGCGCGCGGGCCTCTACGAATCGGCGATCATTCGCGTGCACCCGACGGGCTCGGTCACCGTCTTCACGGGCACGCACTCGCACGGCCAGGGGCACGAGACGGCCTTCGCCCAGATCGTGGCCGAGAAGCTCGGCATGGAGGTGGACAACATCACCGTCGAGCACGGCGACACGGAGAAGATCTCCTTCGGCATGGGCAGCTACGGCAGCCGCAGCCTCGCCGTCGGCGGGTCCGCGATTTCGAAGGCGACGGACAAGGTCATCGAGAAGGGGCGCAAGATCGCCGCGCACCTGCTCGAGGCGAGCGCCGACGACATCGACTTCGAAGGCGGCGAGTACAAGGTGAAGGGGACCGACAAGGTGCTGCCCTTCGGCGCCGTCGCCTTCACGGCCTACGTCCCGCACAACTACCCGCACGAGGAGCTCGAGCCGGGGCTCGAGGAGTCGGCCTTCTACGACCCGGCCAACTTCACCTTCCCGGGCGGCTGTCACATCACCGAGGTGGAGATCGACCCGGAGACGGGCGTCGTGAAGGTGGTCGACGTCGCCGCCGCCGACGACATCGGTACGGTCATCAACCCGATGATCGTGGACGGCCAGGTGCACGGCGGTCTGGTGCAGGGCATCGGGCAGGCGCTCTACGAGGAGGCCGTCTACGACGACGACGGTCAGCTCAAGAGTGGCACCTACATGAACTACACGATGCCGCGCGCCGCGGACTTCCCGATGTTCAAGGTCGGGTTCCACGTGACCGCGTGCACGCACAACCCGCTCGGCTCGAAGGGCGTGGGTGAGGTCGGCTCCATCGGCGTGCCGCCCTCGGTGATCAACGCCGTGCTGGACGCGCTGAAGCCGACCGGCGTGACCGACATCAGCATGCCCGCGACCGCGCAGAAGGTCTGGCGGGCCATCCAGGAAGCGAAGGCCGCGCAGGCCGCGGAGTGAGCAGCGTGCGCACCAGAAGCGCGAGCGACCGAGGAGAGTGAACGTGCAGGATTTCGCGTACCACAACCCTGGCTCCGTGGCGGACGCCGTGGCGGCGCTCAAGGGCGCCGACGACGGCAAGTTCCTCGCGGGCGGCCAGAGCTTCATCCCCGTGCTTCGCCTCGGCCTCGCCGAGCCCAGCGACGTCATCAACCTGAAGGGCCTCTCGGACCTGCAGGGCATCCGCGACGGCGGCGACCACATCGCCATCGGCGCGCTCGTCACGCACGCGGAGGTCGAGACCTCCGACCTCGTGAAGGGAGCGCTCCCGGGTCTCGCGACCATGGCCGGTCACATCGGCGACCCCCAGGTGCGCAACCGAGGCACGCTCGGCGGCTCCGTCGCGCACGCGGACCCGGCGGCGGACTACCCCGCGGCGCTCATCGCGCTGAAGGCCACCGTCGTCACGGACCGACGCGAGATCGCGTCGAGCGACTTCTTCCGCGGGCTCTTCGAGACCACGCTCGAGGAAGACGAGATCATCACGCAGGTGAAGTTCCCGAAGGCGGAAAAGGCCGGCTACGGGAAGTTCGCGTCGACGGCCTCGAAGTACGCGCTGGTCGGCGTCTTCGTCGCCAAGCACGGTTCCGAGGTGCGCGTCGCGGTGACGGGCGCCAGCGCGCGCTACTTCCGCGTCGCCGCCATGGAGCAGGCCCTCGCCGCCCACTGGAGCGCTGACGCCCTCGACGGCATCGTGGTCCCGCCGGACGACCTGCAGAGCGACATGGAGGCCGACGCGGCCTATCGCGCCCACCTCGTGGGCGTGATGGCCAAGCGGGCCGTGAGCGCCGCTGGCTGAAGCCGGCACGGCGTCCCGAGGAGGCCCGTCCCCGCGAAGGGGGCGGGCCTTTCTCATGGATGGGGCCGGGCGCTCCGGCGGCGCCTCACGCCGTTTCCTCGGCCGCCACCGCTCCGAGCCCGAGCTCTTCGATGGAGATGTCTCGCATCTTGAACTTCTGGATCTTCCCCGTGACCGTCATCGGGAACTCGTCGCAGATCTTCCAGTACCTCGGGATCTTGAAGGTCGCGATGTTCCCCTTGCAGAAGGCCACGAGCGCGTCCTCCGTCAGCGACGTCCCGCCCACGGTCTTCACCCAGGCCATGACCTCTTCACCGTACTTCTCGGAGGGGACGCCGATGACCTGCGCGTCCTCCACGTCCGGGTGCCGGTAGAGGTACTCCTCGACCTCGCGCGGGTAGATGTTCTCCCCACCGCGAATGATCATGTCCTTGATGCGGCCCGTGATGTTCACGTAGCCCTCGGCGTCCATCGTCGCGAGGTCGCCGGTGTGCATCCAGCGGCCGGCGTCGATGGCTCCCGCCGTCGCCTCGGGGTCGCTCCAGTAGCCGAGCATCACGCTGTAGCCGCGCGTGCAGAGCTCGCCGCGCACGCCGCGCGGCACGGTCACGCCGGTCTCCGGGTCGATGATCTTCACCTCGACGTGGGGATGCACGCGGCCGACGGTGCCCACGCGCTTATCGAGCGAATCGTCCGTGCGCGTCTGCGTCGAGACCGGGGAGGTCTCCGTCATCCCGTAGGCGATGGTGACGTCCTTCATGTTCATGCGGTCGACCACCTGCTTCATGACCTCGACGGGACATGGCGAGCCCGCCATGCAGCCCGTGCGGAGGCTCGAGAGATCGAAGCCGTCGAAGTCCGGGTGCGCGAGCTGACCGATGAACATGGTGGGAACGCCGTAGAGCGACGTGCAGCGCTCGGCCTGGATGACCTCGAGGGTCGCGCCGGGGTCGAAGGCCTCGGCGGGGACGACGACGCAGGCGCCCGTCGCCATGCTCGCCAGGTTGCCCATCACCATGCCGAAGCAGTGATAGAAGGGCACCGGCACACACACGCGATCCTGCTCCGAGTAGCCCATGATCCGCGCGAGCATGTAGCCGTTGTTCAGGATGTTGTGGTGACTCAGCGTGGCGCCCTTCGGGCTCCCGGTCGTCCCCGACGTGTATTGGATGTTGATGGGGTCGTCGAAGGTGAGCGAGGCCTCTCGGGCCGCCAGCGCCGGGTCGCTCGTCTCGCCCGCCGTCGCGTGAAGCTCCTCCCACTGGGACTCGAGCTCGAAGACCTGCGCCAGCGTCGGGCAGCGGCCCCGCACCCGTCCGAGGATCTCGCCGTAGTCGGTCGTCCGGAAGCCCTTCGCGTGGAGCAGCATCACCTGCCCCGACTGGCGTAGCGCGTACTCCAGCTCCGCTGCGCGATAGGCCGGATTCACGTTCACCAGGACCGCTCCGATGCGCGCGGTCGCGTATTGGGCGACGAGCCACTCGAAGCGGTTGGGCGACCACATCCCGACCCGGTCGCCGCGCGCGATCCCGCGGGCCATGCGCGCCTTGCCCAGGCGCGTGGTCGCGTCCCAGAGCTCCCGGTAGGTGAGGCGGACGCCCTGGTGCGCCACCACGAGCGCCTCACGCTCTCCGAAGCGCGCGACGCTTGCGCGCAACTGCTCTCCGATGGTGTTCCCGAGGAGCGGCACGTCGCTCGTGCCGTGGACGTACGAGAGTTCGTCCGCGCTCATCCTGCCTCCACTGCGTGCCCCGCGCGGCCGCCCCCGACCGCGTGCACCGCACGCTGCCACGGAAGGGCGCTCCGGCGGTAGGTCTACGGACGCGGACGAGACCGCGCCCTCGGGGCGAGGCGCTCAGTCGCCCCGGAAAGCCGGCGCGCGCTTGTCGAGGAACGCCGCGATGCCCTCCTGGCCGTCCGCCGTGACGCCCCGGGCGGCGATCGCGCGCGTCTCGAGCTCCGCCTGGGTCTCGAGGCCCGTGGTGAAGCTCGAGGCGAGCAGCCGCTTCACCTCGCCGTAGGCGCCCGTGGGGCCCGCGGCGAGGCGCTGGCCGAGGCTCCGCGCCTCATCCATCAGCGCCGCGTCGTCCACCACCTGCGTGACCAGCCCCCAGGCCGCGGCCTCGTCGGCGCTGAGCATGCGATCGGTGAGCATCAGCTCCTGCGCCCTCCGAAGGCCGACGAGCCGCGGCAGGAAGTAGGTCGAGGTCCCGTCCGGCGACATGCCGATGCGCGTGTACCCCATGGTGAAGCGGGCCGAGCGGGCCGCCAGGACGAGGTCACCGCCGATGGCCAGGCTGAAGCCGCCCCCCGCGGCGGTACCGTTGACCGCCACGATGAGCGGCGCGTCCATGCGATGGAAGCGGCTCACCGCTCCGTGCAGGTAGGTCGTGATGCGCCGGAGGAAGTCACCGAGCCCCTCGGCTTCGTCGCGGAAGGCCCGCACGTCGCCGCCGGCACAGAAGAAGCGACCTTCGCCGGTGAGGAGCACGGCGCGTACCGAGGCGTCGGCGTCGGCGGCCGTCGCCGCGACGAAGAGCTCGCGGGCGAGCGTCAGGTCGAGCGCGTTGGCCGCCGCGGGCCGGCGCAGCGTGATGATGCGAAGCGCGCCGTCGTCCTCGACGCTGAGGGTCTCGTAGCTCATGCGGGGCTCCCGCCGCGGACCCTAGCAGCCGGGCCCGCTGCGGAGCCTCAGGCCGGGGCGCCAGCCGCGACGGCGCTCGGGACGCCGGCCAGGAAGGCGCGGAGCTGCGCCTCGACCTCATCGTAGCTCGCGAAGCCCGTCGCGATGGGAAGCGCCTCGTCGGCGGAGGCGGCGATGAGCGTCGGGAAGGCGTGCACGCCGAAGGAGCGTGTCTGCACGAAGTCCCGGTAGGTCGCCTCGCGGGCGTCGACGCTGGAGAAGGCGTCCACGAACTCCGCCCGGTCGAGGCCGATGCTCGCGGCCACGTCGGCCAGCACACCGCCGTCGGTCACGTCCCGGCCCTCGGCGTAGAACGCCTGCTGCGTTGCCCGGAGCATCCGGAGCCCCACGCCTTCGTCCTGCTCGGCGCGGCCGAGGGTGCGCGCGGTCACCACGGCTCGGCATGCGGGTTCCGTGTCGTAGACGAAGCCCTCGCGCCGAATCGCGTCGCGCGCGAAAGGCTGGCCGCTCGCGGCGGCGACGTGGTCCCAATGGGCGAGAACGTCCTTTCGGGTGGATGCGTCGAGCGGTACGGCCTCGGCCGGTCGCAGGCCCGCGAGGACGAGCACGAGCAAGAGCTCGTCGCCGAACTGCTGCTGAATGCGCTCGACGGTGGGGGCGAAGCCCCAGCACCAGGAACACATGGGATCGGCGAAGTAGAAGAGAACCCGGGGGTCGGCCATAGCCCTG
>CALCTH010000155.1 GCA_937893795.1 uncultured Myxococcales bacterium | reverse complement strand
GCGCGGCCGAGCTCACCGCCGCCCCGCACGTGGGCGATGGCGCAGACGAAGCCCCGGTCGAGGAGCGAGGGCCGGGACGTGCTGAAGCCCGCGTCGATGCTGATGCCGTAGGCGCCGTAGGCGTAGAGCTGTAGCGGCGTGTCCGGCCCGGTCTCGAGGTCCTTGCGCTTCACGACGCTGATGGGGACGCGCGTCCCGGCCTCGGCCGTCGCGAAGAGGCGCTTCGCCTCGTAGAGGCTCGCGTCGTAGCCCGAGGGGATGCGCTGCACCTTGCGCACCTCCTGCGCGCCGCTCTCGAGGTCGACGTCGAGGATGGTGCGCGGCGTCGTCAGCGACTCGTAGACGATGCGGAGCGTGGACGCGCCGAGGTCCACGTTGGCGCCAGGGCCGAGGTCGTAGACGGGCTCGGGCACCTCGACGCGGCGCCGCGCACCGTCGGCGAGGCGCTCGATGGTCAGCTGCGGAAGGCCCTCCTCGCGCTCGACGTGCACGAGGTGGTCGTCGAAGACGACGCTCCCGTGGAACATCACGTCGTCGCGGGGCGCGAGGTGCTCCTCCCAGCCTGCCTCGAAGTCGTCCCGGCCGAGCGAGGCGGGATCCGCCGTCACGAGCCGGTAGTTGCGGTGCCGGTCGTTGGTCCGAACGAGCAGGCGCGGCGCGCCGCGGAAGGCCGGGTGATGGTCGACGTCGTAAAGGTGCCCCTCCCGGCGGGCCAGGACGCGCTGGAGCGCGCCCTCCGGCGCCTCGAGGTCCAGGAGCCAGACCTCGGCGGACTCCTTGTCCCGGCTGCTCACCACGAGGTAGCGCTCGTCGCTGGTCTTCGAGAGACCGAGCCACATGCGCGGGTCCTTCTCCTCGTAGAGGACCGCGTCACCGGCGACGTCGCTCCCGAGGCGATGCCGAAGGATGGCCTGGGGCCGGAGCTGCGCGTCGAGGCGCGCGTAGAAGACGTGCGTCCCGGCGCGGCTCCAGACGGCGCTCCCGGCGGTGTTCGGCACCTCGTCCGGGAGCAGCTCTCCGCTGGCCAGCTCCTTGACGCGCAGCACGTAGCGCTCGGAGCCGTCGGCGTCCTCGGTGAAGGCCAAGCGGCCATCGTCGGGGCTGACGGCGAGGGCGCCGAGGGCGAGGTAGCCCTTGCCTTCCGCGCGAGCGTTGGCGTCGAGGAGCACCTCCTCGGCGCCGGGCGTCCCGTCCACGTCCGGCGCGCGGAGATGCACGGGGTACTGCTTTCCCTTCTCCCAGCGGTGCCAGTACCAATGCTCGCGCTTCCGGTAGGGAACGCCGTCGTCGTCCTGTGCGATGCGCCCCTCGAGCTCGGTGCGCAGCGACGCGCGGAGCTCCGCGTCGAGCTGCGCCTCGAGGTAGGCGTTCTCCGCCTCGAGGTAGCCGCGCACGTCCGGGTCCGTGACCTCTGGGTAGGCCGGGTCTCGGAGCCAATCGTAGGGATCGACGCGCTCGCGGCCGTGCGCGTGGTGAACGCGGCGCACGCGCTTGGCGACCGGTGGCGTGGCGCGCGCCGGGGTCTCCTCTTCGCCCATCAGGCGCGGAAGATCTTGATCTCTTCGAGGACGACGTCCTGCACGGGGCGGTCGCCAGGGCGCGTCGGCACGTTGGCGATGGCCTTCTGCACGTCGTGGCCGTCGATGAGCTCACCGAAGACGGCGTGACGACCGTCGAGGTGCGGCGTGGGCACCTCCGTCACGAAGAACTGGCTGCCGTTGGTGCTGGGGCCCGCGTTGGCCATGCTGAGCACGCCGGGCTTGTCGTGGCGAAGGCTGCGGTCGATCTCGTCCGCGAAGCGCCAGCCCGGACCACCGGTTCCGGTCCCGCGCGGGCAGCCCAGCTGGATCATGAACTGCGGGATCACGCGGTGGATGATCGTGCCGCTGTAGAGGGGCTTGTTCGTCTTTTCCCCGCTCGGGTCGGTCCACTCCACCTGACCCGTGGCGAGGGCCACGAAGTTGGCCACGGTCCGGGGCACCTGGGCCTCGAAGAGCCGGACCGTCATGGCGCCCATGCTGGTCTGAATGGTGGCGCGGAGCTCCCCCTCCCCGGGGACGAGCTCGGCGATGGGCGGGGCGGGCGTGTCGGGCGAGAGAGCCATGGCGCGTGACTAGCACGTGCCCCCGAAAGCCGCGATGGCCGCGGTGCGGAAGCCAGCCTCCTCAGGCGGCGGCGACTTCGGGGCGGCCCACGAGGCGACGCCGAAGCTTCTCCCGGGCGCCGTGCTCGATCTGACGAACGCGCTCCCGGCTGATGCCGTACACGTCGCCCAGCTCGGCGAGCGAGGGCCGGTCGTCGCTCATGAGGCGCAGCTCGAGGATGCGCCGCTCCCGGTCGTTCAGGTCGCCGAGCGCGTCGTCCACGATGACGCGGAGCCGCGCGCGCAGATCCTCGAGCACGACGGTCTCGTCGGGCCCCGCGCCCTTCGACGCCATGCGGTCCTCGAGGGTCATGTCCTCGCCCGTCGGGGTGCGCAGCGAGAGCGTGGCCTGGTCGAGCTGCATCAGAAGCTCGCGCATGCGCTCCGTCGGCAGCTCGAAGCGCTCCGAAAGCGCGTGCACGACGTCGTCGCCGGTCAGCCCCGCTTCGAGGAGCTTGGCGCGCTCGCGGCGGAGCGCGAAAAACACCTTGGTACGGTACGCGCCGCAGCCCGCGCCGATCATCGTCTGGCTGCGAACGACGAAGTCGAGAATGCACGCGCGAATCCAGTGGCTCGCGTACGTGCCAAGGCGAATCCCGCGCTCCGTGTCGAAGCGCTCGATGGCCAGCATCAGCCCCACGTGACCCTCGCTGATGAGGTCGTCGAGGGGCACGCGATAGCGCCGGTAGCGCTTCGCGATGGCGTGGACGTGGCGGAGGCTGGCAGCGACCAGGCGGTCCATGGCGCGGCGGTCTCCGTCGCGCGCCTGGCGGACCAGCGCCAGCTCTTCTTCACGGTCGAGGGGGGCTACGTCGGACATCATAATTCTGGCCTCGGCGAAATCTCGAATCGAACCGCTCCGAAATCGGACGCTTTTCGACCAGCTGCTCGACAATATCTGTACGACACTTCCAAAGGCTTGTCATCCCTCACCATTTGGCTCAACGGGAGAAGGAGAGCCTTGGCCTCATCCCTCGGTCTGATCTTCCGTAGAAACGGGTGGATTCGACCTTTCCGAAGTATCCGCGTTCGCGGACACGGCTCTTCACGGGTGGGTGCGCGGACGCACACGGGACGCGCACGGCCGGTGCGAACGACGCGAAAAGCGCGGGCCGCGAAGGGGCTCAGCCGAGCCGCGCGTAGGCGCCATCGTGATACAGCAGCGGCGCGACGTCGGACGAGAAGGCCGAGACGACCTCGCCGATGAAGATCGCGTGCGTGCCTTCGTCGTGGGTCCGCCGCGTACGGCACTCGAGCTGCATCGCCGCGCCGTCGAGGAGCGGCGCGCCCGTGCGTGCGCCCGGCGTCCAGGCGATGGCCGCGAAGCGATCGTCGAGGTCCGGGTCGGAGAAGCGCCCCGAGAGCGCCTCTTGCCCGGCCGCCAGCACGTTCACGCCGAAGATGCCGCTCTCGACCATGACGCCGTAGCTGTTCGACGATCGGTTGCAGCAGACCAGGACGAGGGGCGGGGACGCGCTGACGCTCGAGAACGCCGAGACGGTCATGCCGTGGGGCCCCGCCGTGCCGCTCGAGGTGACGACGGTGACGCCGCTGCACCAGCGCCGGAGCGCGGCTTTGAAGGCGGCGGGGTCGACGGCCTCGGGGGTCGGGTCCTCCACACGAGCCATATGAGGGCCAAGGGGGTCTCGCCGCAAGCGGCTCAGGGACGAAGCGCCGGGGGGAGGGACGCCGGGTCGAGACCGCTCATGCGCACGAGCAGACCGTAGAGGCGCTCGGCGTCCCGAACGTCCTTGCTGGCGGCGCTCGGCGTGCCCTCGGAGCCGTCGGGGTCGAAGTAGCGGCCGTTCACGGTGGCGAGGCTCGGGTCCGACGCGAGCCGCAGCGCCGCGATGGCCCCTTGCTCCGGCGTCATGAGGGCGGGGGCGGCGACCTTGATGGCCGCGGAGAGAAAGGCGTTGTCCCGGACGACGTTGGTGACGACCGTGCCGGGATGAAGGGCGTTCGAGGTGACGCCGCTTCCGGCGAGGCGCCGGGCGAGCTCACCGCTGAAGAGCACGTTGCCGAGCTTCGACTCTCCGTAGACCCGAATGCCGCGGAAGCGGCGGCGGGTCTGCTGGAGGTCGTCGAAGGGAAAGGCCTTGGCGGCCTTGTGTTGAACGGAGGCGACGTGCACGACGCGGCCGCTCCCGCGCGCCAGCATGCCGGGCGCGAGGCGGAGGGTGAGCAGCGCCGGCGCGAGCACGTTGACCTGGAACGTATCCTCGAAGCCGTCGGCGCTGACTTTCCGGTCGTTGTGCCAGAGCCCGGCGTTGTTGATGAGGACGTCGGGCGCCGGGAGCTCCAGGAGGGACGCCGCCAGTGCGTCGACGCTGGCTAGCGACGAGAAGTCCGCGCGAAAGGCGTGCGCCTCGCCGCCACGACCGCTCGCGCGCGCCGCGGCGTCCACCTCGGCGACGGCCTCGGCCGTGCGCGTGGGGTTTCGCCCCACCACCGCGACGTTCGCTCCCCGGGCTGCGAGTCCCGTGGCGATGGCGCGGCCGATGCCGCTGCTCGCACCCGTGACGATGCAGCGCCGGCCCGCCATGTCCTCTTCGGGCCATGCCCGCCGCGCGTGGGAGGCGATCACGAGGAGGCCTCCACCGCGGCGATGAGCGCCTCGGTGGCCGGCACCACCTCGTCGGCGAGGCGCTGCACGTCGGGGAGGAGCTTGGCGTCGGCCATGAAGCCGAAGTCGACGGAACCGGTGTAGCTCATGACGGTCACGTTGAGGCCGGCGCCTTCATAGACGGGGCCCATGGGGTAGGCGGCTTCGAGATTGGCGCCGGCGAGATAGATGGGGACGGGGGGACCGGGGACGTTCGAGATGGTCAGGTTCGCCACGGGGCGGTGCCGGTCGGCGAGGCGGAAGCGCCCGTAGAGGGCGCTCACCGCGGTCATGGCGTTGGGTGCAGCGAGGTCGGCCCAGCTCCGGAGCATCTCCCCGCCGAGGGCCTCGTGCTCCCGCTTGGCGCTCCGCGTGGCGCCGGCGAGCGCGACGAGACGCCGACGCGCGTCGGGCTCGTGGGCGGGGAGCGGGACCATCATGAAGCTGACGTGGTTGTTGCCGGGACCCCGGCCCGTCGAGACGGGGACGGTGGCGATGAGGGGC
>CALCTH010000154.1 GCA_937893795.1 uncultured Myxococcales bacterium | reverse complement strand
GGTTGACGTTTTCGCGCGCGGCCAGCGAGTGCACGCGGCGCTCGGCGCGGCGGCTGGTGCGCTGGCCTTCGCGCTCCTCGCCGGCGGTGCGCCTTCCGCGTGGCGCGCCGCGCTGCTCATGGCGGCAGGCCTCGGGCTTCGGGCCCTCCGGCGGCAGCCGCGGGCGGGACCGCTCCTCGCGGGGGCCGCCCTGGTCTTCGCGTGGGCCTCGCCCGACGCCGTACCGGGACCCGCCTTCCTGCTCTCCCTCGTCGCGACCGCCGCGCTTCTCGGGATTCCCCCGGGGCTGGGGCCCCTCCGCACCGCTTTCGAGGCCTCGGCGCGAACCCTCGTCGCCACGGCACCGCTCGTCGTCTGGATCTTCGGCGGGGTACCGCTGCTCGGGCTCGTCGCGAACGTCGCCGTCGTACCGGTCGCCGTCGCGCTCCTGGTGCCCCTGGCCTTCGGACATCTCGTCCTCGCGAGCGTCGGCGCGGGCGGGCTGAGCGCGGGCGCCTTCGAGAGCCTGACGGCGGCGCTGGTCGCGGTCGCCGAGCTCTTCGCCGGCCCGGGCCTGGGGCTCGCCCTGCCTCCACCCGACGGAGTCCAAGGCGTGCTGCTTTCGCTGCTCTGTCTCGTGCTGCTGCTCGCCCGAGGCCGCCGGCGTGTGGGGCTCGCGCTGGTGCTCATCGCGGGTCTCGGCTGCGCGGAGGCGCGCCTTCGCGGGCGCGAGCAGCCGGAGGCGTTGCGCGTCACCTTCCTGGACGTCGGCCAGGGCGACGCGGCGCTCGTCGATCTCCCGAGCGGAGCGCTCGTCTTGGTGGACGCGGGCCCCGACGCCGCGGGCCCCGAGGTGCTCGCACCGCTGCTCCGCGCGCGGCGGCGCTCCCACGTCGACCTCGCCATCGTCTCGCACGCGCACCCCGATCACATCGGCGGGCTCGCCGGCCTCGGCGTACCCATCCATGAGCTCTGGCTCCCGGGACAGGCGCTGGCCGAGTCGCCGGAGGGCGACCTGAGCCAGCGGGTCGAGGCGCTTCGCGCCGCGGGCACGCGCGTGCGGGAGGCGCGCGTTCTTTGCGGTCGCCACGTGCGCGCCGGAGCTCGCTTCGAGGTGCTCTGGCCCTGCCCCGCCTGGGACGCCGGCTATGACCTGAACGACAACTCGCTCGTCGTGCGCATGACCGTGCCCGGGGAGCCGAGCGTCCTCTTCGCCGGTGACGTCGAGGCCCTCGCCGAGGCGGAGCTCGTCGCGCAGCACGCGACCGGCGCGCTCACGCTTCGAGCCGACGTGCTCAAGGTGCCGCATCACGGCTCCCGAACCTCCTCGGGGCACGCGTTTCTCGAGGCCGTCAGGCCGCACGCGGCCGTCGCGAGTCAGGGGCGCTTCCACCGCTTCGGGCACCCTCACGGCGAGGTCCGCGCGCGATACGAGGCGCTCGGCGTGCCGCTCTTCCTCACTGCGCGGGACGGTGGCGTGACGCTCTGGGACCATCGCCTCCACGCGACGACGGACGCGCGCCGCGCCGAAGTGATCGTCCCGCCGCGACCGCGCAGCGCGCTCAGCGGCAGCCGGCGAAGCGCAGCTCGGCGTCCACGTCGCCCGGCCCGCGGGACGTCATCACGCCGCAGTCCACCATGACGCTCGCTTCGCCGCCGCGGACCTCGACGAGCTCGAGCACGCACTCGTCGCTCGGTCCCGCGCTCACCCCGCCCTCCGCGAGGGTCAGGGTGAGCTCGGCCTCGCTCCGCTCCGCGCCCTCGAGCGGCAGGCGAAGGGAGAAACGCCGCATGGCGATGCCCTCGAGCATCGCCATGGGCGGCACCTCGAGGCTCACGCGAAGCACGGGATCGCCGCTCGACGTTTCGCCGAAGGTGCAGCTCCCGGCGATGGCGTCGGCGGGGGCGGCTTCGCCCTCCTCGGCGAGCCGGACGCGCTCGGGGAAGTCGAAGCCCGTCTCGGCCTCGCCGGGCACCATCAGCAGCGCGCGCCCTTCGACGCTCAAGGAGGCATCGCGCCCGCAGGCGGTGAGGGCGAGCACGGAGAGCAGGACGAAACGCGGGAGGGAGGAGGCGACCGTCATGCTCCCTGGCGTAAGCAGGAAGTCTGCCAGGCGCCACCGTTCGCGCTTTCGGCCCGCGCGTCCGGCCCATCGCGGCGCCTGGCACGCAGCGAGCGAGACCAGCGGTTCACAGGCCGTGGCCCGCTCAGCGGGCGAACCAGCCAGGACCGGCGAAGGCCAGGGCGACGCTGGCGAGCGCCATCGCGGCGATGAGCGCCGCGACGAGGCGGAGCGAGCCAGGGGTCACGCTCTCCCCGGCGGCGAGCGTGCGTAGCCGGGCGGCGAGCACCCCGCTGAGGCCCGCGGCGACGAGCCCCAAGGTCAGCTTGATGTGGATCCAGGGCATCTTCGCGTACGCCCCCCAGCCAAGCCCCAGGAGCGAGAGCCCGCCGACCCAGGCGAGCACGAGCCCCGGCGTGGCCACGTGGCGGTTCGCCTTGCGGGCCAGGGAGCCGCCCGCCTTCTCCCCCGACTGCGCGGCGGCGACGCCCACGGAGGCCACCGCCACGACGCCCCCAATCCAGAACACGACGCCGACGACGTGCAGCACCTTGAGCCAAAGGGCCATGGGGCGCATCTTCGTCCCACTTGAACGAAGATCAACGCGCGGGGGCCAGCGACGCGGCTCCCCGGCAGGAGACTGCACGAAACCTCGACGTTGCCTGGTTTCGATCAAGACATGTGCAGTCCCCACGGGGGTACTCTTCGTCTCAGCCGAGGGTAGTGCGCGCCTCGATCGAAATATCCGAGGTGGCGCGCCCTCTCAAAGCGCCTTCTCGTAGATGCGGTACGTCTTGTAGCGCTTCGCCTTCATCGCCCGGATACCCAGGTTGATGGCGTTGTTGTCCTCGAGGGTCCAGCCCAGGGCCGCCTGTTCGATGCCAACCCGCTTCCCGCGCCGGCTGACCTCGGCGTAGAGCGCCGTCGAGAGCGCGCCGTAGCGCTTCTTGCCGCGCATCTTCTGCTTGATGCCCAGCATGATCAGGCGGCCGGTGCGTGGGCGTCCGAGCTTCAACCTGCCGAGGACCGTCGCCCAGCCGAAGGGGAAGAGCTTGCCGCGAAGATCCTGGATGGCCTCGTAGAGGTTGGGCAGGACGACGACGAAGGCGACCGGCTCCCCCTCCACCTCGGCGAAGAAGGCGAGCTCGGGATCCGCGAGCAGACCGAAGTCCGCCGCCATCTGCTCGGCCTCGGAGTCCGTGGCCGGCACGAAGCCCCAGTTGTCCTGCCAGGCGTCGTTGAAGATCTCGAGGAAGGTCGCGACCTCGGCGCGCATCTTGCGCTTGTCCAGGCTCCGGAAGCGCACCTCGGGGAGCTTCTCCATGGCCTCGTGCGCGCGCTTCGGCCGGGGCGGGAGCTCGTCCGGGACGTCGTAGAGGTAGAAGAAGAGGTCCTTCAGCTTCGCGTAGCCGGCGCCTTCGAGAAGCCCACCCTGCCAGGGCCCGTGGTGAGGCATCAGCACCATGGGCGGCGTCTCGAAGCCCTCCACGAGGCAGCCGACCTCCTCGTTGATGTTCAGGCTGAAGGGACCGCGGCACGTCGTCATGCCGCGCGCGCGGAGCCACCCCTCGGCCCGCTCGAGCAGCGCGCGCGCCACCTCGGCGTCGTCGCGCGTATCGAAGAAGCCGAAGAAGCCGGCGCCGTCGCCGTAGCGCGCGAGATGGTTGTGATCGATCTGCGCGCTGATGCGGCCGACGGGTTGCCCGCCGCGCCAGGCCGTGAAGAGCCGCCCCTCGCCGTGCTCCCAGAAGGGGTTGGCGCCCGGCGTCAGGCGGTCTTTCTGCTCCTTGTCGAGGGGCTGCACCCAGTGCGGGTCGTCCCGGTAGAGCCCCGAGGCCACCTGGAGGAAAGGCCCGAGGTCCTGGCCCGGGGCGTGCTCACGAATCTCCACCATCGATGCTCTCAGTCGCGCGCGAGGGGCCCCACCATGTCGCCCGGGATCACCGCGGCGTCGAACGCCTCCGCCGTCATGAACCCGAGCGCGACGATGGCCTCCCGCAGCGTGATGCCCTTTTCGTAGGCGTGCTTGGCGACCTTGGCCGCCTTGTCGTAGCCGATGTGCGGGTTCAGCGCGGTCACGAGCATGAGCGAGCGCCGGAGCTTGTCGTCCAGCGTCTCGCGGTTGGGCTCGATGCCGCTCGCGCAGCGCTCGGCGAAGCTCGCGCAGGCGTCGCCCAGGAGCCGCACGGACTGCAGCAGGCAGTGGGCCATGACGGGCTTGAAGACGTTGAGCTCGAAGTTGCCCTGCGAGCCCGCGAAGCCGATGGCGGCGTCGTTCCCCATGACCTGGCAGACGACCATGGTCATGGCCTCGCACTGCGTCGGGTTCACCTTGCCGGGCATGATCGAGCTGCCGGGCTCGTTCGCCGGGATGGTGATCTCGCCGATGCCGGAGCGCGGCCCGCTCGCGAGCCAGCGCACGTCGTTGGCGATCTTCATGCACGCGGCGGCGAGCTGTTTGAGCGCGCCGCTGGCCCCGACGAAGGCGTCGTGGGCGGCGAGCGCGGCGAACTTGTTCGACGCCGTGACGAAGGGCTTGCCCGTGAGCTCGGCGATGACGCCGGCGACCTGCTCCGCGTAGCCCTCCACGGTGTTCAGCCCCGTACCCACGGCGGTGCCGCCGAGGGCGAGCTCCCGGAGCGGCGGCAGCGTCGCGCGAATGGCGGACAGGGCGTGGTCGAGCTGCGCGACCCAGCCGCTGATCTCCTGCCCGAGGGTGAGCGGCGTCGCGTCCTGGAGGTGCGTCCGGCCAATCTTCACGATGTCCGCGTAGGCCTCGGCCTTGGCGTGGAGAACGTCGCGCAGCCCCGCGACCTTGGGCAGGAGCGTGTCCTCGATGGCCATGACCGCGGCGATGTGCATCGCCGTCGGGAAGGTGTCGTTCGACGACTGGCTCCGGTTCACGTGGTCGTTGGGGTGCACCGGCGTCTTCGAGCCGCGCTCGCCGCCGGCCAGCTCGATGGCGCGGTTCGAGATCACCTCGTTGACGTTCATGTTCGACTGCGTGCCCGAGCCGGTCTGCCAGACCACCAGCGGGAAGTGGTCGTCGAGGTCGCCGGCGATGACCTCGTCGGCGGCCCGAACGATGAGGTCCTTCACCTCGGAATCGAGGTTGCCGAGGGCGTGGTTGGTGATGGCCGCCGCCTTCTTGAGCACCCCGAAGCCGCGCACCACCTCGAGGGGCATGCGCTCGGTTCCGATGGGGAAGTTCATCCGCGAACGGGCCGTTTGCGCGCCGTAGTAGCGGTCGGCGGGCACCTCGATGGTGCCCATGGAGTCGCTTTCGATCCGAACTTCGCTCATGACCATCCTCCTGCGTCCGCGGGTGCGGATAGCGCGGAAGCGGCGGCTCCGTCCACCGGCCCGCGTACCCACGACGAGGCGCACCCCGTACTACTGTCCCTCCGTGCTCCCGCGCCCGCCCGTGCTGCTCGCCCTGCTCGCGTGCGCGCAGCCGCTCACGGCCGCCGCACAGCCCGCCC
>CALCTH010000153.1 GCA_937893795.1 uncultured Myxococcales bacterium | reverse complement strand
GAAGCCGCCCTCGTCACCGGCGGCGGCACGGGCATCGGCTTCGCGGTCGCCGCCGAGCTCGTGCAGCGCGGCGCGAACGTCGCCATCTGCGGGCGCCGCCCCGAACCGCTCGCCGCGGCCAAGGCGGCCCTCGAGGCGCGCCGGGACGGCGCGCGCGTGCACGCCGCGCCCTGCGACATTCGGGAGCCGGACGCCGTCGCGGCCTTCTCCGACGCCGCGGCCGAGGCGCTCGGCGGGCTGGACCTGCTGGTGAACAACGCCGGCGGCCAGTTCCCCTCCCCGGCGCAGCATCTCTCACCGCGGGGCTTCGGCGCCGTGGTGCGCAACAACCTCCTCGGCACATGGCACGTGACCCACGCCGTGGGGACGCGGCACTTCATCCCTCAGAAGCGCGGCCGCATCGTGAACGTGATCGCGAACATCCGCCGCGGCTTCCCGGGGATGGCGCATACGGGCGCGGCCCGAGCCGGCGTCGAGAACCTCACCAAGACGCTGGCCATCGAGTGGAGTCAGTTCGGCGTGCGCGTCAACGCCGTCGCGCCGGGCGTCATCGTCACCACGGGCACGGCCCAATACCCGCCGGCGCTCCTGGTCCAGGCGAAGCGCGCGAACCCCCTCAAGCGCCTCGGCAGCGCCGAGGAAACAGGCCACCTCATCGTCTACCTGCTCTCGCCTCAGGCCGACTACATCACGGGCCAGACGGTCTGCATCGACGGCGGCCAATCGCTCTGGGGTGAGCAGTGGCCCATCCCCGACGAGGGCATCCCCGCCTACCCACCCTACGAAGTCCCGGAGTTGGATTGACGGTTGGACTGGCTTCGTGTGCCTCCAGCCGCTTTCGCACCGGAGGGCACTTCGCCGCGTCAACTCGGAACGGAGCCGGGCTTCACTTTCTCGCCGAAGAGGAAGGCCAGCCCGATGCTCAGGAAGTAGAGCAGCACGAGCGGCCCGATCATCAGGAGCTGCGACGCCACGTCCGGCGGCGTGAGCATCGCGCTCACGACCGCGGCGATCACCACGAACCAGCGCCCGAAGCGCATCAGCTGCACCCAGTTCACGATGCGCGCCGCCGAGAGGAACGTGAGCACCACGGGCAGCTCGAAGACGACGCCGAAGGCGAGGAGCATGCGCGTCGCGAAGGTCAGGTACTCGCCGACCATGATCGTCGGCTTCACCGTGATGTACTCGCTGAGCGACGTCCCCATGCCGAGGAGGAACTCGAAGGCCAGCGGAAAGACGACGCCGTAGCCGAAGAAGGCCCCGCCCGCGAAGCAGAGCGTCGAGAAGAAGATGAAGGGCAGCGCCAGGAACTTCTCGCGCCGGTAGAGCCCCGGTGAGATGAAGGCCCAGATCTGCCAAAAGACCCACGGCGTCGCCGCGAGCAGCCCGACGACGAGCGCGATCTTCAGGTAGGCGAGGAAGAACTCCGTGGGGCTCTTGAAGAAAATCTCCGGCTCGCCAAAGCCGAGCGCCGCGTAGGCCCGCTTGTAGGGGTCGAGGAGAAACGCGAGCAGCTCCTCCTTGAAGACCCACGCCGCGCCGACGCCCGGGAGGATCCCCCACACCGCGCGCATCAACCGCACCCGAAGCTCTCCGAGGTGCTCGAAGAAGCCCATCTCGACGTCGTCCTCGGGCCCGCCCCCCGCCTCGCGCGCGGTGCCGTCGCCGAGCTGCGCGGTCACGCGAGGTCCTCGGGGCTCTCGAGCGCGACGTCCAGCGCGTCCTCGCGGGCGACGGGGGCGCCGAAATCGTCGTCTTCCTCCCCGGCGTCGCGGGCCTCCGCGTCCTTGCGCGCGGCCTCCATGCGAGCTGCCGTCGCCCGCTTGGCCGCCCGAGCGCGGGCGTCCACCACGTCGACGGCCTCACGGGGCTGCTCGAGGGCCAGGTCCTGTGCGCTCATGCGCCGCGGCGAGCTCTCGGGGGTGGTCGCCGGGGCCGCGATGTCCCGGCGAAGCCCCCGCACGCCGAGCGGGTCGTCCTCCCGGAGCAGCTCATCGATGCCCGACTGTTCGCGCAGATCGCGGGTGGCCTTGCGCAGGTCGCGCATGCCCTTGCCCACGGTCTTCATGAACACCGGCATCTTGCTCGGGCCCACGGCGAAGAGGACCACGAGCGCGATGATCAGCATCTCGCCGGTGCCGATCCCGAACATGCTCGCAGCTTGTAGCCTCGTCAGGCCCCACGGCAAGGCCACGGGGCGTCAGCGCACGCGGATCGCGGCCTTCACGAAGAGCGCTCGGCCGTGAGGCGTCGGAGGCGCTCCGCCGCGTCGCTCACGCTCCGCACGCGCTGTTCCGAATCCCGCGTGAGGACCTCGATGCGGGCCGCAGCTTCGAGGGTCTGCTCGGAGCCGCGCGCCTGGCTGCGCTGCGACTGATGGAGCTCCGAGACCATCTCCGAGATGTTCTCGATGGCCTGGCCGATCTGCCGGCCTCCCCGGGCCTGCTCCTGGCTCGAGCGCTCCACGTGCTGGGTGATGAGGCGCATCTTCTCGGCGCTCTTCATGATCAGCTCCGAGCCGCGCGCCTGCTCGGCCGTGGCGGCGGCGATCTGCTGCACGGTCTCGGCGATGCGGCCGATGGCGTCGGTGACCTGCTTGGAGCCCTTGGCCTGCTCCACCGTCGCGCGCGCGATGGCGCGGACCATGCTCGTCGACTTCTGCGACGACTCGAGGATCTTCTTCAGCGCGCGCTCGGCCTCGGCGCTCACGGTCACGCCGCTGTCGACGGTCCGCGCGCCGCGCTCCACGGCCTGGATCGCGTTCGCCGACTCGGCCTGAATCGTCTTGATGAGCTCGGCGATCTCCTTGGTGGAGGCGCCCGCGCGCTCCGCGAGGTCCTTGATCTCGTCGGCCACGACGGCGAAGCCCTTTCCGTGCTCGCCGGCCTGCGCCGCGATGATGGCGGCGTTGAGCGCGAGCAGGTTCGTCTGCTCGGCGACGTCGTCGATGACGTTCAGGATGTCGCCGATGGCCTCGATGCGCGTGCCGAGGTTCGAGATGACGTCCACGGCCTCGCCGCTCGTCTCCTTGATGCGGTTGATCTCCTCGATGATGCGCAGGATCGACTCCGCGCCGGTCTCGGCGTCCGCGGCGACCTCCTCGGAGAGGCGCGCCGTTTCGTTCGCGTTCGACTGCACCTGGTCGATGGAGACGTCCATCTCGTTCATCGACGAGCTCGTCTCCTCGGCCGTGAGGCTGAGCGCGTCGACGTTCCGGGCCACCTCTTTGATCGAGTAGGCCATCTCCTCGATGGAGCTGACGGTCTCGCGCACCGAGGCCGCGAGGTTGGCCATGTTCTCCGCCACCTCGTCGTTGGTGGCGGTCATCTCGAGAATGCTCGAGCTGCTCTCCTCCGCGCCGCTCGCGAGGGCCTCCACGTGCGTGGCGATCTCCTGGAGCGAGCGGGCCATGCCGCGCATCGACTGCGACGTCTGCTCCACGGCCGCCATCTGCTCGCCGAGACCGCCACTGAGCGTCTCCACGTCCGACTGGAGCGCGGTGCCCACGGTGCTCACCTCACCCAGCGCCTTCGCGAGCGCCTGCTCCGCGGTCTCGGCGCGACGCTCGGCCTCGGCGAAGGCCTCCGCGTCGACCCCGCCGCCGAGCGCCTGCGCGACGAGCACGACGCCGAAGAGCACCAAGACGGCGCCGAGCACGGCGCCGCCCAGGTCGCCGACGAAGGCCGCGGAGGCGCCGGCCCCCACCGCGAGGAGCAGCCCGATCAGCGCTCCGGGAGTCGATACGATTCGCTCCATCGCCCCTCCGGCCCATAGAGGCCCGAAATCACGAGCGAACGGTACGTGCGGGGGGCGGCGAGAATCAAGTTCGCGGACCGGCTCCGCCGGCCCCGTGACTCCGGGCGGCGACCTCCGAGGCCAGCGCCCGGGCCGCCGCGAGCTCCGGCGCGAGCCTGAGCGCCGCCTCCGCGTGGGTCCGGGCCGTCGCCACGTCCCCGCGGCCCAAGGCGTACCA
>CALCTH010000152.1 GCA_937893795.1 uncultured Myxococcales bacterium | reverse complement strand
GCCCTCGTCTCGACGTGGGATCCCAGCGTGGCGACGAGATCTACCAGGAGCAGGTCGTCAGCGCGTCCCGCGCGGAGCAGTCGCGCCTCAACGCACCCAACTCGCTGGCCGTCGTCACGGCCCAGGACATCCGCCTCGGGGGCGTCGTCCAGCCCTTCCTGAATCTCCGCCGCGTCGCCGGCGTGGAGCTGCAGGAGACCAGCCCCGGCAACGTCCAGCTGAGCGTTCGCGGCCTGAACCAGCGCATCTCGAACCGTGCCGTCGTGCTCATCGACGGCCGCAGCGTCTACCTCGACTTCCTGGGCGGGACCTTCGCCAACATCCTGCCGCTCAACGCCGAGGACATCGAGCGCATCGAGGTCGTGCGCGGTCCGGCGAGCGCGCTCTACGGCGCCGCCGCCTTCACCGGCGTCATCAACGTCATCACGCGCCCGGTGGGCGAGGGCGGCACCTACTTGAGTGCCATGGCGGGCAACCAGGGCCAGCTCCGCGCCACCGCCGGGACCAACGTCCGCCGCGGGCCCTTCGGCCTCCGCCTCACCGGCGGCTACGAGCAAGCCGACCAGTACGCCCGCACCGTGGCGGCGGACCGCGTCGACCGCACGGCCTTCGCGGAGAACGGGGACCGCGCCCTCTCGCGCCTCTCCTTCACCGGCGAGGGCGAGCTTCGCCTCGACGACGCGGGCCTCGTGGTCAAGGCGGGTACGGCCATCGCGAGCGTCGACTCGGTCTTCCAGGGGCTGAGCCGGCTCCGGGAGCTGAACCTCGAGAACGGGCGCTACGCGCAGTCCTACCTGAGCGCGCGCTCGGACACGGGCCTCAGCGCCCGGGTGTTCTGGAACCGCTTCAGCACCGAGCACGGCAACGCGGGCATCGTCCCGAACGGCATCGAACGCGGTCAGCTCGCGGAGGTGCGGCGCGCGGACGTCGTCGACGTGGAGGTCGTCTATCAAAACGACATCTCCCGGGGCTCCATCGCCAACACGCTCATCGTGGGCGGCGGCTACCGCTTCAAGGAGGTCGACTGGGACTGGCTCCTCTTCGACGAAGACGAGACCGTGCGGACCCAGCACCACGGGAACGCCTTCCTGCAGAATACCCTCCGCTACGGGACGCTCCTCGAGGTCGTGCTCAGCGGCCGCATCGACCGGCATCCGCTGCTCAGCCAGCCGCAGCTCTCGCCCCGTGGCGCGGTGCTCGTGCACCCGACGGAGCAGCAGACGGTGCGCCTCTCGGCCGGCACGGCGTTCCGCGCGCCGACCTTCGTCGAGTCCTACGTGAACACGCCGAACGGCACGCCGGTACGAGGCATCACGGCGCTGGGCGTGGGCAACCCGAACCTCGACCCCGAGCGCATTTTGAGCTTCGAGCTCGGCTACCTGGTGCAGGAGAGCGAGTACTTCTCCGTCGAGGCCAACGCCTACTTCAACCTCGTCTCCGACCAGATCTTCCTGAGCGACGACCGGCGCTTCCGCCTCTTCGACGCCGCCACGGACCCCGCCGCGGGCTACGACCCTTCGAACGAGGCCTTCGCGCTCAGCGAGCTGCGCTGGGAGAACGAGCCCCAGGACTTCGAGCAGCTCGGCGGCGAGCTCATCCTCCGGGTCTTTCCCGTGGACGGCCTGGACCTCTACGCGAACTACGCCATTCACGAGACCCGGCCGCGGACCGACGAGCCCTTTGGCGGTCGCGAGCTCGACGACCGGACGAGCGCGCACAAGATCAATGTCGGCGCGCAGTACCGGTCGCCCTTCGGCCTCGACCTCTCCTTCGACCTGAGCTGGGTGAGCCCGCAGGTCTGGGTGGAGCAGGTCCTCGACACGGAGCGCGGAGGCGTCGCCTTCGCGGCCTTCGAGCTCCCCGCCTACACCGTGCTCAACGCGCGCATCGGCTACCGCGTCCCGCGGACGGGCCTCGAGATCGCGCTCGTCGGCCAGAACCTCGTCGACGAGGGGCACCGTGAGCATCCCTTCGGTCAACCCGTCGAGACCCGCTACTCCGGCTGGGTCACCTACCGTCTCCGATGAACGCTCGACTCCTCGCCTTCGCCCTTCTCGCCGCCTGCGGCGACCCCGCCGTCGACCTGCCAGAGGCGGACGGCGGGCAGGCCCCCGATCCCACCGGGGTGATGGCAGGCGACGTCGTCTACGCGGCGCCGCGGCCCCCGTGCGTGGACGGGCAGGTCGTCGGCCGGGCGGTGCTCCTTCTCTTCCGCAGCGACGCTCCCCCGGCTCCCGAGGGCCCGGCGACGAGCGCCCTCAACCTGCTCTTCCTGGACGGGACGGATCTCTTCGACGCGAGCGATTGCGAGCTGCCCGAGGGGGAAGTGGTCACGCGCTCGGCGGGCTTCGTGTGGCCCGAGATCGCCCTCGGCCCGGCGGGTCAGGGCGTGAGCTACCAGGTGCGCGCCACCTACGACACCGACGGGAGCTTCGACCCTCGCTTCGGCATCTTCACGTCGCCCACGCGCGGGGACGTGGCGGGTGGCGCCTTCGTCAGCACCCTCGCGAGCCCGCTTCGCTTCCGGCCCATCGCCTTCGATGGCGTCGACGCGCGTCCGAATGGCCAGCGGGTGGGCGGCGTCACGGTGACCCTCGCCGCGCCGGTGGCGTCCGAGCTCCCGGCCTTCACCCGGGGCGAAGGGGCGCGCGCGCTCACCTCCACCGACCGCTTCTCCCTCAACCCGGATCCCGCCGCCGCGGACCAGGAGAACTGGGATCTGGCCCGCCTCCGGCTGCGGCTCCTCGACCCCGCGGGACCCGAAGGCCCCACCCTCGCCCAGGCGGGGCTCGGCCTCGACCTCTCGCCGGCGGGCCGGGGTTTCTTCGTCGCGCCCGTCGACCTGAACCGTGACGGCGAGGGCGACCTGCATCCGGTCCTCGGAAGCCGGGGCGTCCCCTGGCTGCTGCCCCTCGTCATCGCCCAGCGCGCCCGGAACCTGACGGAGCTCGCGGTCGGCATTCCGGACGTTCGCTTCATCGCGACGGTGCGGCCGGGCTTCGTGCTCCCGCCGGCGCAGCGGACGACCTTCGCGCCGGAGGTCGACGTGACGGTGCCTCCGGCGGCCATCGTCACCCTTCGGCCGGACCTGCCCGAGTGCCAGATCCCCTACCTCGCACCGGGGAACGTCGCCGAGCTCTACGAGGCTTCGCCGACCGAGTGCCAGGAGCTCCCCACCGGCAGCTACGACCTCATCGCCATCGGCGGTCTGGCGGGCGCCCGCCCCGTGGACGTGCGGGCGGCGCTCGCCGCGGCCATGCCCGAGCTCAGCGACGAGGAGCTCGACGCACAGGTCGCGGCGCGCACGGACACGGGCTTCGCCCTCGAAGGCGGCACGCTGGCGAGCCAGAGCTGGACCATCCCCAACGTGCTCGGCTGTCCCGACGTCGACTACCTGCCGCCGGGGGTGGCGGTGAATCAGATCGACATGGACCCGACGACGGCCTGCGGCGCTCCAGAGACCCTTCAGCTCACGGACCAGGGCCCCGCCGGTCGCTTCGCGGTCGTCGACGCCGACGCGGAGGACGCGCCGGACCCCACAGATACGACCGACGGCCGCGGTGTGGCGACGTGCCAGACCACCGTGCGCGCGGCCACGGCGATGCCCGACACGGTCACGTACCTCGAGGTCCCGGAGGCCTGTTGCGCCGGTGTGTCCGCGCTCTGCGGCCTCCCGCTCTGTCCCCTCGTCGACCGGGCGCCGCTGGCCGGAGCCGCGGCCGAGGGCGAGACGGGTGCGACGGCGACCCGCGAGCTGCGGCCCGAGGACGTGGTCGATGGGGTCCCCACGTGCGTCCCCTTTCACGTGCCCGTCAGCTGCTGCCGCTGAGGCGCGTGGGGTCGCTTCCACTCCGCGGCGAGCTGGACTGAGAGGTCGCCCATGGATGCTCTGGTCGGCCCCTACATCGCGGCCCGCGCACCGGCGTTTCACGACGCGTGTTGATTGGCCGTCTCCCTTTCAGGCGCCGCATTGGGCTCCTCGTCGCCGTGCCCGTGGTCGGGCTGCTCGTGCTCGCCGCCGTCGTCATCCGCGGCAAGGCCGCGGACAACGAGGGAGCACAGAATGTGCGTGTCGCCGTGGCCGGGGCGCATCTCGTGGCCGGGCTGGTCCACGAGACCCAGCGCGAGCGCGGCCGGACCTCGATAGTCCTGGCGGGCGCGGCAGGCGCGGAGGCGGCGCTGCGCACCCAGCAGGACGCCACCAACGCCGGTGTGGACCGCCTTCGGGGCTGGCGACCGGAGCGCGCTCTCGCCCCGACGCTTCAGGCTTCGTTCGACGCGTACCTGCGCGCCCTCGGCGGGCTCGAAGCGCTGCGCGCGGACGCGCGCCAGCCGGGCGCCGAGGGCATCGTCGCGCGCTACACGGCCCTCAACGAACGGGGGCTGGCGCTCCTCGACCAGGTCGCCACGCTGAGCGGGCAGGCCGAGCTCGCTCAGCTCACCCGCGCCGTGGCGACGTTGAGCCAGGCCATCGAGCGCGCGGGCCGCGAGCGCTCTGCGGTGAGCGTGCTCTTCGCCAGCGGCATCACGCCGGGGCGTGTGGCCGAGGCCGTGCGCCTCGCGGCGGCGCAGGAGGCCCTCTTCGAACGGGTCCGCGCCCTGGCCACGCCGGCGCAGGCGGCGCAGCTCACGGCGCGCGTCGAGGGCGACGCCTTCATCCAGGCGGCGGCGATGCGCGACGGGGCCGTGGTCGGCGAGCCCGGCGACCCGCAGGCGTGGTTCACGGCGCAGTCGGGGAAGATCGACGCGCGCAGCGAGCTCGAGGAGACGTTCCTCGGCGACCTCGACGCGCGCGCCGGCGCGCTGGCCGGGGCGAGCCGCTCGGCGCTCAGGTGGGCGGCCCACGGCTGCCACGCGCACCAGGGGCTCACGCACGGCGACGCCGAGGCCGTGCTCCGCACCGAGCGCGGGCCGCTCGCGGAGCTCCAGCACGCGGCCGAGGCCATCGCTCGAGGCGAGGTCGACGTGGACGTGAGCTATGCGATCGACGACGAGATCGGAGCGCTCGCCCGGTCCTTTCGGGACACCGTGGGCTTCCTTCGCGGCTACGCCGACCGGCTGGAGCGTCTCAGCCGCGGCGAGGACGTGAGCTTCGCGGGTCACGCCCGGGGCGACGTGCTCGGCGCGGCCGGCGTTCGCCTCGGGACCGTGCTCGACGCGCTGCAGACGCAGCTCGACGTGCTCTCCGACAACGTGCGCCGGGGCCAGCTGGCTCATCGTATCGAGGCGTCACGCTTCACGGGTCGCTTCCGGGCTCTCGTCGGGGGCCTCAACGCCACCGCGGAGGCGATGGAGGCGCCGACCAGGGAGCTGGTTCACGCCCTCGAGGGCCTCGCCCGGCGGGACCTGACCACGCGCGCGCTGGGCAGCTACCAGGGTGACTTCGCCCGCATGGCCACCTCCTTCAATCAGGCCGCGTCGAAGCTGCAGGAGGCTCTCGGCGGGGTGTCCGCCGCCGCGCGCCAGGTGGGTGCCGGCGCCCGCGAGATCAGCATCGGCAACCAGTCGCTGGCCGAGGCTGCGTCGGGCCGTGCGAGCACGCTCCACGAGGTACGCCTCAGCCTCCGGGAGATCACCGAGCGCAGCCGTGAGAACGCGGAGCGCTCCGGGCAGGCGCGGCGCTCGAGCGGCGACGCGAGCGAGGCGGCGGCCATGGGCATCGAGCAGATGGGCCGGCTCACCGATGCGATGAACGGCATCAAGGAGTCCGCCGACGAGACCTCGAAGATCGTCCGCACCATCGACGAGATCGCCTTCCAGACGAATCTCCTCGCACTCAACGCGGCCGTCGAGGCCGCGCGGGCGGGCGAGGCGGGGAAGGGCTTCGCGGTCGTGGCCGACGAGGTGCGCGCGCTCGCGCAGCGAAGCGCGGAGGCGGCGAACCAGACGGCGAAGCTCATCGACGAGTCCGTCGAGCGGGCCACGGCCGGCGTGGGCCTGACCTCCCAGACCTTCGAACGCCTCGAGGCCATCCGTGAGCGCGTCGGGACGACGCGGGAGCTCATGGACGCCATCAGCCAGTCCTCGGTGGCCCAGGCCGAGGGCGTGGCGCGCATCGACGGCTCCATCGACGGGATGGCGAGCATCACGCAGCGCGACGCGGCGACGACCGAGGAGTCGGCGAGCGTGGCCGAGGAGCTGAGCGGTCAGTCGACGGAGCTCACCCGCATGCTCGAGGGCTTCGTCGTCGGAGGGAGCGGCGACGCGTCATCCCTCGGGGTGGCTCCCGCGGCGTCCGAACGAACCTCCGCCGTCGCGGTGCCGCTGGCCAAGGTCGTGGCGCTCCGCTGAGCCCCGAACGCAAACCGAGCCGCCCGGGGGCCGGGCGGCTCGACGCGCGCGATGCATCGCGGGTCACTCGGCGGCGGCGGGCTCCGTCTCCTCGGCCTTCGCGTAGACGGCGACGCGCGTCGCCGACTTGCCCTGGCGCTCGAAGGTCACCACGCCATCGACGCGGCTGAAGAGCGTGTAGTCCTTGCCGACGCCCACGTTGGCGCCCGGCTTGTAGCGGAGGCCGACCTGCCGCACGAGGATGCTCCCGGCGGTGACGGTCTGGCCGCCGAAGGCCTTCACGCCACGATACTGGGGCTTCGAATCACGCCCGTTACGGGTCGAGCCCTGTCCCTTCTTATGCGCCATGACGGTCTCCTCAGGCGCTGACGCCCGTGATGCGCAGCTCCGTGTAGGGCTGGCGGTGGCCGTACTTCCGGCGGTAGTTCTTCCGCCGCTTCATCTTGAAGACGATGATCTTCTTCGCGCGGTCCTGCGCGACGATCTCCGCCGTGACCGCGGCTCCGGCGACGGTCGGCGTGCCGACGGCCACGGTCTCGCCGCCGATCATCAGAACCTCATCGAGGGTGACGGTGTCCCCCACGTCGCCGGCGAGCTTCTCGACGCGCAGCACGTCGCCCTCCTGGACGCGGTACTGCTTGCCGCCGGTCTTGATCACTGCGTACATCTCTCGCTCCGCTCGGCCACGAGGGGCCCTTCCCCTTCTCGGGGCCGCGTAATCTAGCTGCCCGGGCCGCCGGCGCAAGCGGCTTTCGGCTCAGCGTTCGGGGCCCGGCTCGCGGCCCCGGCGACGGGGCGCGGCGGACTCCCGGCGGTCCCGCTCGGCGGCGCGCGGCCCCCGGCCCTGGTCGTCGGCCAGCGGCCCGAGCTTGCGCCCGATCAGCCCGAGGAGCTCGGGGGCGCGACCCGCCTCGACCTCGACCTGGCT
>CALCTH010000151.1 GCA_937893795.1 uncultured Myxococcales bacterium | reverse complement strand
GGTGCGGTCTCGAGAGACGAGGTCGGCCCGAGGGCCTCCGCCGGTGCGGTGCGCGCGGGCGCCGCGCGTTCGGGCGCCGTGGCACGCGGCGCCGGGCGAACGGCGAAGACCCAGCCGCGCCCCAGCGCCACGAGGGCGCAGGACGCGGCGAAGAACGCCCATCCCCCGAGCCCCTCGCGAGGTGCGGAGCGCGCGACGTCCAGCCCGCGCGCTTGGCGCCGGGCCTCGAGGTCGTCGCCGGCAGGCGAGCGGGTGGAGGTGGGGGAGGGCGGGGACGAGGGATCGGACGGGTCGGACACGGGTTCTCCGGGCGAGGCGCAGGAGCGCGCCCTCCTTCGACCCCGCCTCCGCGGCGACCTTGGGTGGTGGCGTCGCGCGGGCCCGGGCCCACTCAGCGAAGGCCGTCCGAGAGGAAGGCGAGGATGCGGCCCTCGAGGCTTCGGGCGACGTCGGGGTCGGCCACCATGTGCGTCGAGCCGGAGAGCGGTACGAAGGCGTGCTCGTGCCCGGCGCGGAGCAGCGCGTCGCGCATCTTGAGCGCGTGCACGAAGTACACGTTGTCGTCGCTCGTGCCGTGGATGATCATCAGCGGCCGCTCGAGTTCGGGCGCGTAGGTCAGCACGTTGGCGCGGCGGTACCCGTCCACGTTCTCTTCGGGAAGGCCCATGAAGCGCTCCGTGTAGTGGGTGTCGTAGTCGCCCCAGTCGCAGACCGGCGCGCCGGCGACGCCCACGCGGAACACGTCCGGTCGCTGCATCACCGCCATGGCGCTGAAGTAGCCGCCGAAGCTCCATCCGTAGACGCCGACGCGCGAGAGATCGAGCGCCGGGAAGCGCTCTCCCAGCGCCCGAAGCCCCGCCACCTGGTCCGCCAGCGGCAGCGTGATCACGTCGCGGGCGATGGCGCGCTCCCACGCGCGGCCTCGGTGCGGCGTCCCGCGGCCGTCGAGGGTGACCACGATGAAGCCATGGTCCGCGAAGGCCTGGTCGCGCAGCTGGAGGTAGCGCCCTTTGCGCACGCGGACCACGCCGGGCCCCCCGTAGACGCTCAGCAGGACGGGATAGCGGCGCCCCGCCTCGAAGTTTCGGGGCCGGATGACCAGCGCGTGGAAGCCCTCGTCACCTACCGTCACGTGCTCGACCTCGGGCACGAAGGGCGGCGCCTCCGCGACGCTCCGAACCTCGGTGACGATGGTGTCGCCGCGACGCACCGTGGCGCTCGGGCCCGCGTCCATGGTGTGCGCGAGGTGAACCCAAAGCGGCGGGTCGCCAGCGCTCGCGTCGCCGTCGTGGAAACGGGCCCGGTGCTGGCCGGGAGCGTTCGTCAGCGCCGCCGCGTCCCCGCCTCCGAGGGGCACGCGCACGACGTGCTGCTCCGTCGGGTCCGCGCTCGCGTTCACGTAGGCCATGCCCGCGTCCTCGTCGACGTGGAGGAGCCCGCGATAGCCGAGGTCCGGGGGGGTGAGCGGCCGCAGGAGCGCGCCCTCGGCGTCGCGGAGCTCGAGGGCGAAGCCGCCGTCCCGTTCGGTGCTCCAGAGCATGGCCGGCGCGCCCGCGACCTCCACCCAGCGGGGGACGCTCTGGTCGATGTTCAGCCAGGCGTCGTCCCGCTCTTCATGCAGCAGGCGCGTCGCCCCGTCGTCGCCGGCCGCCAGAATCTGCGCGACCTGCTGGCGTCGGTCCTGCACCACCAGGGTGAGCGGGCCGCCCTGGGACCAGCGCACGGTGGCGAGGTAGGGGAAGGTCTCCTGGTCCCAGCGCACGTCGACGGGACGGCCCCGGCCGTCGGCCCGGAGGATGCGAAGGCGTACGTCCGCGTTGTCGGTGCCGGCCCGCGGGAAGCGCGCGGCCGACGGTTCGGCGGCGGGGTCGATGGGGTTCGAGGCGTAGAGGAGCTCGACGGCGCTCTGGTCCGTGGTTTGGACCAGGAGCGACGCGGAGTCCGGGGACCACCAGAAGCCTCGGTAGCGGCTCATCTCCTCCTGCGCGACGAACTCGGCCAGGCCGTGGCTCACGGTGTCGCTCGCGCCCTCCGTGAGCTTCCGCTGGCGGCCCGTGGCCAGGTCGACGACGTAGAGCTCGCCGCCCCGTACGCAGGCGAGCTTCGTCCCGTCGGGGCTGAAGCGCGGGTCGAAGGCGTAGCCGCCCTCCGCCGGAAGCTCGCGCACCTGTCCGTCTTCGCGGCCGAAGAGGAAGAGCCGGCCGGAGAGCGGCACCAGGATCTGGGCGCCGTCCGGGCTCAGGGCGAAGCGGGTGATGCCGCGGGCGCGGAGCCGGAGCCGTTCCCGGAGCGCACGCTCTTCCGCCGAGAGCTCCTCTCCCTCGCCGCTGAGGAGACGCTCCGCCGTCAGCAGCTCCCGCTCCTCGCCCGTTGCGAGATCGAGGGCGTAGAGGGCGCGCACCACGTCTCGCGCGCCGCTTCGCAGGAAGAGGAGCGTCTTGCCGTCCGGCGTGAAAGCGAAGGCCGCCGGGCGCCCGTTGCGAAAGCCACCGGTCGCCGCGTAGCTCCGGAGGAACTCCGGTTCCGTGAGCGGGGTCGGCGTCCAC
>CALCTH010000150.1 GCA_937893795.1 uncultured Myxococcales bacterium | reverse complement strand
CAACGGCACCGGCGGGGCCGCGGGCATCGCCTACAGCGCGCTCACGACGCTCGAGGGCGGCTCCGGCGGCGGCGGCACGGTGTTCTTCGACACCCCGGGTCGCCTCGTCGTGACGGGCCAGATCGACGTCTCCGGCGGCAACGGCGGCGACAGCACCTGCTCCGGCGGCGCGGGTGGCGGCGGCTCCGGCGGCACCCTCATCCTCCAGGCCGGCCGGTTCTTGGACGTCTCCGAGGCCGAGCTCGACGTGACGGGCGGCGGCGGCGCGACGGGCGGCCGCGACGGTGGCGATGGCGCGGCGGGCGAGCTCGACCTGCCCGGCGACTGCACCGCCGGCGTCACCAACCAGGACGAGACCGCCGTCGACTGCGGCGGCGCGACCTGCGGCGCCTGCGCGGACGCGCTCCGCTGCGACCTGGACGCGGACTGCCTCTCGGCGCTTTGCAGCCCCGACGACGGCGTCTGCCTTCCGGTGACCTGCGGCAACGGTGTGCTCGACGCCGGCGAGAGCGACGTGGACTGCGGCGGAACCACCTGCGACGCCTGCCTCGGTGGCCTCGCCTGCGTGAGCTTCACCGACTGCCGCTCCGGGAGCTGCGCGGCGGGGATCTGCGACCCCACCGGCTTCATCGAGCTCATCGGGCACGACTACTTCGCATCGAACGCCGACATGGACCGCATCCTCGGCAACGCCGTCCAGCGAACGCGCGAGACCGGGACCATCGAGGTCGTCCTCTACGACGAGTTCGCGGATACGACCGCGGGCGGCGAGGCCGAACGCGTGGAGACCATCGTCACCGACCAGCTGACGGCGGCGGGGCGCACCGTGTCCATCACGCGGCTGAGCGACAGCACGCTCCTCGCCAGCGCGCTCACCGCGAGCGTCGACGTGTTCCTCATCGCGGAGCAGGAGGACGGCGTCGCGGCGACGCTCCGCACCGTCGGCACGGCATGGGCGGCGCCGCTCCGCAGCTTCGTGGAGGGCGGCGGCACCGTCGTGGCCACGTTCTTCGTCGACGAGGGCTTCGAGCTCCTCGACGCTTCGGGCCTGTTGACCATCAGCGGGGTCGACGGCGTGACCGGCGCGGACCTCATCGTCGCGGACCCACGCGCCCCGCTGATGCAGGGGGTCGGCAGTCCCTACGAGGGTCTCAGCGGAACCGCCGCGTTCCTGGGGCTGACGGAGGGTGCGGTGCTCGTCACCTCGCCGGATGGCGAACCGGTCGTGGTCGAAGTCGAGGTCAACCTCTTCTGAAGAGCGCGCGCTGAAGCGCGCCCGATGCGAAGCACCGCCTGCCGGCCCGTCCGGCGGGCGGTGCGGCGCGTCCGATGCCCGCCGCGTGTACTCGCGGAAAGGCCGCCGCGGCGCAGCCTAGGGACGGGGCGGCCCCGCAACTTCGCTCACCAGTCCATTTCTTCGCGCAGGAACGCCACCGCGTTCTCTGCCATCCACTCGTAGCTCATGGGGCCCGGCGTCGTCGCCCCAGCCAAGCGTGAGGATGGCGAGAAGTGCGGCGAGGCGGGACGCCGTCATGGGGCAGGCCACCGCAAAGCGCGCCCGGCTCTGCCCGAGAGCGTCACGCGCCGAGCCAGGTGCGTACGGTGTCCGCGACCGCCTCTTCGGAGAGCAACCCCAGGTGGTCCACGCCCGCGAGCGTGACGCGCTCCGTCATGGCCAAGTCGAAGGTCGCGTCCGCGTGCGCGCCGAGCGCGCTCTTCACCGGGACCAACCCGTCGCCACGGAGGTCCGCCAGGCGTCCCTCGCCCAGCCGGCCCGCCACCGCGCCGCACATGACGCCCGCCGGCAAGGGGACGGGCACCCGGTCGTCGGGACCCGGCTCGAAGCGTCCCCGGGCGTCGCTCGTGAGCACGCGGCCGAAGCGAAGGTCCGTCACGCCCGCGCTCCGGAGCTGACCGAGCCGCGCCAGCGGCGCCGTCACCGGGTGGCTTCCGAGCAGCACGTCGAGGCCGTTGCCGCCCTTCTCGAGCGGCGCGCCGTGGTGCGGCGTCCCGAGAAACACCATCGCCCGAAGGCGCGCGCGCCAGGCGTGCCCCGCCGCCTCCGCCGCGTGGCACGCGCTCCGCGACACGAGGCCGCCCATGCTGTGCGCCAGCAGCGCCAGCTCCGTGACCGGCTCGGGCCACGCCGCGACCAGCGTCTCGAGCGCGGCCGCGAGCTCTGCGCCGTTCTCCCCGACGTGGCGGCCCGAGTTGTAGGAGCCGTACACCGGCGTCCAGCCAGCCTCCGCCAGCATCGCGCCGTGATCGTGACCGCCGCGGTGCCATTGGCGAGGATTCATGCTGCTCCCGTGCACGAGCACGAGCAGGCGCGGTCCGAAGGTCGCCGCCGGCGCCCCCAGCTGGGGCGCCGCCGGGTCGAGCACCCTTCCGTCCGCCTGCCTGAGGCGCAGGGGCAACGCGAGCGCGCTCCCCTTGGCCGCCAGCTGGTCACCCATCACCCCGTTCAGCGCCGCCAGGAGCGCCTCGCGCTCGGGGCCCGGGGCGCTCTCCCCGAGCACGCGGCCAAAGGTCGCCAGCGCCCCGTCGAGCGTGGAGCCCACGAGCCCCGTCACCTTCCGCACGGCCCCGTAGGTCGCGCGGGTGATGAGGCCCGCGGGCTTCTCGAGCGGCGCCCCGAGCACCGCCGGGCCCGACCCGATCGTCCGGTTCATGTCCTCGGCGATGCCGGTCACCGCGAGCACGGCGTCCACCAGAAGCTCGGTGACGGCGCGCAGGTCCTCGTCGTGGCGGCGGAGGTCGCTCATGGACCAAGCCTACGCCGCGCCGCGCCGACGGACGCCACAGACCTCGATACACACCTCGACGGAAGGGCGAAGGCCCGCCGAAGCGGGCCCTCTGCCTGAGTGGAGGCGCTCGGTCACGGTCGCGGCCGTAGCCCGCCACCCCCCAGCAGCAGCCGCCGCGGCCGCCGGCGCGCGGCTCGTCGTGCGCCGCGTTCACGCGACGCAGCCCGGCCGCTCGCCGCGTCGAGGCCATGCGCACCGAGCGCGACGGGGAAGGCGGAGTGCCTACCAGCCCATCTCTTCGCGCAGGAACGCCACGGCGTTTTCCGCCATGCGCTCATAGCTCATGGGCCCCGGGTGGTACTCGTCGCAGGCCAGGTCGATGAGCGCCGGCAGCTCGATGTCCGCGCCCATCACGCGCGCGTCGCCGGCCTCGTCGCGCTGCGCGATGGCCTCGTCGATGGCCGTGCGGAGCGTGGCCGTGTCCGGGCCTTCGAGCTCGGGGTAGACGCAGGCGACGAGCGCGTCCGGGTGCTGCGCGCGGACCTGCGCCAGGAGCGCGGCATAGCCCGCCACGAAGCCGTCCGCGAGCGTGCCCTCGGCGAGGTCGTTCGCGCCGATGGAGACGAAGACCACGTCCGCGGGCTGGATGGTACCCTCGCTCCCCTCCTCGGTCTGGAGCACGCGCTCGTAGAGGGGCGACAGGGACTGCGCGCCGACCACGCCGCTGCCGCCGAAGGCCACGGTGGAGACTTCGGCCCCCAGCGTGCGCGCCGCGAGCGCGCCCCAGCTGCGGAAGTGGTTCTGGCTCGCGCGGCC
>CALCTH010000149.1 GCA_937893795.1 uncultured Myxococcales bacterium | reverse complement strand
GCTAGCCATCCACGCTGCGCTCCTCGACGTGAACGAACGTGACGTCACGCGACACCTCGAGGGCAGCCCTCGCGGCTTCTTCAAGAAGGCGCGCAAGGAGCTGAAGAAAAGGCGCTTCGACGACCTGGAGCGGCTCCGCGCCGTCGCACCGCGCGCGGACGGTCCCTACCGCAGCGCCGCACCGGCGTGAGCTGGCGGACGGCCACGGCCTTCCGGCCCAGGCAGGATTTCGCCTACCTCGTGCCGACGCCCGAGGACGTCATGCGCCTCACGGGGACGCCCGAGCGCCCCTTCATCGCGCTGGCCAACGCCTACGATGAGGGCTTCGCGACCTGCTGGCCCGCGGGCTCGCGCTTGCTCCTCGATCGCGTCGCGGCGCCCGGCCCCGGTCCGCTCGACCTTCGCGCGCTGTTCGCGAGCGCCGCAGCTCGCTTCCTCCGCGACGCGGTGACGCTGCTTCCCCAGTTCGATGAGCAGTGGCCCCTCGACCCGAGCGGTGCGCTCATGTTGGCTACCGGCCACGGCGACGTGGTCGACGTCGCATGGATCGGCGCCGCGCGCGCCCTGCAGGTCCGCGCCGACGAGCTCGTCGCGTGGACCACACCGCACACGATGCGGGAGCAAAGCGCAGCCCAGGTCCCCGCAACGGAGGTCGCCTCGCTGCCCACGGTCCTCGTGCGAAGCATCCGGGAGACTCCCGCGGTGCCGGAGCTGGCCTCCTTCAGGCTGGAGCGCGGCGACCGGCTGCTCTTCGTCCAGGGCTCGGGCTTCGAGGCCGACGCGAACGCCTACGCGCGAGCCGCGAGAGCAGCCTCGGCGGAACAGGCCGCCACGGAGGCGGTCGCCTTGGGTAGCGGCCAGGAGGTCTTCGTGAGCGCCGTATGCCTCGAGCGGGCGTAGGCGCGGGACGCGCGGGCCCCGGTGGGGACCCGCGCGTCGCGAGGGCTCAGCGCAGGTCGAAGCGGTCGAGGTGCATGACCTTGGCCCAGGCGTCCACGAAGGCCTGGACGAAGCCGCCCTCCATGCCTTCGCCCGCGTAGACCTCGGCGAGCGCCCGGAGCTGCGAGTGGGACCCGAAGATCAGGTCCACGCGCGTCGCGGTCCAGCGCGTGTCGCCGCTCGCGCGGTCGCGGCCCACGTACACGTCGCCGTCCGGGCCGGACTTCGACCACTCGGTCCCCATGTCGAGGATGTTGCGGAAGAAGTCGTTGCTCAGTGTGCCCGGCCGGTCCGTGAGCACGCCGGCGCTGCTGCCCCCCTGGTTGCCGCCGATGACGCGGAGGCCGCCCACGAGCGCCGTCATCTCCGGCGCCGAGAGCGTGAGAAGCTGCGCCCGGTCCACGAGGAGCTCCTCGGGCTGCATCCCCCGGTCGTTCCGGAGGTAGTTCCGGAAGCCGTCGGAGGTCGGCTCGAGCACGGCGAAGGAGTCGGCGTCGGTCATCGCGTCGGTCGCGTCGGTGCGACCCGGCGCGAAGGGCACGGTCACGTCGTGCCCGCCCCGCCGCGCGGCTTCCTCCACGGCCGCGGAGCCGGCGAGCACGATGAGGTCGGCCAGCGACACGCGCGTGTCGCCGGTCTGCCGGTCGTTGAACGCCTTCTGCACGCCCTCGAGCGCCGTGAGCACCTTCGCGAGCGTCGCCGGCGCGTTCACGTCCCAGTCCTTCTGGGGCGCGAGGCGAATGCGGGCGCCGTTCGCGCCACCGCGCGCATCGCTCCCGCGGAAGGTCGAGGCCGAAGCCCAGGCCGCGCGCACGAGGTCGCCGGTGTCGAGGCCCGTCGCGAGGACCTCCTTCTTGAGCGCCGCGATGTCCGCGTCGCTCACGAGCCCGTGGTCGACGGCGGGCACGGGGTCCTGCCAGATGAGGTCCTCCTCCGGAACCTCCGGCCCGACGTAGCGGACCTTCGGTCCCATGTCGCGGTGCGTCAGCTTGAACCACGCGCGCGCAAAGGCGTCGGCGAACTGGTCCGGGTTCGCGTGGAAACGCTTCGAGATCTCGAAGTAGGCGGGGTCGACCTTCATGGCCAT
>CALCTH010000148.1 GCA_937893795.1 uncultured Myxococcales bacterium | reverse complement strand
ATCGACGCCCCGGCGCCCGAGCAGGAAGTGGCCCGCGACGCGACGGGCGCCGCGACGGACGAGGAGCTCGCGCTTCTCGAGGCGGCCGAAGACGAGGCGCGGCACGAGGGCGAGGCTCTGCCGGTCGCCCTCGACGCATCGGAGCCCCGCGCCCGGCCGTCCGTGCCGGCTGCCACGTCCGCCTCGGGGGCCCCGGAAGCGGCCGAGCCGGGGACGCTCGCCCTTCCGCTCCCCCGCGGGTTCTTCATGCGCGGCTGGGGGAGCGGCGCGGGCGGATACCACCTCGCCATCGACATGTACGAGCCGCCGGGCTCGCCCGTCCGCGCGGCGGAGCGCGGTGTCGTGGCCTATGCGAGCACGGGCGTCCGCGGCTACGGACGCTTCGTGCTCGTCGTGCACCCCAACGGCACCGCGACCGGCTACGCGCACCTGCGCGAGACGCTCGTGGTCCCGGGCGAGCTCGTCGCGCGCGGGCAAGTCATCGGGCGCCTCGGCAACACGGGCCTGAGCCGCGGGCCGCACCTCCACTTCATGCTGCTCCACGACGGAAACCACTGCGACCCGCTGCCGCTCTTTCGCCCGGGCCTTCCGCGGCGCAACGGCCAGCCGGCGGGCGAGCAGCAGGCGCGCTGGGTCGACGCGAAGCCCGACGCGGTCCGCTGTCTCCCGCGCAGCGCGCGGCCCTACGGCGGTCGCCGGCATTAGCGAGCCGGCGCGATGCGCTCAGCTCGGGCTGGCTTCCTTGACCGGCGCGAGCACGGCCTCGAGCTCGCCGCTCTCGTAGAGGTCGCGCACGATGTCGCACCCACCGACGAACTTCCCCTGCACGTAGAGCTGAGGAATCGTCGGCCAGTTCGTGAACTCCTTGATGCCCTGGCGGAGCTCGGCGTCGAGAAGCACGTCCTCGTGGTGGAAGCGCGTGATCCCCGCGCGCTTCAAGACCTCGACGACCGTCGCCGAGAACCCGCAGCGCGGAAAGAGCCGCGAGCCCTTCATGAACAGGACCACCGGGTGCGCGTCCACGATGCCCTGGATGCGCTCGGCCACGGGCGTCGCGCCCGACTCGTTCGGAGACTCCATACGTCCCATTATGGCGCCCGAGCGCCCGCGTTTCTACTCGCTCGCGAGCGCGGCCCAGCGCTCCGGCGTGTAGGTCTTGAGCGCCAGCGCGTGCACGGGGCCCGCCATGAGCTCTCCGAGGGCGCCATAGACGGCCTGATGCTGCTCCACCCGGTTCATGTCGGCGAAGGCCTTGGCCACGACGGTGGCCTCGTAGTGGTCCTTCGTCCCCGTCAGATCCACCACGGCGACGTGCGAGACGCCCTCGATGCCCGCTCGGATGCGCTCCTCGACGATGCTCGGCTCCACCATGCTCAGCTCCCCTCGCCGCGTCGCGCCGCGGCGATGGCCTCACGCGCCGCCTCGAACTGGTCCGGTCCGTTGACCGTCACGCGCGCAGCGTCCTTCGCGATGCGTCCCACGAGTCCCGTGAGCACCTTGCCGGGGCCCACCTCGACGAAGAGGCTCACGCCGTCTTCGGCCATGCGCCGCACCGTGGACTCCCAGCGCACCGGGCGGCTGACCTGCCGGATCAGCGCCTCGATCGCCGCACCCGCGCTCTCCACGGGCGCGGCGTCGACGTTCGTGTAGACGGGGAAGGCCGGCGCCGCCGAGGGCAGGCCCCGCAGCACGGGCGCGAGCTTCTCCTCGGCCGGCTTCATCAGGCTCGAGTGGAAGGGCGCGCTGACCGGGAGCGGCATGACGCGAGCCCGTGCCGCCTTCAGCTCTTCCGCGGCGTGGGCCACCGCGCGGGTCGACCCGGCGATGACGATCTGCCCGGGCCCGTTGTAGTTCACGGCCTCGCAGACCTGCCCCGTGGCTTCCGCGGCGGTGGCGCAGGCCGACTCGACGGTGGCGCGGTCGGCCTTGAGCACCGCGGCCATGGCGCCCTCGCCCACGGGCACGGCCTCCTGCATGGTCTTGCCGCGGAGCCGCACCGTCCGGATCGCGTCGGCGAAGGCGAGGGTGCCCGCGGCCACGTGCGCAGCGTACTCCCCGAGGCTGTGGCCTGCGGCCACGTCCGGGGTCTCGCCGAGCGCCCGGTAGAGCGCGATGGACGTCGCGACGACCGCGGGCTGCGTGTTCCGGGTCAGCTTCATGTCCTCTTCGGGACCCTCGAAGATGAGGCCCGAGAGCGGGAGACCCAGCGCCTCGTCCGCTTCCCGGAAGGCCTCGGCGGCCGCGGGAGACGCATCCCTCGCCGCGAGGCCCATCCCTACGTGCTGGCTTCCCTGACCCGGGAAGACGAACGCCACCTTGCCCATGAGGCTCCCATAGCACCCTGGCCCGGGGGTCGAGTAGGCTTCGCGCCGTGGCGGACCCGGACGCGCTCATCGTCGACGAGAGCGGAGCGTTGCGCGTGGAGGGTGCCGACCTCGGTCGGCGCCTCGGTACGCAGGCGGGGCGCTTCGAGCTGGCCGCGAACGCCCCGGGCTTCTTGATCTTTCGCCAGACGGGCGAGAACGCGCCGCGCGTGCAGATGGCGGGCGAGATCCTCGGTCGCATGACCGTGATGGAGGTCCTGGGCGTCGTCGCGCAGGCGGGGTGGCGCGGTGACCTCCATGTGGTCGGTGAGGGTCATCACGTGCTTCGCCTCGACCAGGGCGCCCTGAAGGCCGCCGAGAGCAACGCCGAGGACACGCGCCTCGGCGAGCTGCTCTACCGAAGCGGCCTGCTCGCGCGGCAGGATCTCGAGGCCATCATGCGCGAGGTCGGGGAGGATCACTTCGGCGAAATCGCGGTCAAGCGCGGCGTCCTCGACGCCCAGGAGCTCTACGCGCAGCTACAGAAGCAGGCGGAGGCGATCTTCTTCGCGTCGCTCCTGGAGGACGAAGGCAGCTACGTCTTGGTGCGTCCTCCGGACGGCGACGAGCTCACCGGCACCACCATCCACGTGCCCATCCAGGGGCTGCTGATGGCGGGCGTGCAGCGCATCGACGAGATGGCGCTCTTTCGCGAGCGCGTGCCGAGCAGCTCCTTCTGTCCCGATCCCTCGGGCAGCGTGCCACCGCCACCCAGCCTCGAGGACAACGCCCGTCAGGTGCTCGCGCTCTGCGACGGCGAGCGAAGCATCGACGAGCTCGCGCGGCTCACGGGCCTCGGCGAGTTCGCGGCGACGAAGGCCGTCTACCACCTGCTTCAAGCGAAGACCGTCGCGCTCAAGGCGCCACGCGCCGTCGATCCGGAAAAGATCCAGGCCCTCGTCGCCCGCTTCAACGAGGTCCTGCAGGACATCTTCATGGCCGTCGCGACCTACGGCGGTCTCGCCCAGACCCGGGACACGCTGCACGCTTGGATCGAGGGTAGCGGCTACGGGAGCTTCTTCGGCCGGGGCGTCGACGAGCTCGGCATGATCGACGCGTCCTACGTGGCCCGGGCCATGGAGGGCGTGGACGTCGAACATCCCCTGCAGGGCCTTCACCAGGCGCTCCACGAGCTCGCGGCCTTCGCTCTCTTCAGCGCGACCACGACGCTCCCGCGCGACCAGGAGCTGAGTCTCGCGCGGGACGTGAACGCGCGCCTCAAAGCCATCCGCCTCCAATGAGCGCCTGACGCGGGCATCACCCGTCGCGCCGTCGACCGTGGCAATCGTCGCGGTCGCGCATATCCCCGGCGGTGCACGCCCGGATCCACCGCCGCCGCGGCGCGGTTCCGAGCCAGGGCCGAATTGCGCGCCGCTCAGGTTTGACGGCCCCGCGAAATCAGGTAGAAACGGCGCGCTTTCGGGGGCCCCCGCCCGGGGACCCGTCGTTACACCGGCCCGCGCGCCGGCATCCGAGGTACGCAAACATGTCCGAGCTCGTTTACGCCGCTCCCGGCGCCGGGGTCCTGGCCCTGCTCTACGCCTTCTGGAAGGCGTCGTGGGTCAAGAAACAGGACGCTGGCGAAGCCAACATGAAGGACATCGCCGAGCAGATTCAGGTCGGCGCGATGGCCTTCCTGAAGGCCGAGTACAAGGTCCTCGCCGGCTTCGTGGTGATCGTGGCCGTCCTGCTCGCCTTCGCGAACGACGGCGACGAGTCGCGGAGCCCGCTCATCGCGCTCTCCTTCGTCCTCGGCGCGGCTGCGTCGGCCATCGCCGGCTGGGCCGGCATGCGCGTGGCGACGAACGCCAACGTTCGCACCACCGCGGCCGCCCGGACCGGCCTCTCGCCGGCCCTGGACGTCGCCTTCAGCGGCGGCGCCGTCATGGGCATGACCGTAGTGGGTCTCGCCAGCATCGGCCTCGGCCTCCTCTACGTGGTCTTCACCGGCATGTTCGGCGGCGACCTCCCGAAGGCCATCAACGTGATGACGGGCTTCTCGATGGGCGCGAGCTCCATCGCCCTCTTCGCTCGCGTCGGTGGCGGCATCTACACGAAGGCCGCGGACGTCGGCGCCGATCTCGTCGGCAAGGTCGAGGCCGGCCTCCCGGAGGACGACCCCCGGAACCCCGCCGTCATCGCCGACAACGTGGGCGACAACGTCGGCGACGTGGCCGGCATGGGCGCCGACCTCTTCGAGAGCTTCGTCGGCGCCATCATCGGCGCCATGGTGCTCGGCCTCGGCTTCGACCTGGTCGATGCCTCGGCGGACGCGGCCAAGTCGACGAGCCCCATCGTCATGCCGCTCGTCATCGCCGCCTTCGGCATCGTCGCGAGCATCATCGGCACCTTCACCGTGAAGACGAAGGAGGGCGGCAACCCGCAGCACGCCCTCGACCGAGGCGCCTTCGGCGCGGCCGGCGTCATGGCCCTCGCCACCTTCGGCATCGCCAACGTGATGTGGCCCGTCGCCGGGACCACCGTCGCCGGCTCGGACGACCCGGTGCTCTGGTGGGAGGTCGGTGCCGCCACGGTCATCGGCCTCGTCACGGGCGTCGCCGTCGGCCTCATCACCTCCTACTACTGCTCCATGGAGAAGCCTCCGGTGGACTCCATCGCCGAGCAGTCGAAGACCGGCACGGCGACGAACATCATCGCGGGGCTCGGCGTGGGCATGCAGTCGACTGCGCTCCCCATCCTCGTCATCGCCGGTGGCGTCATCGGCGCGAGCGCCGTGGCCGGCCTCTACGGGGTGGCCATCGCGGCGCTCGGCATGCTCTCGACCACGGGCATTCAGCTCGCCGTCGACGCCTACGGCCCCATCGCCGACAACGCCGGTGGCATCGCCGAGATGAGCGAGCAGGACCCGCAGGTTCGCGAGCGCACCGACAAGCTCGACGCCGTCGGCAACACCACCGCCGCCATCGGCAAGGGCTTTGCCATCGGCTCGGCGGCCATGACGGCCCTCGCGCTCTTCGCCGCCTTCGCCCAGACCGCGAACATCGACGGGATCAACATCGCCAAGCCCACGGTCATGGCCGGCCTCTTCGTCGGCGGCATGCTGCCCTTCCTCTTCTCCGCGATGGCCATGAAGGCCGTGGGCGACGCGGCCATGGAGATGATCGAGGAGGTGCGCCGGCAGTTCCGCGAGATCCCCGGGCTCCTCGAGGGCAAGGCGAAGCCGGACACGGCGAAGTGCGTGGCCATCAGCACCGAGGCCTCCATCAAGCGCATGGTCCTCCCCGGCGCGCTCGCCGTGCTCACGCCGGTCGTCATCGGCTTCGGCATGGGCCCCGAGGCCCTCGGCGGCACCCTCGCGGGCGTCACCGTGGCCGGCGTGCTCATGGCCATCTTCATGTCCAACGCCGGCGGCGCCTGGGACAACGCCAAGAAGTCCTTCGAGGGCGGCGGCTACAAGATGAGCGACGGCGAGGTGCACCCGAAGGGCTCCGAGGCCCACAAGGCCGCCGTCGTCGGTGACACCGTCGGTGACCCCTTCAAGGACACCGCCGGCCCGAGCCTCAACATTCTCGTGAAGCTGATGAGCGTCGTGGCGCTCGTCATCGCTCCGCTGACCGCGCTCAGCTGAGCCGGCACGCCGCGACCGCGGCGCGCCCACGAAAGAAGGCCGCGTCCCGTCGGGGGCGCGGCCTTCTTCACTCCGTCGCGGGAGGCGCCGTGGTCACTCCATCGGCTTGTCGCCGCAATGCACGCAGGCCCCGTCGGGGCCCTTCTTGCCGATGGCGTAGAGCTCGTGCGTGTGGCGCTTGAGCTGGAAGCCGCGCTTCGACGCCAGCTCGTCCTGCAGGCGCTCGATCTCCTCGTTCTCGAACTCGACGATGCGGCCGCAGTCGAGGCAGATCAGGTGGTCGTGATGCTCGTCCTCGAGCGCGACCTCGTAGCGGGACACGCCGTCCCCGAAGTTGCGCTCGTAGGCCAGCCCGCACTCCTTGAGGAGCTTGAGCGTTCGGTAGACCGTGGCGTAGCCGATCTTCGGGTCCTGCTCGCGCACGATGCCGAGCAAGTCCTCGATGCTCAGGTGCCCGGTGGAGCGAAAGAAACGGTCCGTGACCAGGCGCCGCTGCGCAGTGGACCGAAGCCCGTTCTTGTCCATGTAGTGGTTCAGGCGCTCGTGAAGCCCCTCGATGATCTCCGGTTTGGGAGACCTCGAAGGGCGGCGCTCACTTCCTTGTACGGCGACGATGACGGCCCCCATCCTCTGGAACGGAACGACGGGCGGGCACTCGCCCACCCAACCCAGTCTCTAAGGTAGCATGGGTGACCTGTCCACGGACGTCCGAGACGCGGCGGCGCGCCGGCGTCGCTTCGCCGATCGTTGGCTTCGCCTCGGCGCGCCCGTCGTGGGCGCCCTCGTGGTCATCGGCGCCCTGCTCCTCGAGGGTGGCGGCCCCCGCGTCGACCTGCGCATCGTCTCCGCGGCGGAGGCGCGGCCTGGCGAGCCCTACGCCATCCGAGGGGGTCTTCACGCGCTGGACGGGACTCCCGGCGCCGCGACGGATGCGGAGGCGCGGCTGCGCGGGTCCGGCGATGCCGTGCTCGCCTCGGTTCGGCTGCGCGCGACGAAGGCCGGTGCGGGAGGCCGCTTCGAAGGCGCGCTTCGCATCCCGCCCGGGGCGATGGGCACGCACCACCTCGAGGTGTGCGCGCCCGCGGAGGCCGAGGACCCCACCTGCGGCCGGCGCCGCCTCGACGTCGCGCCCGACGCCGGCGGGCTCGAGCTGGTCCCGCGGCTTCAGACCGAGGGACAACGTCTCTCGCGAGGAACGCTCGAGGTGATCCGCGACCCGGGCATGCCCGTGCGCCTCGATCTCCGGGTTCCGGGGGGCGCGTGTCAGCCCGAGCTGCCCTGTCCCGTCGTCGTCGCGAGCGCGCCGCCCGGGCTTCGGCTCGCCGTCGAGCGCTCCGGCGTGGTGCGCGACGCCCGCGGCGAGTGCGCGCTCACCGAGGGCGCCGCGGCGCCGCCAGAGAGCGCGGTGGCCGCGGACGGACCACACCGCTGCGCCCTGCACCTCGCTGACCCCCAGGGCGTCGTGCACCTCGTGCTCCACGACGCGGCGGGCCCGGTGGCGCGGCGGGCTCGACGACGGCTCGGCCCGTGGCGA
>CALCTH010000147.1 GCA_937893795.1 uncultured Myxococcales bacterium | reverse complement strand
GCGGGGCCGGCGGCGCGGTGCGCGCAGGAGCGCGCGCTGCGCGCGCCTCTTCCTGGCGCTGACGGGGGGCGCCGCGGCGCTCCCGGCCTTGAGCGGCGGGAGCACGACGCCCGAGCGCCGTGGCGACGTGGCGCTCGGCGGCGCGGCGCGGCTCCCCCTCGGTCCGCTCCGCGACCTGGACATCGCGGGCAGCCGCTACCGTGAGGGGGCGGAGCGCGGCGGTGTGGCGCCGCTGGCCATGGGACGCGCCGGGCTCCCGGGCGGCTGGGACGCGCAGCTCCTGCTGGCGGGCACGACGCTTCGCCTCGCGCTCCATCGGGAGATCGACCCCACGCCCGCGAGCACGCGTTGGGCGTGGCTCGTGGGCGCGGCGCCCTACGTCGGGTGGATGACCGACGAGGATGACGCGGGCCGCGGCACGCGCTTCGGCCTCGACGTCCCGCTGCTCCGGAGCGTGGAGGTGAGCGGCCTCTACGAAGCGTGGATCGGGCCACGCGTGGGCCTCGAGGGCGTGCGCGGGAGCTTCACCCAGGAGACCGCGCGCGCCGATGCGCGGGCGCTGGGGCTCAAGGCCGGGGGAATGGTCGGCATCGGCGTCGGCTTTCGGCGCCTCCACGTGCTCCTCGAGCTCACGGTCGCCTACGAGCGCTGGTGGGGCACGCACGGCGACGTCTCCCTCGACCGCGGCGGCGTCGTGCTCACACCCGCCTTCGCCTTCCGCCTGCGGATCTAGCGCGCAGCGTCGACCGTGGGCGACGCGCCTCCCTCGAGCTCTCGGCGACGTCGACGCACCTCCGCGAGGCCCTCGGCGTCGCCCGTGCGTTCCAGGAGCACGGCGTAGTCGTCCAGCACGCGCGCCAAGCCTCCGAAGTCCCCGGCGCGCGGCTGCGGCTCGAGCACCTCGATGGCCGCTTCGAACTGGACCCGCGCTTCGTTCCATCGGCCCAGGTCCCGGAGCGCGCGGCCATGGGCCCAATGGCTCGTCGCGCGATGCACGTGCCCCGGCGGGTGGTTCAGCTCGCGCAGCGCCACGGCCTTGCGCAGCAGCGGCTCGGCTTCGGCGGCTCGACCCAGATCGCAAAGCGCGAGGCCCAGGTTGGTGCGCGCGTTGACCTGCGCCGGGTGACCCTCGTCGAAGGACGCGCGCGCGCTTTCGAGGGCCCGCTCGAGCATGGGGACGGCATCGGCCGGTCGGCCCGCCATGAGAAGCGTGAACCCGAAGTTGTTCGTCATCTGCCCGACGCGCGGATGGTCGGGGCCGAGCTGCCGCTGGAGCCGCTCGATGGCGCGCCGAAAGAGGGGCTCGGACTCTTCGAGGTTTCCACTGACGATGGTCGCGAGGGCCACGAGCGCGTCCGTCACGAGGATATGGTTCGGACCGAGAAGCTCTTCGCGCGCCCTGAGTGCGCGTCGCTGAAAGTGGGTTGCCGTCTCCGGGTCGCCCGCGACGAAGTACGTCTTCGCGGTGCGCTGGTCGACCCGCGCGCGAAGCAACCGGGTCGCGGGATCCCGGCTCGGGCCGAGGGCCGCCGCCGCCGCCCTGAAAGAACGGAGCGCCACGTCGTGGGCTCCGGCCATGCGCTCCGCGTCCCCCAGCTCGAGAAGCAGGCGCGCGCGGAGGGCCGCCGGGAAGGAGGCCGGCGGATCCAGGGCCAGGGGTCGCAACCCCTCCTGGGCTTCGCGATACCTCCCCGCATTGTTGCGGGCGCGGGCCAGTCTGGCGGCGCGCGCACCCCGGTCGAGCTCGGTACCCGGACCCCGCGCGACGGCTTCGGCGAAAGCAACCTGCTGGTCGTAGCGCCCGATGCGTCCGTAGAGCCGCTCCAGCTCCACCATGAGCGCGACCTCTTCGCTGCTCATGGAGCCCGGGTCAGCGAGTGCCTCTCGGATCCCTGGCGTGATCATCGCGTCCACGTCCAGCCCGTGCTGCACCGAGCGCCGCGAGTCGACGCGCGTCACGAGGCCGAGCAGGAAGTCCTTGAGGGCCCGCGCCTCGGCGGACTCGGACTCGGCCTCGCGCGCCGCGCTCAGCGCTCGAGCCTCGGCGTCGCGTGCCTCGATGGACGATTGCACCACGGCGGCCCCCGCGACGACCACGGCCCCTAGCGTGAGGGCCGTAAGCACGACCCCCGCGCTGTGTCGCCGAACGAAGCGCCCCAGCACGTAGAAGCGCCCGCTACGGCGGCTGATGGGCTCGTGTCGGAGGTGCCGCCGAACGTCTGCGGCCAGCTCGTCCACGGAGCCGTAGCGTGCGTCGGGACACGTGGCGGTCGCGTGCTGGACCATGACCAGGAGGTCGCCCCGAACCCTCTGCGCGAGGCGCGATGGCGTGAGCCTTCGCGCCGCCGCGGTCTCGGCATCGTAGACCCGATGAACCGACCGCTCGGGCGCGGGGCCAAAGGGGGTGGTGCGCTGTCCGGTGACCAAGACCTGGAGCAGCACGCCGAGCGCGTAGACGTCGGTACGGGTGTCCACCTCCGGCGAGCCTTCGCTCGCCTCCGGGCTCATGTACCCCGGCGTGCCTACGGCGACGGCCTCCGCGTACGAACCGCGCTCGATCAGCTTCGCGACGCCGAAGTCGATCACCTGGACGCGCGCGGGCTCCTCGCTCTCGTCCACGAGGACGTTGGACGGCTTGATGTCCCGGTGGAGGATGCCCTTTCGATGGGCGTGGCGAATGGCGCCGCAAACCTCCAGGAAGAGGCGGAGCCGGGCTTCGATGGACAGGCGCCGGGCGTCGCAGTGCTGGAGAATGGAGCGGCCCTCGACACGCTCCATCACCAGGTAGGGCATGCCGTCTTCCATGCCTGCGTCGTAGACGCGCGCGATGTTCGGGTGCCGGAGACGGCTGAGAGCGAGCCGCTCCTCGCTGAAGCCCGTCGAGGATCCGGCCGTCATCGCGTCCGTGCGTACGACCTTCACAGCGACTTCGCGGACGAGCGGCTCTCGCTGCTCCGCCGCGAACACGGTGCCCATGGCGCCGCGACCGAGCACCCCGGTGACCTCGTAGGGACCGTAGGCCAAGGGCAGCTCTCCGGGCTCGGACGTGAAGGTACGGCCGGAGGCGGTGCTGGGCGTGGGCTCGGTCGGCGCCGACATGTTTTCGACCCGGACTCTACCCCGGGGCCGAGCGGCCGCCGCCGGCGCGAGCCTCGAGCGCGACCGTCAGATCAGGATGATGCTGCAGTCGACGAGCTCGTCGCTCGCGTCGGTGTTGTTGCCGTCGTTGCACTCCTCGACCTCGCCGAGGGCGTCGACGATGACGAAGGGCCGGGCGCGCACCGCCGGGAAGCGCGTCTCCACGCTGAGCCGCAGCTCGCCGCCGGGCGGAATCGGACCGGCCACGCGCTCGTCGTGGAAGGCCGTTCCGCCGGCCGCCGGGTCGCCGGCGAAGAAGCGCAAGACCACGTCCGAGGCCGGCACGGTGCCCTCGTTCAAGATCACGACGTCGAAGGTCTTGTCCGGGCAGGGGCCCGCCGAGGCGCCCACTTCGACGCGAAGGTCGGCGAGCCCCACCGCGCCGGCGACCGGGGCGACGAGGCGGTTGTTGGTCTCATCGCATTCCCGTTCGGCGCCGTCGGGGTCGATGATGACCTCGATGCTGTCCGGGAGGTCGCTCCGGCCGTTGTTCGCCGGGTCGTAGCGGAAGCTCAGGAAGCGCTCGCCCCGCGCTTCGAGCACCGTGCTGAGCGTGAGCCGGAGCGCCGTCCCGGCGCCGTCGCGGAGCGCTTCCGTGAGCGGAGGACCGCTCCACGTCCCCACCAGGGCGACGGGCACGTCCGCACCGACGCGAAGGTCGCCGGCGTTGACGACCCGCGCGACGACGTCGAGGGCGCCGGTGAGCTCGCCGCACGCCGCGTCGGGGCTCGAGAACTGCACCGCCGCCACCTGCAGATCCGGCGCGATGCCGAAGGGGCTCCGGGGCTGGCTTCGGAAGGTGTTGTAGGCGCGACCCCCGAAGTCCTCCCAGCCGCCCTGGGGCACGACGGGCAAGCCGCCGCTCTCGTACACGTTGGTGACGCCGTAGGCGTGCTGGTTGTAGATGCGCCGCGCGCTCACCCAGAGGTCGCTCGGCTCGCCCCACACCTCGAGGCCGTTGTTGAAGGGGAAGCTGTCGTCGCCGTCGACGGGCAGGAGCCCGCGGCCTCGGTTGGTGCAGAAGTTCGACTCGTTGGAGACGGCGAAGACGATCTCCGCGTTCCCGTCGCTGTCCACGTCGGCGACCACCGGGTTCTCGGTGCGCGTCCGGCTCTCGCTCGGCTCCCGGAAGATCACGTCGCCGTCGAGGCCCCGATAGATCCGGAAGTAGCACTCGTCGTTGTAGATGACCTCGGCCGCGCCGTCGCCGTTGAAGTCGAAGACGCTCGAGCCCGTGACCCGGCTCGAGTCGTCCTGCGTGACGCGCTGCCAGCCGTTGTGGAGGCAGACGCAGCGCCCTTCCGTGCTGCAGGTGAACTGCCCGACGTCGCCGCAGTCGGCGGCGGCCGTGCAGGCCATGTCCGGCGGGGTGCGGGCGGGGTTGCCCTGGAGCGGGTCGGCCATGGGGTCGAGGTCCACCAGCTCGTCGTAGGCGTTCGGCCAGGCCGGGCAGGCCGCGCTGGGCTCCTGCAGGTCGAAGGCGAGGTACGACTCCTCGAAGGCCGTGCCGATCTCCGGGAACCCGTCGCCGTCGAAGTCGTCGACGTTGGGAGCGCCGCCCCGGGCCCCGAAGTCCACGTCGAGGAGGATGCGGCCCGTCGCGCCGCGGAAGACCTGGAGCTGACCGTCGTTGATCACGACGACCTCCGGCACGCGGTCGAGGGGGTTTCCGGGACCCGGTCGCGCGGCGTCGTCGGCGCCCCACACGTCTGCGACGGCGCAGAAGCCGTTCTCCGTGATGCTCGCGGCGTTCACGTCGTCGGCGTTCCACTCCACGGGCAGCTCGCCCCGGCACCAGGATCCCTGGTCGCCCGTCTCGCTGCCGCTGCACTCGGACTGGCGCTCGAAGCCGGCCGGGTTGGCCGGGAAGCGGTAGAGCGTCGTGCCTGCGACGACGTCCTGCAGGCCGTCACCTGTCAGGTCGGCGACGCAGCTGATGGGACCCTGGCCGTTGCGGCCCGTGGAGAGGCTCGGCGTGCCGAGCCAGCGGTCGCCGAAGCTCCAGCTCCCGTCCATCGGGTCCTTCAGCACCTGGAAGACGCGGCGCCCGCTGATGATCTCCGCGTTGCCGCGGCCGTCGACGTTGGTGAGCACGAGCGCCTGGTTGTCCCCCGCGAGCTGGCCGCCGCTGCTCTCGGCGAGGGGCCGGCCCCGATTGTCGAAGATGCGGATGGCGTTGCCCTCGCCGGCCACGACGATCTCCGGCACGCCGTCGCCGTCCAGGTCCCCGGCAGCGAGCGTGCTCGTCGGGTCGAGGTCCCCGTCCGTGCAGCTGCACGAGACGCTCCCGGGGTCGTCGCCCTCGAACCAACGCGTGTCGTCGCAGGTCGCGAAGTAGTCCGCGCCGCGGTCCGGCCCGCCGCCGTGCACGGCGCGGAGGATGCCGTGCTGCTGGAAGCGCGCGCTGCCGCCGACGGTGCCGCAGAAGGTCATGAAGACGATCTCCGGGATGTCGCGCTCGTCGATGCGGCCGTCGTCGTTGTCGTCGTCGAGGTTGATGACGATGGGCGTGACGACCACCTGGCTCGAGGCCGGGAAGGGGCTCCCGTCGGCGTCGCGGTCGTCGTCCTCGCCTCCCCAGGGAAAGCCGGGCTCGAGGCTCGGCAGCACCGCGGTGATGTCGGCCGGCGGGAGGAGGCACGTGGGCGGCTGCCCCGTCCCGACGCAGCGGTCCACGACGCATTCGGTGTTCAGCGGGCAGTCCCAATCGTCGCGGCACCCGCAGAACACCTCGCCGGCGCTCTCCCGGCAGCTCCCGTCGAAGCCGCCGCTCCCCGCGCAGACGAGGGTCACGGCCGTGGCGGAGCCGTTCGGCGGGCACTCCTCGATGTCGCCGCTCGTCGTGCACGCGCGGGTGCCCGGGACGCAGGTGTCCTCGTCGCAGAGCCCCGCCGGTCCACAGAAGCGGTCCTCGGGGCAGCCGACGTCGTCGGCGCAGCGGTTGTCGACGCAGATCACGCCGGTGCCGGTCGGCGGCGCCTCGCAGCGCTCGGAGCCAGAGCAGGCGTCGCAGGTGCGGTCCACGCACACGTCGTCGATGCACTCCTGTCCCGGCGTGCACGTGACCGTCGCGCAGGGCACGGGCGGCAGGTCCGGACCGAGGTCGACGGGGCCGAGGTCCCGCGGCGGCCCGAGATCCGTCCCAGCGTCCGGCCCCTCGAACATGTCGAGGCGGTCGCCGCCGAACTGGAAAGGGTCGATCTCGCAGCCCGTCAGGGCGAGGAACGCGAGGGCCGGAGCGCAAAGGCGACGTGCGTGCATGGGGTTCCTCGAGGCGCCGTGCTTCTCAACGGCCGGTCCCCCCAAACCTGTGGCCGACGCGGCGTTGCGCGAAGGCCATCATGGAAAATTCCGTCCGGTGTTCACCGTTACGCCCGCTTCGCGCATGCGCAGGGGCGCTCCGTACGGCGGCTCAATCGTGGCCGCGCGTGCTCATCTGGATCTTCTCGCCCAGGAAGCCCGCGAGCAGCGTGAGCATCACACCGATGATGCCCATGGTGACCAGCGCCAGGAGCGAGGTCTGGTGCACGTCGCTGATGGAATCGACGTACCAGAGCGTCGGAATGGTCGCGATGAGCGCGCCGACGGCGGGCTCGAAGAAGGTCTTGCCCGGCGAGAGCCAGCCGACGATGGCGCCGCCCACGAACCACACGCCGGCGCTGATCAGCAGCCCGGGGAGCCCCTGCGGGTCGTAGGCGTCGATGACCATCGGGAGAGCGACGAGCGCGATGGCCTGGAGCGTCAGGTAGATGGCGAAGGCGATGCCCACCCACTTCCACTCGAAGGTGTCCTGCTGGTACTTCCGCGCCTCGCGCTCTTCGGCCGTCAGCTCCCGCTGACCCAGCGCCTCGAGCTTGGCGCCGCAGGACGAGCACCGCGAGGCGGTGGGTTCGTTCTTGGCGCCGCAAATGGTGCAGATGATGACGTCTTCGGCCACGTCCTCGCGCTCCTTCGGGCCGGCTCCTGCCAACCACCGGCGCATCATCGCCGGAGAGGATGGTCACAGCAACCAAACCGGTGCCGTCCCGTTCACCTCATCGGCGTCCCGTCGCGGGCCTGAACCGGGGGCCCGCGTCTCGCGCTCCCGCGTTCGCTCACGCGCCGCCAGGCCCCTCTTTGCTACACCGCGGGCGTGGAGCACCAGCTCGACGGGCTCGTGGGCCCGACGCACAACTACGCGGGCCTCGCGGTGGGCAATCTCGCGGCCGCGGCGAGCGGCGGCGCGACCTCGAACCCGCGCGCGGCGGCGCGCCAGGGCCTTCGGAAGATGGCCGCGGTGCGTGACCTCGGCGTGCCGCAGGCGGTGCTGCCGCCGCAGGAGCGTCCCCGCCTCGACGTGCTCCGAGACC
>CALCTH010000146.1 GCA_937893795.1 uncultured Myxococcales bacterium | reverse complement strand
GGCATGCCCCCTCGCTGCTTCCCCTGGTGCAGGGAGACCCGACGCTCGCGGACCGGGTGCTCGCCAGCCCCCTCGCCCGCGAGGCCGACGCCGCCGACTTCGTGCGCCGGCTGGCCGAGGTCGGGCGGACGTTCGAGGACGGGCCCGAGCTCCACCGCGCGCTCCGCCGCCTGTGTCACGAGGCCGTCGTCCGGGTCGCGCTCCGCGAGGTGCTCCGGCTCGCGGACGTGGACCAGACCGCCTCGGACCTGGCCGCCCTCGCAGCCGCCGCGACCGACGCCGCACTGGTGAGCTGCCGGCGCGGCGCCGAGGCCTCCCGAGGCGCCATCGTCGATACGGAGGGCCTCCCGATCCCCCTCAGCGTGCTGGGCATGGGAAAGCTCGGCGGACGAGAGCTGAACTTCGGCAGCGACGTCGACCTCGTCTTCTTTCACGGAAGTGACGAAGGCCGCGTCGGCGAGGGCGACGAGACCCCCGCCGAGGCGTTCGCGCGCATCGTGCGCCGCACGGTGAAGGCCCTCGGCGAGGTGACCCGGGACGGCTTCGTCTTCCGGGTGGACCTCCGGCTGCGTCCGGCCGGCGGAGCCGGTCCCCTCTCGATGAGCCTCGCCGGCGCCGAGCGCTACTACGCGAGCTTCGGCCGTACCTGGGAGCGGGGCGCGCTGATGCGGGCGACCCCCATCGCCGGGAACATCGCCTTCGGCCGCGAGATGCTCGCCACGCTCGCCCCCTTCGTCTGGCGACGCCAGGTCGACCCCGCCGTCGCGGAGGCCATGCACGCCATGGTCCTCCGGAGCCGGCGGGAGCTGCGCGCGGATCCGCAGGACGACGTGAAGCACGGCGTGGGCGGCATTCGAGAGCTCGAGTTCTTCGTACAGAGCCTCCAGCTCGTCTGGGGCGGCCAGCACCCCGAGCTGAGGGTCCCGGGGACCATGGACGCGCTCACGCGGCTCCACGGGCTCGGCTTCGTGACGACCGCAGAGCGCGAGACGCTCGCGGCGGCGTGGGCCCTGCTGCGCCGCGTCGAGCATCGCGTGCACATGGTGGCCGGCTACCAGACCCACGTGCTCCCGCGCCGTGAGGCCCGGGAGGGCTTCGCACGCTCCCTCGGGTTCGTGGACGGGGCGGCCTTCGATGCCGAGCTCGGGGCGCATCGGCAGGCCGTGCACCGGCTCTTCGAGACCCTCGTCGAAGGTACGGAGGAGACCGGGGGGCCACCCAGCGGCCGGGCCGAGGCGTGGGCCGAAGGCGACGCGGCCCGTGACGCCTTGCTCGCGGCGTTGAGCCGACTCCCGGAGGGCGGCGCGCCGGCCGACCTCGACCGCGTCGTGGCTTCCGCCCTCGACGTCTATGACCCCGAGGAGGCGGCGACGCATTTCCGGCGCCTCACGCGCCATCCCGAGAGCCCCTTCGGCGTCCGCGGTGGGGCGCGACTTCCCGAGCTCGCGCCGCGCCTGCTGCGCGAGCTGGCCGACGCCGCCGACGTCGACCGCGCGCTCCGCTTCCTCGCGGACTTCCTCCTGCTCGCGGGCCCCGGTCACCACGCGATGCTGCACGAGGAGCCTCGGCTTGCCCGGCGCCTCGTCGCGCTCTTCGGCGCGTCGCCCACGCTGGCGCAGGCCGTCGTGGGCCACCCGGAGACCCTCGACGCTCTGCTCCTCGGAACGAGCGCGCCGCGCGCGGCGCAGATTCGGCAGCAGCACGCCACGCTGGGTGGCGACGTGCCCGGCGCCCTCGTCACGCCGGAGGCCCTCGACGTCGAGCACTTCGTCGGGGCGCTGCGGCGCCGAAAGCGCGAGCTGACGCTCCGCATCGGCCTGGCGCACCTCGGCGGGGAGCTGGACGATGGCGCCGCCCAGCGGCTCTTGACCGCGCTGGCCGAGGCCCAGGCGCGCGCGGCCTTCGCCTTCGCGCGCCGCGAGGTGGTGCGGCGTCACGGCGCGCCCCAGCCGGGCGCCGCGATGGTCGTCGTGGGCATGGGCAAGCTCGGGAGCGGCGAGCTTGGCTACGGGAGCGACCTCGACCTCACCTTCCTCTATCGACTTCCGCGCGGGACCGACCGCGCCGTCCACGCCGGCGAGCGTGGCGGCTCGCCACCCACGCACGGCGAGCTCTACACGCGCGTCGCCCAGCGCACGCTGAGCCTCCTGGCGCAGCCGGACGCCGAGGGTCCGGGCTTCCAGACCGACACGCGGCTCCGTCCCTCGGGCAACCAGGGCCTGCTCGTGGTGAGCGACACGGCCTTCTCTCGCTACCATGCCTCGCGCGCCGAAGGCTGGGAGCGGCAGGCACTGCTGAAGGCCCGGGTCGTGGCCCACGACGACGCAGCCTTCGGCGACGCGATGACCGCGCTGCTTCGCACGACGGCGTTCCGCGGGCCGACGGACCGGGCGCGCATCGCCGAGCTCCGCGGCCGCATGGAGCGGGAGCTCGCCCGGGAGCGCCGCGACCGGCTCCACCCCAAGCTCGGCCATGGGGGCCTCGTGGACGTGGAGCTGACGGTACAGACGCTCCAGCTCCTCCACGGAGCGACCGACGCCTCGCTGCGGCCCCGGCACACGCTCGACGCCATCGCTGCGCTCGAGGCCGCCGGACACCTCGCCGACGACGCGGAGCCGCTCCGAGACGGCTACCGCTTCTTTCGCCGCGTCGAGCAGGCGCTCCGGCTCCTCGAGCCGCGCGGCGACGGGCGCCTCGCCCTCGCGGGGCCACGCGCGGTGCAGGTGGCCCGGCTCCTTCGCCTGCGTGACCGGGACGGTCATGCTCCCGCGCGCGTGCTGGCCGCTGCCTGGCGCCGCCGGGCCAGAGCCAACCGGCGTCTCTTCGAGCGCCACGTCGGGCCCGTAGCCGTCGCGGCACCCTGGAAGACGGGGGAGCCGTGAGCTGGAGCCTTGTCAGGCTGCGGAGGCGTCCGCTACGTGGATCCTACAGCGGCGCTCGCGCCGCGGAGGCAAGAACGATGGTGGAGAAGGTGGAGAAGATCTGGGTCGATGGCGCGCTCGTTCCGTGGGACCAGGCGACGTTCCACGTGCTCACGCACACGCTGCACTACGGCCTGGGCGTCTTCGAGGGCATCCGAGCCTACGAGACCAGCGACGGGCGCACCGCCGTCTTCAAGCTCCGTGAGCACGTCCGGCGCCTCTTCGAATCCGCGCATATCTGCCTCATGCCGATGCCCTTCAGCCGTGAGCAGATCGAGGAGGCCATCGTCGAGACCATCCGCGTGAACGCGCTCAAGAGCTGCTACATCCGCCCCCTCGCGTTCATGGGCGAGGGCTCCATGGGCGTCGGCGCAGACAACCCGACGCGCGTCGCGGTGGCGGTGTGGAAGTGGGGCGCGTACCTGGGCGAGGAGCAGCTCGAGCGTGGCTGCCGCGTGAAGGTCAGCTCCTACGCCCGCGTCGGCGTCAACTCGCTCATGGCCAAGGGCAAGATCTGCGGCCACTACGTCAACTCCATCCTCGCCAAGCGCGAGGCGCTCTCCCTCGGCTTCGACGAGGCCATCCTCCTCGACCCTCAGGGCTACGTCTGTGAGGCGAGCGGCGAGAACGTCTTCGTCGTACGCGACGGAGTCGTGGCCACGGCGCCGCGCGGGACCTCCGTGCTGGGCGGCATCACGCGGGACACGGTGATGCAGCTCCTCCGGGACCAGGGAGTGACCGTCACGGAGCGGCTCATCGCCCGCGACGAGCTCTACACGGCCGACGAGGTCTTCATGTGCGGCACCGCCGCCGAGGTCACGCCGGTACGCGAGGTGGACGGGCGACAGGTCGGCGCCGGGTCCCGTGGTCCGATCACGGAGGCCATTCAGAGTCGCTACTTCGCCGCGGTACGCGGCGACGCCCCTGCCGAATGGCTCACGTACGTTTGAGCTCGGTAGGGGGGTAGCGCGAGCCAGCGGTCGAGGAGCGCGTTCACGACGTCGGGGCGCTCCCGCATCACCAGGTAGCCCGCTCCGGGCACGATGGCCTCCACCTCCGGTCGCAGGCGCGCGACGAAGCCCGCGTGGCATCGCGCCGGCAGCACCCGATTGTCTGCACCCCAAAGGAGCGCGAGCGGCGGCCCGGCAACGGGGCGTTGGGCCCGGTCGAGGTGGGCGAAGCCCTCATAGTTCGTGCGGAGGAGCGTCTCCGCGTTCCGGGGAGAGCGCGCCCACAGCCCGCGGACATAGCGACGATAGGCCGGGTCCCTGCGGGCCGTCGCGCCCAGCTGCAGGGCGCTGAAGACGCGTCCGATCGCCACACGCGCCGGCCGGACTCTTGCGAGCGCGAGGAGCCCCGCCAGCCCCGCCGAGCGCCGTAGCCACATCAGGGGCCGGAGGATGCCCGCGTCGTTCACTCTCGGCGTATCGATGGTGATCATCGCGGCGCGGGCCACCAACGCCGGCTGCGCGAGCGCCAGGTCGAGCACCACGGCCCCACCCACGCAGCATCCGACGAGTGAGGCCGGGCCCCCGACCACCTCGCGGAGCAGGGTCTCCAGGACACGCCGATAGCCCGCGAGCGTGTAGCCCTCAGGCCATGCGTCGGAAGCTCCGAAGCCGGGAAGGTCGAGCGCGATGACGCGCCGACCCGGAGCGAAGTGAGCGACCTGGGCCTCCCACAGCCGGTGATCCATGCCGCCGTTGTGCACGAAGACCAGAGGCTCGCCCTGGCCCCGGTCGAGATAGCGAACCGAGTGCCCTCGCACCACGAGTCTCCGAAGGGTCTTCATGACCGTACCGTACCGTACGGTTCTATAACGTCAAGACGGCATGATGGTTGGTGTCGGTGCTTCCCCGCCGGCTTCGCGGTATCGATGCGCGTGGCCTCGAGCGCCCCATCGCCGCATCGCGGGCAAGCCCGACGCGACGCAATTCTGGTCGCCGCGACGGAGCTGATCGCCGAGCGGGGCGCCGCTCAGCTCAGCATGAGCGCCGTCGCGCGACGCGCGAAGGCCTCGAAGGAGACCCTGTACCGCCACTTCGGCGACCGGACCGGGCTGCTCGTCGCCGCGCTCGAACGCTTCGCGGCGAACGCCCTCGGCACGGTGCCGCCCGGGGCGCCCGACGAGTCTCTCGAGGAGGGCCTGCAGCGGATGGGCCGGTGGTACCTCGAGCTGGCGCTTCGGCCCGAGGTCCTCTCCTTCACGCGCTTCGTCGCCGGCAGCGCCGAAGAGTCCCCCGCGCTCGGGCGCGCGTTCACGACGCTCGTCACGGATCCCATGGTGGGGGCGGTGCGGGAGCTACTCTCGGCGTACGGCTCCCCGGGCGATGCCGCCGCGCTTGCAGAGGCCTACCTGGGGTTGCTCCAGGGCAAGCTCTGGAACCGCGCGCTCCTCGAACCGGAGCTGCGACCGACCGCGGCGGCCATCGAGGCGCAGGCCATGCGTGGCGCACGACTCATGGCGCGCGCGCTCGGCGAAGGCTGACGGTCCTCAGCCCTCGGCAGGCGCGGCGTCGTCCGCGGGAACGCCGGGGGCGTCGTCATCGTCGAGGAGGCCCTTGTAGACCACGAAGGCCTTGCAGCTCGGGCAGCGGAAGTAGTCCTCGCCTCGCATGACCTCGATGAAGAGCTGCGGCGGGAGCGCGACGCGGCAGCTCGTGCAGGTCTCCGTCTCGAGGATGGCGAGCACCTGGTACTTGTTGCCGTCGCGAAGCCGGGCCTGCTTGAGGCGCTCGTAGCGCTTCATGATGGTGCGTGGCAGCTCGCTCTCGAGCGCCTCGCGTCCATCGAGCACCGTCGCACGCTTCGCCTCCACCTCGTCGATGCGCGCCGTCGCGGCCTTCTCCTCGTCGGTGAAGATGGTGCGCGCTTCCTCGAACTGGCGCTCGCGCTCATCCAGCGAGCTCTGCTTGGCCTCGATGGTGGCCTGGATGCGCGTCAGCTCTTCCTCGCGGTCGCGGATGATGCGCCGGTTCGCCTCGACCTCACGCTCGGCCGCGTCCGCCTCACGGAGCGTGCGGGCCTGGGCGCCCTTGGCCTTGGCGCGGCTCAGCGCGTCGCGGCGCTCCTGGAGCTCCGTGGAACGCTCCGCCTCGAGACTCGTCGCCTCGCTCAGCTGCTCGCGCTCGCGCGCGAGCAGCTGCTCGAGGGTCTGCACGTCCTCGCGCATGCTCGCGATCTTGGCCGGAAGCTCATGGAGCTCACGGTCGTAGTCCTGGGCGGCGCCGTCCATACGGGCCAGCTTCGCCAGGGCTCTCAGCTTCTCTCGCACGCTCGAACCTCCACGGGTGGGCGTCGCCCTACCGTGCGCGGCGGGGGCTTGCAAGGCCGTGCGCGCGCGTGGCGCGAGACGACCCCGAAGACCCCGACCCGGGTGGTAGGCCCAGCTGGACTCGAACCAGCAACGAACCGGTTATGAGCCGGCGGCTCTGACCAATTGAGCTATGGGCCCATGCACGCCCTCGCGAGGGGGTGCGACCGAAAGCTTCTTCGGTACGCGCCGACGCGGCAAGGGCGGGGACACTCAGGAGTCGACGAAGCTGCGCAGCTGCTTCGAACGGCTCGGATGCCGGAGCTTTCGAAGCGCCTTCGCTTCGATCTGCCGGATACGCTCGCGGGTGACCTCGAAGTCCTGACCGACCTCTTCGAGCGTGTGGTCGCTCTTCTCCCCGATGCCGAAGCGCATGCGAAGTACCTTCTCTTCGCGGGGCGTGAGCGTCTTGAGGACGCGGCGCGTCTGGTCTTCGAGGTTGCCGTTGATGACCGCTTCCACGGGGCTCACCACCGACTTGTCCTCGATGAAATCGCCGAGGTGCGAATCTTCCTCTTCGCCGATGGGCGTCTCGAGGCTGCTCGGCTCCTTCGCGATCTTCAGGACCTTCCGCACCTTGTCGAGCGGCATTTCCATGCGCGCCGCGATCTCCTCGGGCTGCGGCTCTCGGCCGAGCTCCTGCACGAGGTAGCGCGAGGTGCGTATCAGCTTGTTGATCGTCTCGATCATGTGGACCGGGATGCGGATGGTCCGCGCCTGGTCCGCGATGGCCCGCGTGATGGCCTGGCGAATCCACCACGTCGCGTAGGTCGAGAACTTGTAGCCGCGCCGGTACTCGAACTTGTCGACGGCCTTCATCAGGCCGATGTTGCCCTCCTGGATCAGGTCCAGGAACTGCAGACCGCGGTTCGTGTACTTCTTGGCGATGCTCACCACGAGGCGGAGGTTGGCCTCTACGAGCTCGGCCTTCGCCCGGTCCGCCTGGCGTTCCCCCTTGTGCAGCGCGCGGTAGGTCTCCCGGAGGTTGGCGATGGGCTGCCCCATGTCCTCCTCGACCTTCTTGACGGCCTTGTGCGCCTCGCGGATGGCCTCGTCGGCCATGCGGAGCATTTCGACGCTCGCGCCGTACTTCTTCAGATAGCGCTTCTCCGCGGCCTTGCTGGCGCCGCACTCGCGGAGGGCCTTCTTGATGTCGCGCTGGTGGAGACCGCCGACGCCGCCCTCGGCCTCCTTCACCGCGAGCTCCGCGCGCTCGACGCGGCGGATGTAGCCCTTGATGCGCGCCACGACGCGGTCGATCTGCTTCTTCGAGAGCCCCACGGCGCGGAGCGCTTCGATGCGGTCGCGCCGGTTCCGCGCGATGACGTCCTGATGGCCCTTCCGGGCACGCTCCGAGATGCGCTTGCCGGAGTCGAGCTCCCCGAGGGCCTTGGCGCTCTGGCTCTCGAGGCGCTTCACCTTGTCGATGAGCCGCACCACCTGCGCGCGGGCCTCGGGCTCGGTATCCGCGCCCCGGTAGTCCTTCACGACGTCCTTCGTGCGGAGCTTCTCCTTCCGAAGCAGGTCGCCGATCTCGATGATCTCCGCGACGCCGACCTTCGAGTCGAGAATGACCTCGAAGACGATGTCCTCGCCCTCTTCGATGCGCTTGGCGATCTCGACCTCGCCCTCGCGGGTCAGGAGAGAGACCGAGCCCATCTTCCGCAGGTACATGCGGACCGGGTCGTTGGACTTCGTGGTGTAGGGGTCCGACGCCGGCGGGAGCATCGACTCCTTCTTCTTGCCGGCGGCGGCCTTCGAGCGGAAGAGGCCCTCGCGACGCCTCGCCTGCGAGACCGAGTCGACGAGATCGATGTCCTCGCGCTCGATGCGCGCCATCAGCTCGTCGATCTGCTCCGACGACACGACGTCCGGCGGGATCGCCTCGTTGACCTCGTCGTAGGTGAGGTAGCCCTTCACGCGGCCGCGCTCGAGGAGGTTCTGGACCTCCTTGCGCTCCTTCTGCTTCCGCTTGGACTTGCGCTCCTCGATGAGCTGCCGCTCGAGCGCCGCGAGGCGCTGCGCCTCCTTCTCGCGTTTGGCCTGCGCGACGCGCTCCGCCTGCGTCGTGGGGGCCGGGGCCTCGGCCGCGGGGGGCGCCGCGCGCCGAGAGCGCCGCGCGGTGGGCTTGGCCGGGGCCTTCGTCGGCGCGTCGGCCGTCTTCGCCCGAGCACGGGCACGGGCCTTGGCGGGGGCCTTCTTCGTGGCCTTCGAGGCGCCGGATCGCGCCGAGGGCTTCGCCTTCGCCTTTGGGGCCTTCGCCGTCTTTCGCGCCGTGGTCTTCGTCGCGCTGCGCGCCTTCGTGCTCATCGTTACCTCAGACCTGCTTCGCTTGGTTCGTCGGAAGTCTCGTCGCTGGGCTCACCCGGCGGGGTCGCGTCGCTCTCGCTCGCGTCCCCGCGAAGGGCGGCCATCTGCTCACGAGACAAGGCGTCGGCGCGCTCGTGGTCGCCGAGACGCCGCGCCTCCAGGATGTCGCGGCGGAGAGCCCGCGCACGCTGCTCGCGGATGTTTCTGCGGAGCCGCGGTAACGCCTCGTCGAGGAGCTCCGCCGCCTGGGACACGGTGTAGCGCTGGACCACGAGCCTTCGCTCGAGCCAACCAACTGCACCATTTCCTTCCGCCATCTCGAGCAGCGCCGCTGCCTCCACCCGCCCGCGCTCCACCACCAAGCGCGAGGCGGAACGCAAGATGGCCCGAAGATCGGGACTCGTCAAAAGGTCCTGAACTTCCGCTGTGCGCGAGGCGAGAAGCTCCGGCGCGTCGAGGAGCGCGCCCAGCACCGC
>CALCTH010000145.1 GCA_937893795.1 uncultured Myxococcales bacterium | reverse complement strand
AGGCCGGCGAGCGGGGCGGCGTTGCGGCCACCGCCGCCGCCACCCCGCAGGCGCGAGGAGCCCGAAGGCCGCCGGCGCCGCTGACGCTGAGCCCGCTCGCGGCGGGCGGCTTCCTCGGCCTCCCGGGCCTGCTCGGCCGCGAGCCGCTCCTGCTCGGCGGCGAGGCGCCCCTCCTCGGCTTCGCGCCGCCGGGCCGCCTCCGTCTCTGCCGCCTGACGCGCCACGTCGGCCTCGCGGGCCTGTTCCGCAGCGAGCTGCCGGGCCGCGTCGGCCTCCTGCGCGCGCTCTTCGAGGATGGGCGAGACCACCCCGAACCACGCGCCGACGCCGCCACCCACGAGGAGCACGCGCAAGCCCGCGCTCACGCCTGGATGGAGGCCCTTCTTCTCCTTTGCCTTGATCTCGGCGAGCTTCCGCTCCTGCTCGAGGAGCCGCTTCTGTTCGTCGGCCTTGGCGCGGGCCTCCTCCTCGAGGCGGACGCGGAGCATCTCGGCATCGCGCTCCCGAGCGACGCGCGCCGCCTCTTCACGTTCGGCGCGTTCTGCCGCAGCGCGCGCTTCCTCTTCGGCGCGCCGGGCGGCCTCTTCCTCGGCCTCGAGACGAGCGGCCTCGGCGTCCCGCCGTGCCTGTTCCTCGGCGGCTAGCCGCTGGCGTTCGTCCTCCTCTTGCTGAATGCGATCCTCTTCGAGGTTCATCAGCTCCTTGAGGTTGAAGAGGACCGAGGATTCCTTTTGGTCGGACATCGCGCTGGCTACTCCGGAAGGCGCAATGTAGCAGCGGCGGCAGGTCCCTGCAAGGTGCATGGTCGCTGACAGGTGACCGATATCGTTAGCGAAATGCCGGGTCGCGGCAAGCGCGTCACGACCGTATCATCGCGGGGTGGGCGCCTCTTCTAGCGTGATCGACGTGCTTCCCCCGCGCCGCCTCTGGCCGCTCCTCGTGGCTCTGTTGGGCTGCGGCGACCTCGTCGCCGACCTCGGCGCGGGTGAGGCGTGCGCTCGGAGCGCGCAGTGCGGGCCCGGCTTGGTGTGCCTCGAGGGCTCCTGCACGAACGACCTCACCGGCATTGGCGGGATGGTCCCGGACCTCGGCGTGGACATGGGCGCCGCGGACATGGGCGCCGCGGACATGGGCGCCGCGGACATGGGCGTCGCCGACATGGGCGCCGAGGACCTGGGCCCGCCGGACCTGGGCCCGCCGGACCTGGGCCCGCCGGACCTGGGCCCGCCGGACCTCGGCGTGGACATGGGCGCGGCAGACATGGGCGCGGCAGACATGGGCGCCGCAGACATGGGCGCGGCGGACATGGGGCCGCCCGATACGGGAGTCGCCGACACCGGCGCGACCTGAGCTACTCGCGCCAGAAGAGCTTCCAGGGGTTGTGCTTCAGGTCCCGCAGAAGCTCCTGGATGTCATCGTAGATCTCCTCGTCCATGAGCAGCGCGCCGACCGTGCCCCGCCCCTCGGTCACATGGTCGAGCAGCCCTCGCGCCTCCCCCATGGCGCCGCGCGCCTCCACCGCGATGGCCGCGCCCTCCGCGAGGATCTGCTGCACGTTCTCGCGCTGCTCGGGGCCGAAGGCCTGGTCGGCCTCGTTCACCAGGCTCCGCACCTCGGTCAGGATGGGGTCGAGGTCCCGCTCCGCGCTGGCGAGCACCCGGTCGAGGTTGCGAAGCGAGCGCCGCACCGCCGGCCCATCGAGGGTGGCGTTGGCGTTGGCGAGGAGCGTGTTGGTCTCGTCCATCGCCGTCTCGACCTTGGCGATGATGCGGTCGATGCGCTCGTCGTTCTCCGAGAGCGTTTCGTCGAGCTCGGCGAGCACGTTGGTGATGTGGTCGAGGAGCCCGCGGAGCTGCGTTCGACGCTCGCGGAGGAAGCGGGTGGTCCCTTCCAGGAGCTCGTAGATGAGCGCGAGGGCCAGATCGAGGCGCGGCGGATCCACGCCCTCGACGACCGCCCCTTCTTCGAGCGGTGCGCGCTCCGGGTCGCCGGGATCGATGCTCACGAGTTGCTCACCGAGCACGCTCTGACTGGTCACGTAGAAGAGCGCGTCCTCGTGAATCGTGTCCTGCACCTCACGGTCCAGGCGTAGATGGAGCCGAATCAAGGGCCGGCGGCCGGTCGCCTCGTCGAAGCGTCCGCCCATGTAGATCACCTCGTCGACGCTCCCGATGCGAATGCTGCCCACGTTCACCGGGGCGCCGGGCTTGATGTTCCCGGGGTTGTCGAAGTCGGCGTAGAGTGAGTACTTCGCGCCGAGGTCGACGCCGCCGAGCACCGCGAGAAACGCCGCGAGCAGCCCCACGGCGAGCAGGATGAGCAGGCCCACCCGCGCTTCCACGCTGAGGCCTTTCATACCTCCATGGGGCCTTCCGCTTCACCGCGCACGAACTGACGGACGACGGGGTCGTCGCAGGCGCGGAACTCCTCGGGCGTGCCCAGGAAGCGCACGCCGCCCTTGTACAGCATCGCGATGCGGTCCGCGATGCCGAAGATGCTCGACAAATCGTGGCTCACCACGACCGCGGTCACGCCGTCGTCCCGGCAGAGCCTGGCGATGAGCTGGTCGGTGCGCCGTGCGCTGACGGGGTCGAGGCTCGTCGTCGGCTCGTCGAAGAGCACGACCTCGGGCTCGAGCGTCAGCGCCCGCGCGATGGCGACGCGCTTCCGAAGACCGTCGCCGAGCGCCGCCGGCAGCGCGTCGGCAAAGCCCTCCATGCGTACGCCCGCCAGGCGCCGGCGAGCTTCCACGAGCGCGTCGGCGGCACCGAGGCCGCGGTGCTTCCGGAGCGGGAGCGCGACGTTTTCGGCGCAGGTCATCGAGTCGAAGAGGGTGGACGACTGAAAGACCATCGCGCAGCGCTTGCGAATGGGCCGGAGCGCGTGCTCGCTGAGCCGGCTGACCTCCTCCTCGTCGAGGAACACGTCTCCCGCGTCCGGTCGGAGCAGCCCCACGAGGTGCTTGATGAGCACGCTCTTCCCCACGCCGGAGGCGCCCACGATGAAGAAGCACTCGCCGTCCTCGATGGTGAGGGACACGCCGCGGAGCACCTCCTTGGCGCCGAAGCTCTTGTGGACGTTGGCGAAGCGGATCGGCACGGGGCTCAGAGCGCGGGGAGGAGGAAGTGACCTCCGGTGCTCAGGAGGACGTTGAGGACGATGATGGTGAAGCAGCTCCCCACCACCGCTTCCGTCGTCGCGCGACCCACGCCTTCGCTACCGCCGAAGGCGGAGAGCCCGCGCTCGCTGGAGACGAGCGCGATGGCGCCGCCATAGGTCGCGCACTTGGCGAGGCCGAGCGCTACGTCGCCCCCGTTGAGGAGCGCGGTGCTGGCAAAGGTCCGCGCTTCGATGCCGAAGGCGACCTGACCGACGAGCACGCCTGCGCCGAAAGCCACGAAACCGCCGACGACCAAGACCACGGTCCCCATGACCACGCAGGCGACGAAGCGCGGCAGGACCAGCGTCTCGACGGGATCCGCGTTGTTCATACGAAGCGCGTCGACCTGCTCGGTGACGACCATGGAGCCGAGCTCCGCGGCGATGCCCGCGCCGACGCGCGTGGCGAGGGGCAGCGCGCCGACGCTCGCGGCCAGGTCACGTACCAGGAGCTTCGTGAAGGTCGCCCCGACCTGGGAGAGGTCCGGGAGGATCTCCTGGCTCTGGAGCGCCGTCTGGAAGCTGATGATGGCGCCGATGAAGGCCATCGTGACGATCATGAAGGGCATCGAGCGGTTGCCCACGAGGTGCATCTGCTCGGCGAAGGCGCGCCGGGCGGCGCGCCCTCCGCGTCGCGGCGCGACGGCCATCTCGAGCGTCCGGCGCGTGAGCTTTACGAGCTCCCGGAGCTGAAAGCGGAGGGCCGCCAGGCTGCCGGGGGAGGGGAATGCCGTGGCCATCAGGGCAGCAAGAAGGTCGAGAGGTAGTCCGCCACGAAGATGCCTGCGGCGCTCGCGACGACGCTCGCGTTGACGGCGCGGCCGACCCCCGGCGCGCCGCCGCGTACGCGAAGACCGTGGAAGCAGCTCGTCAGCGAGATGCCGAGGCCGAAGAGCAGCGCCTTCACGAGGCCCACGAGCAGGTCCCAGGTCTCGAGGCGGGAGAGCGCCGAGTCGAGGAACTGAGCGAGGCTCACGTCGAGGAGCACCTGGGCGACGCCGAGCGCTCCGAGCAGGGCCACGGCGTCCCCCACCAACACCAGCGCCACCATGGTCAGGGTCATCGCCACGACCCGCGGCAGCACCAGGTAGCTCACCGGGTCGATGGCGAGGGCGCGCAGCCCGTCCACCTGCTCCGTGACCACCATGGTCGCGAGCTCGGCGGTGTTGTTGGCGCCGACCCGGCCGTTGAAGATCAGCCCGATGAGCAAAGGGCCGAGCTCCCGGAAGGTCACGAAGGTCGCGAAGAAGCCCACGAAGTCCTTGGCCCCGAACTGCTCCACGAAGGGGGCCGCCTGAAGCACCATGATCCCGCCCGTGAAGGCAGCCGTCGCCGCGATCACGGGGACGCTCCGGACCCCCATGCGGTGCAGGTGACGGACGAGCTCGACGCGGTCGAGGCCGCCGGCCTCGGGTCGGGCAGCCCGGCCCAGGTCCCGGGCGAGAAGCGCCAGCCCGCCCAGCTGGCTCAGTAGCGCCAGCGTTCGTCGCCCCAGGATGGCGGGCAGGGCCCAGCCGGGCTCGGCGGTGCTCACAGCGGACCCTCGAGGGTCCCGTGCACGAACTGGTGCACGACGGGGACGCGGCTCGCCCGTGCCTCGTCGGGGGACCCCGTGAAGACGACCCGGCCCTCGTAGAACATCGCGACGTGGTCCGCGATGGTCAGCACGCCGGCCACGTCGCTGCTCACGACCACGGCCGTCGATTCCGTCGCACGCTGCTCGCCCCGCACGAGGTCGTAGATCTTCTGGCTCGTCACCGGGTCGAGGCCTGCCGTCGGTTCGTCGTAGAGCACGAGAGCGGCATCCGCCACGGTGGCGCGCGCGAGGCCGACGCGCTTCTTCTGCCCGCCGCTGAGCTCTGCGGGCTGCCGCTCCTCGAAACCCGCCAGGGCCACCTTCGCGAGGCGCTCGCTCACGCGCGCGCGGATGGTTGCCTCCGTGAGCCCCGCGTCGATGCGGCGCAGGGGGAAGGCCACGTTCTCGCCGACGCTCACGTCGAAGAGGGCGTTGTTCTGGAAGAGCATCCCCATGCGCTCGCGCACCGCGCCGAGGGCGCGCTCGGAGAGATCGTCGATGCGCTGGCCGAGCACGTGCACCTCCCCGGCGTCCGGACGCATCAAGCCGGCGATGAGCTTGAGGGTCGTGCTCTTCCCGACCGCCGGTGGCCCGATGAGAGCATGCACGCGACCGGCTTCGAGCCTCAGGTCGAGGTCGCGGAACACCTGCTTCGGGCCGAAGGCGAGGGAGACCGCGTGAAGGTCCACGGCGGCCTCGGCGACCCCCGGGGCGGGGGAGGCGGCCGGCGAAGCGGGGGGGCCCGGGTCCGGTGGAGGCACCGGCTCAGTGAGTATCATCGCGGCGGCTCGCGCCGCCGTCCCATGAGCGGATCATGAGCGGTTTCTTGGGACCTCGCCGGGCGACGCTCTGCGCTGGCGATGAGGTATGCGGACCCCTCCTAGGAGGTCGCGGACCTGAAAACACGAAGCCAACCTAGGGCTCGACTCTGCTCGAGTGCGAGGCGCGGCGCGCGTCAAGGGGTGGGCGCCTCGGCCTCGTCCGGCGGACCCGCGCGGCGCCGTCGCAGCAGCACGAGGCCCATCACCACGGCGAAGACCACGTTCAGCGCGAGGCTCCCGGCGAGCAGGCCTTTGAGCGCCCCCGCGGTGGAGCGGGTCACCGTCACGGGGCCCACGGTCACGAGCCCGCCCTCCGATGGCTCGGGCGGCGGCGGCGTGGCGACGCCCACCACGGCGACGTCCTCGGCGGCGAGATCCTCGACGGCGCCGGCCACCAAGGCCTGCACGTCACCGGTGACGAAGGGAGGCTCGGTCCCGCGGTGCCGGAGGAGCACGCTCGCGCGAGGCCGTGGCGGAGCCTCGTCCACGGCCAGGAGTCGCCGCTCGGGCAGCGCCAGATGCACGCGCGCCTCGAGCACGCCGTCGATGGCCTCGAGGCTTCGGGCGAGCTCGCCCCCGAGCGCGGCCACGTAGCGTGCCCGCTCCTCCGTGGCCGTGGGCACGAGGCCTCCTTCTCCGAAGACCTCGCGGAGGCCTTCGGGGGGGCGCCGCGGCAGCCCCTCGGCCCGCAGCACGTCGAGGCCGCGAGCAAAATCCTCCGCCGCCACGCGTACCTCGAAGGTCTCCGCGCCGGCCTCCGACTCCTTGTGGGCTCCGATGCCGCGGTCGTGGAGCGCGACCAGGATGGCGTTGGCCTCCCCCTCTGCGAGGCCCGCTTCGAGCGGCTGCGCGCACGCTGCCGCCAGGAGGAGCCCGAGGAAGGGCGCCGCGTGCCGGCGCGCCGGGGAGGGTGGCGTCATTGGTTCGCGTCGAAACGGTAGCGGGCGCCCATGCGCGGTGCGCCGAAGGTGGGGAAGCGGATGCCGCGCACGGCGTCACGAACGCAGCCCTTGAAGGACCCGGAGCCCTGGCGCGCGCTCACGCCCATCACGCGGCCGCTCCCGGCGATGGCGATGTCCACGGTCACCTGCCCGGGGCGCTCGCCGCGGCGCCGCGCCGGGGCGACGCAGCGGCAGAAGATGCGGTTCAGGTTTCGGTTCCTCACCCCGCAAACGTCGCCCGCCGAGAGCCGGCGCTGTCCGCCGCTCATCGACGCGTCGCCGAGCTCGACGGCGATCTGCATGGCCTGCTCGTAGCTCCCGACGAAGCCCGCCATGGCGGGCGCTGCGCCACGCATGCCTCCGCGCCGTCCAGCCGGCGGATCCGGCAGGATGCCGCCGGTTCCGGTCAGCTCGATCTCTCCCCGGGCGTAGAGGTCGTCGAGGTCGGCGCCGGCGACGGTCTCCGCCTCCCGCGCGTTCCGCGTGGCCATGAAGGCGCCGACGGCGCCCAAAATGGCCACCAGCACCACCGCCGCGACGGCGAGCTTGGCCCGGCCGGAGCGCTTGTCGCTCTGCTCGGCGGCGGCGAGCGCGTCCCGCCGCCGCGCCGCCTCCGCCTGGCCCTCGGCCTCCGCGAGAAAGCCCGCGAAGTCCTCCCAGTCGCCCAGGGGCTCGCGGCGCCCCGTGTCCATGTTCAGCAACTCGTGCTCACGTCGCGCCTCCCGCGCGACGATCAGATCGACCAGCTCCCGTCCGCTGAAGGGCCCGTGGTCGAGCCCGTCCTTCACGAGCATCCAGCGCGGCGCGTCGTTCTCCGTGATAGAGGAGAGGACGGCGCTGAGATCCACGGCGCCGAGCTCCACCTCCACCGCCGCGCTCGGCGAAAGCGGCCCCGCGTTCGCGGCTGCCGGCTGCGGCGGCGCCGGTGGGGCGCTCGACACGTGCACGTCCACGTCGATGTCGAGGCTGCCTTCGTCGGCCACGGAGGGCATGTCCATGCCCGCGAAGGGGGCAAGGGCGCGTTGCACTGCGTCGACGGTCGGAAAGCGATCCGCCGGCGTCGCGGCCAGGCAGGTGAGGAGCACTTGGTCGAGGCCCGACGTGGCTTCGGGGTGTGCCTGCGAGGGGGGAACGAACCCCTCGGCGGGGGAGCGGCCCGTCAGCAGCGGGTAGAGGAGGGCGCCCACGCCGAAGACGTCGCTCCGCGCGTCGACCTCACGGCCCTGGCGTACCTCCGGGGCGAGGCTCGCCTGCGTCTCCGCGGGGAACGCACCCGGACCGCAGGCGGAGAGCACGGCGGCGGCGAAGCCCAGCTCGCCCAGCTTCGTCTCCCCGCTGCGCGTCACCCACACGGCCTCGGGGCGCACCGCTCCGTGCCGGGTGCGGGCGTGTACGGCGCTCAACGCCGTACAGACGTCGGCGACCAGGCGATAGGCATCCGCGAGGGGCATGGGGGCGCCGCCACGGCGGGCCTCCACGGCTTCCGAGAGCGGCCGTCCGTCGAGCCACTCCGTGGCGACGAAGGGCGCGCCGTCCGGCGCTTTGCCCACGCCGAAGGTCGCGGCGAGCTTCGCGTGCCGTAGTCCGGCGGCGACGCGGCACTCGGCCTTGAGCGTGGCAAGACCCTCCGCGTCGAGGAGCCCCGGCGGCAGGTGCCGCAGCGCGAGGGCCTTCCCCGTCTTCGCGTCGGTGGCGCGGTAGAGCACGCCGAGCGCGTCCTCGCCCACCCGCGCGACGATCTCGAAGCGACCACCCACGGTCGTCCCCGGCAGGAGCGAGCGCGGGTCGGCGCTCGAGGGCGGCGGGTCGTGCATGCGCCCGGGAGCCTATCGAACGCGCCGCGAGCGTGACAACGAAGAGGCGACGCCTGCGCGAAGCGCCTCCGCCGGGCGCGGGCTCAGAAGCGGATGCCGTTCTGCGCGCGGTGCTTCAGCCAGCGGTACGCGAAGACGCCGGTGGCGCCCGCGCCCACGACGGTCAGGGGCACCACGCCGAGCGTGGCGGCGGCGACACCGGTGAGGGCGCCGGTCGTGCCCGCGAGGGCGCCCCGGCGGCGCGATTCCTTCAGGACCTCCTTGCGGCCCCCTGAGCGCGATTCGGCCATGAAGGCAGCCTATCACGGGGCGTGGGGGCGAGCCCTTCAGCGCCGCGCCGGCTCGACCTTGAGCTCGCGGCCCTCGAACTCTTCGCCGCTGAGCGCCTCGCAGGCCTCGTCGACGTCCTCTTCGGGGATCGCCACGAAGCTGTGCTTGTCGCGAAGCCGGATGCGGCCGATGTCGTCTCGCTCGACGCCCGCGACCTCGCTGAAGAGGCGGAGGAGGTCACCGACCCGCGCGCCGTCGCGGCGGCCGATGTTCACGTAGAGCCGCTCCATGCCCTCTTCGTCGCCTTCATCCTCCTCGCGGCGGGGGCGGGAGCGAGAGCGACGCGGCTCTCCGCCATGGTCGCCCGAGCGGTCGTCGGCCCGCGGCGCGGGCGTGGGGCCGGTGTTCGCGTCTTCGCCGGCCGGGGCGTCGGCGGGCGCGGCGTCGG
>CALCTH010000144.1 GCA_937893795.1 uncultured Myxococcales bacterium | reverse complement strand
GTCCTCCACCTCGCCGACGGTGACGCGCTGCCCGTTGACGGGCGCGAGGGCCCGCGCCCGGCGCGCCACGTCCTCCGGGCTTCGCGACGGGCCGGCTGCCGCGCCGTCGGCCGGCGCATCGCTCGGAGCCGCGGTCGCCCCCGGGGGCTCCGCGGCGGGCTGCGCCTGGGCCGGGTGGAAGGGGCGCGCGAGCACGAGGGCGCCCAGCAGAGCGAGGGCGCCGACGAGACCGAGGGCGCGATGGGCCGCGGCAGGAGTTCGCATGCGCCGGAGCCTTTCGCGCTCCCACGCCGCCCGCAAGCTCCGAAGCGCCTTTAGAAGCCGATGTGACCGGCGAAGCCGACGTAGGGGCCGCTGAAGAGGTCGAAGCCCGCGTCCACGCGGAAGGTGAGCTGCGCGATGGGCTTGTAGCGGAGCGCCAGGTGAGGGAGCGCCAGCCGGAACCACACGTTGGGCAGGCCGCCGCCGTCGGACCAGCGGCGCACGTTGATGCCGTAGTGCTCGCCCTGGGATCCGTCGGCGTTGGAGAGCGCGTCGCCGGTCACGGGGTCGCGGATGACCTCGCGGCCTTCGGTCACGTCCACGTCGCCGCAGTAGGCGCGGCGCGGGTCGGCCTCGGAGACGGGACCCGGGCAGGGCGACCAGTTGCGCCAGGAGCGCTCGCTCTCGGGCGCGTCGGGAGCGATGTCCGTGGGGTAGGCCTCGGTGCGGTTCAGGTCGCCGTAGGTGACGCCGACGCCGATGTCGAAGCCGTACTGGAAGCTGAGGTACTTGTTGAACTCCACGCTCCAGAGGAAGCCGACGCCGCCCATGAAGGTGTTGAGGTCGCTGACGATGATCTCGGTCTCGGTGAGCTCGTCGCCGCGCTCGCGGTAGGGGCCCGTCGTGCGAAAGCCCTGGAGCCAGAGGCTCGGGATGATCTCGAAGCCGTTCTTACGAACGACGAGCTCGATGCCGACGGCCGGGTTGTAGATGGCACGGGGCGCCTCGTCGGCGAAGATCTTGAGCAGGCCCTGGGGCGTCCAGTTCGCCCGGTAGAAGCCGCCGAGGAAGAGGTAGTTCTGGTCCTCCTCCTCGTAGGGGTCCGCGCGCGAGCGGCGCTGGCTGCTCCCGGTCTCCTCCTCGAAGAGGGCCTGCTCATCGCCGAGGAGCCCGGACTCGGAGGGATCGCCCCTGTCGGGCCCTCCGGGTGCGGGCGGGGGCGTGGCCGGGGTGACGGCGGCTCCGGGCGGCGGGGCCGGCGGCGGGGCGGGGAAGGGCGCCTCGCGGCGCATGAAGGGGTTCTCGTCCGCTGCCGCTTCGGCGGGCGCCGCGGCGGCGCCGGCGTCGCCCGCGGCGGGAGCGCTCTCCTCGGCCGGCGCGGCCTCTTCCGCGGGCGCGGCTTCCCCGGCCGGCGCCCCGGGAGCCGCCTCCTCCGGCGCGGCCGCTTCCGGGGCTGCCTCTTCCGGGGCCGCGGCGGGGTCCTCCGCGGGCTCCTGGGCGCGTGCGCCGGCGGGCGCCACGGTCGCGCCGAGGGTCAAAGCTGCGAGCAGACCCGCGTGGAACCCCAGCCGGGGCGTGCCTTCCCATCCAAGCATCGAGGGGAAGCCTAGCAGGAGCGCGCGTCGAAGTGCGGCCGCGTGACGTCGAGGAGCGCGTCCGGCGCCAGCTGGTGGATCATGTGACCCACGTCCGGCAGCTCGACGAAGCGGGCGTTCCGGAACCAGCCGACGCGCTCCGCTTCATCGGCGAGGCGGAAGCCCCGGGCGCCGGCGACGAGCAGCGTGGGCACCTCGATGCGCGCGCAAAACGCCGCGAAGCCGTCCTTCACGAAAGGCGTGGGGGACGTGGTCCGGTGGAGCGGGTCGAAGCGCCAGACGAAGCCACCTGGCACGGGCTTCAGCGCTTTCTCGGCCAGGAAGAGACCGAGCTCGGTCTCGAGGCGCGCGTTCTGGACGCGCATGCGGCGAAGCCCGTCCTCGAAGCTCGGCACCCGCTTGGGCGGTTTGCGCTCCACGCGGTCGAGGGTCTCGAGCCAGCGCTCGACCTTCTCGGGGGAGCGCTTCGTGACCCACTCGGGCGGACCGAGACCCTCGATGACCGTGAGCGTCGCGAGCCCGGGCGGCGTGAGCCCGGCGTACATGCAGGCGACGGCGCCGCCCATGGAGTGCGCCACGAGGTGTACCGGGCCCTCGGCGAAGCGCGGACGGAGCGCGCGTAGGTCCCGCACGTAGTCGGGGAAGTGGTAGTAGCCCCCGGGGCCGACGTGGTCGGTCTCGCCATGGCCGCGCCAGTCCCAGGCCACGCAGCGGCGGCCCTCGCGGGCGAGGCGTACGGCGTAGGGTGCCCAGCTCCAGGCGAAGTCGAGGAAGCCGTGGGCGAGGAGCACCGTCGGGCCCTTCGCCTCGCGCTCGGGCGGTCCCCACACGAGCGCATGGTGCCGGAGGCCGTTGGCCTCGAAGACGCGCTCTTCGGGCGCCGGGTCGCGGAAGTCGACGCTCACGCGAAGCGCCTCGGGTCGAGGGGGACGGCGAGCGGCGCGAGGTCCGCCGGCACGTCGCCCGTGAGCAGCCCCGTGAGGAGCTCGGCGGTGACGGCGCTCAGGAGGATGCCGTTCCGGAAGTGACCGCTCGCCAGCCAGAGGCCCTCGGGGCCCGCGCGGCCGACGAGGGGCAGGCCGTCCGCGGTGCCGGGGCGATAGCGCGACCACTGGCCGCGGAGCGGGGCGCTCTCGAGGCGCGGGGCGAGGCGCGTCGCGAGGTCGACGATGGAGCGGAGCCCACCGAGGGTGACCTCGCGCCGAAAGCCGACGCGCTCCTCGGTCGAGCCGCAGAGCACGCGGCCGTCCGGTCGGGTGCAGACGTAGCCGTGGGCGCCGAAGACCAGGTGCCGGAAGAGCGGAGGCCGGCTCTCGGTGAGGAGCACCTGGCCGCGCACGGGGTGCACCTGGGCGGCCCGGAGGCCGAGGCCCGGGACGAGGCTGGTCCAGCTGCCGGCGGCGACGACGACGTGCGCGGCGTCGAGGCGCTCACCGCCCAGCCGAACGCCGCGGCAGCGCCCGCCCTCGACGACGACCTCGCTCACGAGGGCGCCGCTGCGGAAGGTGGCGCCCGCGCGGTCCGCCGCGAGAGCGAGGGCGCGGAGGAAGACCGGCGGCTCGAGCTGGCCTTCGCCGGGCACGTGGAGCGCGCTTCGGACGTCGGACGAAAGCGCGGGCTCGAGGGAGCGCGCGGCGGCGCCCGTGAGGCGCTCGGCGAGCTCGTCGGGCGCGTGCGTGGCGAGCGTCTGCTGGCAGGCGTCGAGGGCCGCGTCGTCGTCGTCGTCGAACGCCACGCGAAGCGCGCCGCAGTCCCGGCGGCCGACGTCGACGCCGTGCTCGGCGAGCAGCTCCTCCGCCAGGTCCACGTGGAGCGCCCGGCTACGTCGACCGAGGCCGAGGGCCGTCGGCGCGTGAGGTCGCAGCGCCGGATGGTCCGCCTCGACGGTGGCCGCCAGCATGCCCGCGGCGGCGCTCGAGGCCTCGGCGCCAGGTACGGAGCGCTCGAGCACCAGCGTACGAAGGCCGGCCTGCTGGAGCCGGAGCGCGGAGGCGCAGCCCATGACGCCGCCCCCCACGACGATCACGTCGGGTTGCACGGCCGCTCCCATACGCGTGCCACGCGGCGGCGCCAAGCGGAGCACATGGAGCCGGACCCGTCCGAGGGGTGACCCGCTCGAAACCGCGTCCTCGGTGAAGCCGCGTCCGTGCGCCGGAACGAGGCCGCGGGAGCCGGCGCCGACTCAGCGCCAGAAACCCTCGCGCCCGAGGGTCCGGTCCACCGCGTCCGATTCGAGCCACCCGACGGGTTCGGCCCAACCTCCCTCGAGCAAGCGAAGCGAAGTGACGCCGACGCCCAGCGTTTCGACCTCGAGACCGTCGAACTGGCTTTGCCAGGTGAAGCCCTCTGGAAGCGGAGGCGGCGGCGCATCGCCCACGCCGTCTCCCACGAAGAGCCGGGTCCGGCCGTTGGGAGGCGAGAAGAAGACGCGGCGCCGGAAGCCTGGGCGGAGCTCTTCGACCGTCCCGAGGAGCGCCGCCCAGCTCTCCTGTCGGGTGGCGTCGCCGAGTCCCGGAACGGCCGGGAGGTCCTCGGCCACGAGTGCGGCGAAGCCGAGCCCGTCGACGGCGCCGCCGGAGTAGCGTCCGAGCGCGATGCGCGTGGTGCCGTCGTAGACCTCGAGCACGCCCCAGAGAATCGGCCCCGCATCAGCCACGATGAAGGATGTCCAGTCAGCGTCGCACGGCCCGAGACCCCTGCGGAGACCTTCGCGTACGGCGCTGCGCCCCCAGGGAAGCTGCACGTCGGCGATGCAATCGAAGCCGTCGAGCCCGGCGAGCGTGGGATCGACGGTCACGGTGGGAGCCACCTCGAGCTCGACGTCCTGCTCGGCCGTGTCCTCCTCGATGCCGATGCGCCAGCGTCCCTCGCCCAGGCTCTCGCCGACGTCCGAGAGACGCTCCAGCCAGCTGCCGACCACGCGAACGAGGCGCCCCTCGCGCCGCGCCGTGGTCGCGCTCACGCGCACGTCGCCCCCGAGGGCCTGCGCCGTCTCGAGGCGCAGCTCGCCTGCGCCATCGGTCATGCCGCGGAACTCCTCGGTGCCGGCCCGCAGGGCGACGGCCCGACCTTCGAGCCCGCGACCGCTTCGGTCGTAGAGACGAAGGACCAGCTCCCCGGGACCCGACGAGACCATGTCGGCGCGCATGTCCGCTGCGCTTGGCGCGCCCGCTGGGTCCGAACCGCAGGCGAGCGCCCCGGTCGCCGCGAAGAGGATGACACTCATATAAGCAAGAACGTTCATGCAGGGAGCCTAGCGCCGGGGCCCTGCGCGATGCAGCCTCCGGGCAACGCGAAGGGCTGCCATGCCGGACGAGGTCTCGGCCCATTCCTTCTCAGGGCGCCGCGAACGCGGGTCGGCGTGAGGCGGGCCTGGCGCCGAAACACGCCTGGGTTGACTCGGACCGGCGACGCGGCACGTAGGCCGCATGACGCGCGCTCGCTTCGCGGCGGTGCTCAACGCCGTGCTCGTCCTGGTCGTGGTGGGCTGGAACGTCTGGACCTCCCGCCATGGGCTCGAGGGCCGCACCGTGGGCGGCATGAGCGATGTCTACGACACGCTCTTCACCCCCGCGGGCTACGCCTTTTCGATCTGGGGCGTGATCTTCCTCGGGCTGATCGCGAACGCGACCTACCAGCTCTGGCTCGCGTTCCGCGCGGGCCCGCCGGACGACGAGGCGCTCGCCGAGCACCGCGCCCGCTTCTTCGAGCGCCTCGGCCCGTGGCTGATGCTGACGAACGCCGCGAACTGCCTTTGGATCGTGCTCTGGCTGACCGAGCGAACCGCCGCGAGCGTCGTGGTGCTCACGTCCATGTTCGTGTTCCTCACCCTCGCGCTCTCGCGCCTCGACACGGCGCGCTGGGACGCACCCATGGAGGTCATCGGGCTCGTGTGGTGGCCGCTCGCCATCTACGCCGGCTGGGTCACCGTCGCCGTGCTCGCCAACCTCTCGGCCTTCCTCGCCAAGCATGATGTCGTCGCCGGCGACTCGGTGCCCTGGGCCATCGCGATGATCGCCCTCGCGACGGCGTACAACGTGACGATCGTCGCGCGGCGTCACCTGCGCGAGCACGCCCTCGTCGCGGTCTGGGCGGCCATCGCCCTCGCGGTGCGGCAATGGAACGGCGTCGCTCCGGTTCGCTGGGCCGCGCTCACGGCAGCTGCCCTGCTCCTCCTCGTGGTGAGCGCACACGCCTTCCGCCATCGCCGCACGCTGCCCTTCGTGCGCCGCTTCCATCGCGGCAACTAGCTGCGTGTCCTCGGCGCGGCGTCAGGACGCCTCGTCCCAGGGACGGCTTCCGCTCTGTTCCGGAATGGACAGGCTCATGGCCTGATGGAAGTCCCGCTGGACCTTCTCCGTGAAGCGCTCCGAGACCATGCGCACGATGCGGCCCAGCATGCGGTCGCCCGTGCTCTGCAGGAGCTTCTCCGGGAGGATCCGAACGAAGCCCGGGAACCACACGGCCACGGCGAGCTTCAGGGTCCATTTGACGCTCGTCGTCGTGTCCTTCGCGTGGCTCGGCGGGACTTCCTTCAGCGCCATCGAGGACCGGAAGTCGACGTCGTACGACGGGTGCTCGTGCCCCGGCACGGGCACGGAGTGCGTCCAATAGACGCCGTCCTGCTGGGACATGAGCCGGAGCCCGATCTTGGGCTCGACGGTCCAGTCGAAGGCCCCGAAGCGACCGATGGTGATGGCATAGCTCTGTGCGTCCAGGGCCTTCACTTCCATCGGCGCGGCACATCGCGTGAACCACTCCGGATGCGCGTCGAGATACCGGGTGTAGGTGTCGAGGTTCGCGTTGACCTCGAGGTAGTTCTCGCAGGTGATGAAGTAGCGGATGGGGGTCCCATGCCGCGTGGAGGCACCTCTCCGCGGAGCGCGGTCGTCGGCAGCGTCACCGCGCTCGGGCGTCGTGGGTTCGTTCATGGGAAGGCGCGCTCGAAAGGCGTCGGGGAGCTCGCGGCGCAGTGTACACGGTCCCCGGGGCCGCCCCCCGCGGCTCAGCCGCGCGTGCGCGCGCGGACCTCGCGGGCGAAGAGGCCCGCCGCGTCCACCGCGTGCTTGGCACGGGTCCGCACGCCGCCGCCGTAGACGACGCCGCAGATGGCGCGCACGAGATCGTAGGTCGTCTCCTGCACCGGGTAGACGCTCACGCCCTTGCCGATGGAGACGCGGTCGGTGACCACGGCCTTCGTGTTCGTGCAGGCGCGGAGCCCTTCCCGGCCGTTGATGCGACCGATGCCGCTGATGCCCACGCCGCCGAAGGGGAGCGACTGGATCATGTAGGCGATGCCGTAGTCGTTGATGACCGTCATGCCCGTGCGGAGCTTGGAGGCCATGCGATCGCCGCGCGCGGCGTCCTTCGTGAAGACGCTCGAGCCGAGGCCGTAGGCGCTGTCGTTCGCGAGGCGGAGCGCTTCCTCTTCGCCGCTCACGCGAAGAATGCTCATCACCGGGCCGAACTGCTCCTCGTGCACGATGCGCATCGAGTGGTCGACGTTCGTGAGCACCGTCGGCGGGAAGAACTGGGGCCCGAGCTCCGTCGCCCGCTCGCCGCCCACGACGACGCGCGCTCCCTTGGCCGTCGCGTCGGCGAGCAGCCCTTCGATGATGTCGAGCTGCCGCGGCATGGTCATGGCGCCGCAGTCGACGACGCGGCCGGCGAGCGGCGCGCCCTGGCGGAGACGCTGCGCGCCCTCGGTCACCCGGCGCACGAACTCGTCGTAGACCGCGTCGAAGACGTAGACGCGCTCCACGCCGACGCACATCTGCCCGCAGGCCGTGAACACGCCGAGCATCGCCTGCTCGACGGCGTGGTCGAGGTCCGCGTCGTCGCAGACGATCATCGGGTCCTTGCCGCCGAGCTCGAGCACCACGTCCGTGGGCCCCTGGCTCGCCGCCTCCATCACCTTGCGGCCGTTTTGCGGCGAGCCGGTGAAGAAGATCTTGTCGGCGCCGCTCGTCACGAGCGCCGAGCCCGTCGCGCCGTAGCCGGTCACTACCTGCACGAGCTCCGGGTCGTGGCCGTGGCGCGTGAGCGCGTCGCGGAGGAGCTGGAGATAGGGCTCCGCGGACCAGCTCGTGTGCTCGCTGACCTTGGCCACGACGCCGTTGCCCGCGAAGAGGGCTGGCGCCGTGGGGCAGAGCAGGTTGTGGAAGGGGAAGTTCCAGGGGCAGATGACGCCGACCACGCCGAGCGGGTGGAACTCCACGCGCGCGCCCTTCTGCGCGAGGATGCCGCTTCGCCGCGTCTCGGGGCGCAGGTCCTTTTCGCCGTGCGCGACCAGGTAGCGGAGCTTCTCGAGCACCGGGAAGACCTCGCCGAGCGCCGCGTCGACCATGGTCTTGCCCGAGTCGCGCACGGCCGCCTCGCACAGCGCCTCGTGACGCTCGAGGGTCAGGTCCATGAGCGTCCGGAGCACGGCGCGGCGCTCGCGGAACGACGTCTTGGCCCACGACGCCTGGGCCCTCCGGGCGCGCGCGACGGCGGCACGGACCTCGTCGGGGCCCATGATGGGCGCGTCCCCGAGGGGCTCCTGCGTGGCCGGGTCGAGGGCGGGGATGCGGTCCGTGGCGGGTCCCGCGGCGGCGGCATGCGCATGGCTGGACATGGCGCCGGGTATGGCCGCGCAGCCCGCCGGCTTCAACCGCGCTCCCCTCAACCGCCGCGATTCCCTAGCGAGGGGCTGACCACCCCTAGTCAGCCGGGGTCGGGGTCCCCGCGCTGGGCTCGGCGTCGACGGGGGCCGGCTCGTCGCCGGCATCCCCCTCGGCCGCGGGCTCGGCGCTCTCCTCGACGCGAAGCTGGCGCGTGCCCTGGGCCTCCGGCCCTTCGCCGAAGATGTCGCGCACGGTCACCAGCGCGATCACACAGAGCAGGAAGACGATGCCCACCGTGTGCACCGCCGCCTCGAGCTGCTCGTTCGGCCGGCGGCGCGTCACCGCCTCGTAGATGAGGAACATCAGCCGCCCGCCGTCGAGGGCCGGGAAGGGCAGCAGGTTGAACATGCCGAGGGCGACGCTCAGCAGCACGAGCACGGCGAAGAAGGGCGCGGCGCCGGCCTGCGCCGCCGAGCCCACCATCTTGCCCATGGCCACGGGGCCGCCGAGACCGGCGGTGCTCCGCTTCTCCACCATGTCCGCCATGCCCGCGAGCTGGAGCGCCGTGAGCTTGATGGGATAGGCGAAGGCCGTGGAAAGCGCCTTGTCCATGGGATAGGGCGCCGGCGGGGGAGCCGCGACGCCGATGAAGCCCACGGGCTCGCCGCTGCGCTCGAAGACGATGCGGTTGCCCTCCGCGTTCAGGCGTTCCGTCGGCGTCACCGTGAGGCTCAGCCGCTGGCCGTCGCGCATCACGACGTACTCCGTCGCTTGGTTGGCCCGGGACTGCGTCGCGTCGATGAGCGTCGCGAAGGTGGGTACCTCCTCGCCACCCACGCTCACGATGGCGTCGCCCGCGCGGAGGCCGCCGGCGTAGGCCGCGCCATCCTCCTGGACCTCGTGGGCCACGACCGGCTCGGCGAGGATCGTCTCCACCCAGCTCGGCCAGCCGACGAGGCCGATGAAGAAGGCGATGACGACCGCCGCCAGGTAGTTCGCCGCGGGCCCCGCCGCGATGGTCATGGCCCGGGCGAAGAGGCTCTTGTTCGGAAAGATCTCCGGGTCGTCCTCGTCGACGTCTTCCTGCGGGTTCATGCCCGCGATCTGCACGTAGGCCAGGAAGGGGATCGCCGCGACCTTGAAGACCGTCGGGCTATCCTTCGGCTGGTATTTGAAGATCGTCGGCCCGAAGCCAATGCTGTAGGTCAGCACGCGCATCCCGAAGGCGCGGGCGACCAGGTAGTGGCCGCTCTCGTGCACGATGACCAGGATCGAAATCCCGACGATGGCGAGGATGATCTCCAGCGGACCCACGGGGGGAGCTTGAGGCCTCGACCCGGGAGCGTCGAGGGCTGGCGCGCGTTACGCCGCAGGTGGGGACTCCTCGTTCTAGGGGTCCTCGGCGCCGCGGCGGTCGTGCGCGCCGACCCGGAGCGCGTGCTCCACGAGTTCGTGCCGGACCCCGACGAGGACGAGCTCTCGAGCGTCGTGCGGGGTGCGGCAGGCGGAGGCGAGGCGCCCGAGGCCATCGTCTACGACGGCGAGGTGCTCGCCCGGCCGGCCGGCGGTGAGCGTCGGCCCGACGAGGCCGCCATGAGCGCCCTCCCGGGCAGCGGCCGCGGCCGCGAGGCGCCTGGGCGACGCTCCCCCACCTTCCGCCCGGACCGCAACACGAGCCTCGAGGAGACGCTCGGCTACTACGCGGTCTTCACGCCGACGGTCGCCCCCTTCAAGCGGGTGACGGGCCTCGACGCCGTGGTGCAGGACGCCGGTGGCGTGCCCGTGCTCGGCATCGCGAGCCCGGAGGGCGCGCCCGAGCCCGTGGGCGACCGTCCCGCGACGGACGGGCGAGCCCGGGACCGCTTCTGGGGCAACGTGATTCTCGACTTTCGCCGCGGCGACCGCGTGCCCTTCCCCGCCGTGGCGGCCGAGGCGCGCGTGCTCTCGCTCGAGACCGACCCCCCGGTGGCGCTCCGCCTCGAGCGCGACCGAGCCGACAACCTCTACGCCATCGCGCCGCCCGGCGAGCGCGGTGAGGTGCGGGCGATCTTCCTGATGGACGCACCGCGGGACTACTTCGCCGTGCGCGAGATCCCGGACGCCCCCGTCGACGCCCTGGCCGACGAGGTCTTCCCGCTCGAGCAGGGCGTGCGCCGCGACGCCTTGCTCTTCGCCCGAGAGCTCGGCCTCGGCGCGGAGAGCACGCTCCGCAAGGCCCTCGAGACGCTGACGGACCACTTCCGTGCCTTTCGCGAAGCGTCGGGGACGCTCGCCGAGCGCGACACCATCTTTCTCGACCTGGCGCGGAGCATGCGCGGCGTCTGCCGGCATCGCGTCTACGCCTTCGTGATCACGGCGCAGGCGCTCGGCATCCCGGCCCGCTTCGCTCAGAACGAGGCCCACGCCTGGGCCGAGGTGAAGCTCGCCGGCCGCGGGTGGATGCGCATCGATCTCGGAGGCGCGGCGAACGGCCTCGACGCGCGGAACGCCGCCGACCGGCCCGTGTATCGCTCGCGCATCCCGGATCCGCTCCCGCAGCCCCCGGCCTACCGTGAGAGCTACTCGCAGCTCCGGGGAGCCGTCACGGGCTTTCGGCCAGGCGAGGCGGGCGGCACGGCGGGCTCCGCCCTGCCAGGACCGGCGCCGGGGACGGGAGCCGGAGCCGGGGCGGGCAGCGCCGGGGCCACGGCGGCTTCCAGGGCGACGCGAGGCGGAGCGACGGAGGAAGGCAGCTCGGATCCCCTCGACGCGATCTTCGGACCCAGCGAGCCGCTGACGCCGGAGCCGGCGCCGCGGCCGGTCCGCATGAGCGTCGCGCCGCGCGAGGCGGAGGTCTACCGGGGTCAGACGCTCACCTTCCAGGGCCTCGCCCTCGACCCGGACGACGGTGGCGTCTCCGGTCTCCGCGTCGAGGTCCTCCTCCAGGGTCCGACGGAGCGCCTGCTGGGGGTGACCGTGACGCGCCCGGACGGGAGCTACCGCGCGACCGTGGGCGTGCCTCCAGAGCTCCCGGTGGGGCACTACCGTCTCGTGGTCCGCACGCCCGGTGACGAGGCGCACCTGCCGGCGACCGCCCACTGAAGGGCGGGGCGTATGCTCCGCGCATGGCTGAGCACGCGCCGGGGGACTTCTGCTGGGTCGATCTTTCCGCCCACGACTACGACGGCGCGCGCGCCTTCTACGAGGCGGTCTTCGGCTGGACGCTCGCGAACCCGCCCGGCGGGGGCGGGCCGCGCTACGGCATGTTCTCGGCGGACGACGAGGTGGTCGCAGGCATGGGCGAGGTCCCGCCGGAGATGCGCGGACACTTCCCGAGTGTATGGAACAACTACGTCCGCACCGAGGACGTCCGCGCCACGGTCGCCCGAGGCACGGAGCTCGGCGCGCGCGTGATCTTCGACGCCTACGAGACCCCGAGCGGCACGGGCACGCTCGCCTATCTGGCGGACCCGAGCGGCGCGATCTTCGGGCTCTGGGAGCCCGCCGCGCACACCGGCGCCGCGCGCATGGGGGAGCCTGGGAGCGCATGCTGGCAGGAGCTCGGGACGCGCGAGGTCGAGAAGGCGACGGCGTTCTACGAGGCGCTCTTCGGCTGGACGATTCAACCGTCCACGGCGCCCGGGGTCGAGGCCTTCCTGGCGAACGGCGACAAGATGATCGGACACGTGCTCCGGCTGAACGAGGCGTGGGGCGACCACCCACCGCGCTGGATGCCCTACTTCGCCGTCGAAGACGCGGATGCGACCTGTCGTTCGGTCCAGGCAGCGGGCGGAGCCGTCGTCGTCGCGGCCACGGACATCACGGCGGGCCGCTTCGCGCTCGTGCGCGACGTCCAGGGCGCCCACAGCTACGTGATCCGGCTCGCCTAGCGGGTGACGAGCGCGCGGGCGCAGCTGCTCGCAGCGCGGGGCTGTGGTATGGCCGCCGCGTGACGCGTGCTTCGCTTCCCGTCGCGTGGGTGCTCGCCCCCCTCGTGCTCGCCGCGTGCGAAGCGGAGCCGCCAGCCTCGGTGGCCCCGGAGCCCCTCCCGGCGGTACCGGCCACGCCCGCGCCGCCGCCTCCTCCGCCGCGGCCGGAGCTACAGCCGCACGCCGACCCGCGCTTCGGAACGCTCACGCTCTACCCGGGCTTCACGCCGGATCCGCAGACGCTGAGCGGCGACGCAGGCGGTCCCCTCGAAGCCACGCTGCTCGGCGAGGCCTGCACGGGCTTCGTCGGCGAGGCGCCGGGCCACGTGGTGGAGGCCGACGGGACCTTCGCCGAGCTACGCTTCCTCGCGCGGCCGGAGGAGGACGACGCCGTGGGGATCGTGGTGCGCGACCCCGAGGGCGAGGCGCATTGCGTCGAGGCGCCGGACGCTGGGCAGAACGTCGAGCTGGCCATGCCCGTGCAGCCCGGCCGCCACACCATCTGGGTGAGCGCGCGCTCCCCGGGGCTGACGCCGGGCTACGTGCTCGGCGTCACCGAGCTGTCCGATGTGACCCTCGACGACGGCTGAGCTCCCAAGATTCCCCCTCTTCTTGCGGTATACCTAACGGCGCATGGAGCACGGCGACGTCACGCGGAGGGACTCGGAGGACCCGCGCATCGGCATGGTCCTCCAGGACCGCTACCGCATCGTGCGCCGGCTTGGCGAGGGCGGCATGGGCGCCGTCTACGAGGGCGAGCACCTGCTCATCAAGCGCCGCGTCGCGATCAAGGCGCTCCACGCGCAGTTCGCGATGAACGCCGCCATCGTCAAGCGCTTCCACAACGAGGCGCTCGCCGCGACGGCCATCGGCCACGAGAACATCATCGAAGTCACGGACATGGGCCGCTTCGACGACGGCTCCGTGTTCATGGTGCTCGAGTATCTCGATGGGCGGGACTGGGCCGCCGACATCGAGGCGACGGGGCCGCAGCCGGTGGGGCGCGTCGTGCGCATCCTGCTCCAGGTCTGCGACGCGCTTCAGGCCGCCCACGCGAAGGGGATCATCCACCGCGATCTCAAGCCCGAGAACATCTTCCTCATCGCGCGCTCCGGGAACCCGGACTTCGCGAAGGTGCTCGACTTTGGCATCTCGAAGATGAAGGACGCCGCCGGGCCCGGGAGCTCGATGACGCAGACGGGTACGACGCTCGGGACGCCCTATTACATGGCCCCCGAGCAGGCGCAGGGGAAGAAGACCATCGACCACCGCGCCGACCTCTACAGCCTCGGCGTGATCCTCTTCCAGGCGCTCACGGGCCAGTACCCCTTCGACGACGACTCCTACCCGATGCTCGTCCTGAAGATCTGCACGGAGCCGGCGCCGAACCTGCGCGAGTTCCGGCCGGACGTGCCACCGGACCTCGCGACCATCGTGTCGCGGCTGCTCGCGAAGGCCCCCGAGCATCGCTACCAGGACTGCGCGTCGCTCCGGGCCGCGCTCCTGCCCTTCGCGGCGCTGGACTCCGTGCCCGCGGCGGTGACCGCACCCTCGACGGCGAACCGACCGGTGTCGGCCCTCGCGAGCGACCCGAGCTTCACGGGTGGCATGACCCAGGCCGCCCCGGCGCTCGCGCCGAACACCGAGCCCGAGCCGGCCCCCGCCTACATGCCCGCCGCGACGCCATCCGTCGCCACGCCCCATCCGCCTGAAGCCAGTGCGACCACGCCCCATGCGCCGGCCGCGGGCTCCCGGCTGCCGCTCGTGATCGGGCTGGTGCTGCTCGTCGCGGGCGGCGCCGCGCTCGCGCTCGCGACGACGATGGGAG
>CALCTH010000143.1 GCA_937893795.1 uncultured Myxococcales bacterium | reverse complement strand
CCCCGTGACCATCAAGGAGAGCGTCGACGTCGCCGGCATCCCCTCGACGCTCGGGCTCTCGAGCCGGCGCGGGCAGCCGGCGGCCCGTGACGCCGTGGTCGTCCGCCGGCTCCGTGAAGAGGGCGCGCTGGTGCTCGGGAAGACCAACGTGCCGCAGACCCTGCTGGCGCCGCTCGAGACGACCAACCCGCTCTTCGGGACCACGCACAACCCCTGGAGCCACGGGCACGGCCCCGGCGGCTCGAGCGGCGGCGCGGCGGCGGCGCTCGCGTGCGGCACGAGCGTGGTGGGCGTCGGCACGGACATCGGCGGCTCCATCCGCACACCGGCGGCGATGACGGGCGTGCTCGGCCTCAAGCCGACGAACGACCGCTGGTCGAACGTGGGCTCGCGCGGCCTGCTGCCGGGGCAGGAGCTCATTCGCTCACAGATCGGGCCCATGGCCCGGAGCGTGCGCGATCTCGAGCTGCTCATGGACGTGCTCTCGGCGCGGAGCATGAGCCCCCTCGACCCGCGTGTTCCGCCGCTGGACGACGCGCCCGTGCCGGACCGACCGCTCGTGGTGGGCGTGGTCGAGGACGACGGCTTCCTCACGCCCGCGACCTCCGTGCGCCGGGCCGTGCGCGAGGCCGCGGACGCCCTCGAGCGCGCCGGCTGCCGCACGCTGCGCTTCTCGCCACCGAACGTGGAGGAGAGCGTGTGGCTCTACTTCGGCGGCGTGAGCAGCGACGGTCTGGCCACCCTCGACGCCGCGCTCGACGGCGAAACGCTCATCGAGCCGCTTCGCCTGCTCGGACGCCTCGGCCGCCTGCCCGCGGCCGCGAGGCGGGGCCTGGCGCGCGGGCTTCGGCTGACGGGGGAGACCCGGGTGCCGAAGCTGCTCGAGGCCCTCGGGGAAAAGAGCGTGAAGACCTACTGGGAGCTCGTCGCACGGCGCACCGAGCTCAAGCGCGAGGCTCTGGAAGCCTGGGACCGCGCGGGTGTGGACCTGGTGCTCGGACCGGTCTTCGCGACGCCGGCTTGCCCCATCGGGATGAGCGCGGACTTCACGCTCGGGTTCAGCTACGTCTGCCGCTACAACCTCCTCGATCGCCCGGCGGGCGTCGTACCCGTGAGCCGCGTACGCACGGACGAGCTGGTGCGGAGCAACACCCGGGACCGGGTGGAGAAGCGGGCCGCGGCCATCGAAGAGGAGAGCGCCGGCCTCCCGCTCGCGGTCCAGCTGGCCGGCCGCCCCTTCGGCGAACGCACGGTGCTCCGCGCGATGGCGCTGCTCGAGGCCGAGGTGCGGGAGGGGGAGAGCTTTCCGGCGACCCCCATCGACCCGCGCTAACCGAAAAACCTGCCCCTGCCTGTGCCCTTGCCCCTGCCCGCGGGCAAGACACCCGACCCAAAACCGAGGCTAGGGGCCAACGCGCACGGTGAATCTCCGGCCCAATCTCCACGGGCAAGGGCGAGGGAACGGGGGGCCTCGGTCTCGGCTTCGCCTCGGCCGCGGCCCTAGCGCTTCCAGGAATCCGGTTCGAGCGGCGGCATGACGCGCTCGCGCACCTCCCGGAGCCGCGTCGCGACGCGGTCGCGGGCGTCGTCGGGCACGCGGAGGAGGAGCGACTCGACGGCTTCGGCCGCGCGCCGGTTCTCCCGGCCCGTCGGGTAGCGCTCGAGATAGCCCAGGTAGGCCTCCGCGCGGAGCAGCGGGTCGGCCTCGGCGAGGGCCGAGCGGCAGGTCGTGACCCAGCGCGCGGCGTCGCCGGAAGCGCGCGCGACGACGCCGGGGGCGTCGCTGCTCGGGCTGTCGGGACCGTCGCCGTCGCCGTCGCGCATCATGTCCACCCTACGGTCGGGCGTCCTGGAAGCTTCGTTTCGGGCCGTGGCGGGTCGCGGCCGGTTTTTTTTCGCGGCCCGTTGATAAGGGGAGCGCCCACCGGACATGCAGGGACGGGAAGATGCAGCCGCAGCGCCGACCGCTCGTCGAGGAGCTGGTGCGACGAGACCGAATGCTCCGTCGTCTCAATGCATTCTTCTCAGCCGAAGGGCCGCATCGAATCTTTTTCTTCGTGCTCGACGGGTTCAAAAGTGATATGGAGAACGTCGAAATGGGCGGAG
>CALCTH010000142.1 GCA_937893795.1 uncultured Myxococcales bacterium | reverse complement strand
AGAGCTGCGCTGCGAGTGTCTTGTTGGGCGCGAGCACGAGCCCGGGCCGCTGCGCTGTTGGTGCCGGCCGCCCTTGCCGGGCCTCGTCGTGCCTTGGCTGGTCGCCCACGGCATCGGACCGCTCCGCGCCCTGACGACGAGCGCGGCGGGCCGTAGCCTCGCTGCGAGCCTCGGGGCCGCGTGAGCGTGCGCTGACACGACGCGCGGACCGGCGGAGGCGCGGTAGGCTCGCCGCGATGGCCGCGCTCCCCAGCTTCCCCGACGAGTTCAACCTCGCGCAGTACTACCTGGACGCACGCGTCGAGGAGGGTCGCGGCGACCGCGTGGCCGTCGCCGTGGGCGACGACGCGCAGACCTACGCCCAGGTGCAAGCCCGCGCGAACCGCGTCGCCGACGCCCTCCGCGCCCGCGGCATCGGGACGGACGACCGCGTGCTGATGCTCCTCTACGACGGCTTCGAGTTCGTGGAGACCTGGTTCGGGGTATTGAAGGCCGGCGGCGTCTTCTGCATGTCCAACCCCCTCGGGACCGCCGCAGACTTCGCGTACCTGCTCGCGTACACGCGCTGTCGCGCCGTGGTGGCCGACGCGGAGCTCATGGAGCGGCTGGCGCCGCTGCTCGCCGACCACCCCGAGTGCCACGTCCGCTGGATGGTCGGGCCCGGCGAGCTCCCCGAGGGGTTCGAGCGCTACGAGGAGGCCCTCGAAGACGCGAGCTCGGAGACACGGACGGCGCGCACCTCGAAGGACGACGTGGCTGGCTGGCTCTTCACGAGCGGCACGACGGGCAAGCCTAAGGGCGCCGTCCATCTCCACCGGCACTTCGCCTTCAACACGGAAGTCTTCGCCAAGCGCACGCTCGGGCTCCGCTCGGACGACGTCTTCGTGAGCGTCAGCCGCCTCTACTTTGGGTACGCGACGGGGACGAACCTGATGTTCCCCTTCGCCGTGGGCGGCACGGCCGTGCTCTTCCGGGAGAAGCCGACCGCGGAGAGGCTCTTCGACCACGTCGCCAAGCACGGCGTCACGGTGCTCACCAACGTGCCCGCGATGATCCGGCAGATGGTCGACAGCGAGCGAAGCGACGACCTCTCGACGGTACGCATCGCGCTGAGCGCGGGCGAGGCGCTCCCGCCGGAGCTCTACGCCCGCTGGAAGGAGCGCTACCCGAGCGCCGAGCTCTGTGACGGCATCGGCTCGGCGGAGATGTTCCACATCTTCATCACGAACAAGCCCGGCGACGTGACCCCCGGCAGCCTGGGACGCCTCGTCGAAGGCTACGAAGCGCGCATCGTCGGCCCCGAGGGCCAGGACGTGACGCCGGGGGAGATCGGCCGGCTCCACATCGCCGGCGACTCGACGGCGCTCTGCTACTGGCGGCGCCAGGACGCGAGCCGGGACACCTTCCACGGCAGGTGGTGCGTGACCCAGGACCTCTTCCGTCAGGACGACGAGGGCCGCTTCTGGTACGCGGGTCGCGCCGACGACATGCTCAAGGTGCGCGGCCAATGGGTCTCGCCGCTCGAGATCGAGGACTGCCTCGCCACGCACCCGGCGGTGCGCGAGTGCGCCGTCGTGGGCGTCCCGGACGACGCCGGGCTCACGGTACCCAAAGCCTTCGTCGTGCTCCGGGAGGGCCGCGAGGCCTCGGACGCGCTGGCCGAAGAGCTTCAGGAGCACGCGAAGACGACGCTCACCCGCTACAAGTTCCCGCGGAAGGTGGCCTTCCTCTCCACGCTCCCGCGGAACGACCGCGGCAAGGTGATGCGGCGGAACCTACGCTGAGCTGGATGGAGACGGGATGGACGACGCGCCGCTGAAGCTGGCGGAGATGAGCTACGAAGAGGCCGAGGCCCAGCGCGGGGCCCTGGCGCTCCTGCCCACGGGAGCCACCGAGGCCCACGGCCCGCATCTGCCGCTGATGACCGACGTGATCATCAGCGAGGAGGCCGCGCTCCGCACGGCGCGCGCGCTCCGCGGCGAGGGCATCCGTGCCGTCGTGCTGCCGCCCGTGGCGTACGCGGTCACGGAGTACGCCGCCGACTTCGGCGGCACGATCAGCGTGCGCGAGGACACGACGCGCGGGCTGGTCGTGGACGTGGTGCTGGGCGCCGAGCGCGCGGGCTTCGCCGGTACGGTGATCATCAACGCCCACCTGGAGCCGGCCAACGTGAGCGCTCTGGAAACCTGCCAGGCCGAGGCGAGCGAGCATGGCGCGCGCTGCGTCTTCCCGAACATCGTCCGGCGCCGCTATGCCGAGCGCCTGGGCGAGGAGTTCAAGAGCGGCGCCTGCCATGCGGGCAGCTACGAGACGAGCCTCGTGCTCGCTGCCCGCCCGGAGCTCGTGAAGACGACCCGCATGCGGACACTCGCGCCCAACCCGACGTCGCTCGTCACGGCGGCGCGCGAGGGCAACACCACCTTCAAGACGGCCGGCGGCGACCAGGCCTATTTCGGTTACCCGGCGGACGCGAGCGCCGCGGAAGGTGAAGAGCTCTACGCGGAGCTCGTGCGCATCTATTGCGAAGCCGCGCGCACCCTGGTCTGAGCGCGCTCAGGCGCCCGCGCTGCCACGCTCGAAGGCGTCCCGCACGTCGAAGGTGCCGCCGAGGGCCTCCAGGTGGAGGTAGAGCGTGGCGAGGTAGACGCCGAGCGCGACGAAGTCGCCGTGGAGCTGCTGACCGGCCTCCTTGCAGCGGAGGAAGGCCTCGTGGAACGTGCTCCGGAAGGCCGCGACCTCGAAGCGCACGGCGCGCTGGTCGCCCTCGCCGAACTGGCGACGGAAAACGTCCTCGGCGGCGACGAGATCGAGTGCTTCGAGGGCGAGCTGAAAGCGCGCCTCGTCGTCCCGGTAGAAGCCGGCGTAGAGGTCGCGCATCGCCGGCAGGAAGTCCGCCGCCCAGCGGACGTGGAGCGCACCCGGGTCCCAGCGGAGCGTCTCGCCGAGCGCCACGGCCCGCTCCGGCCGCAGATCGAGGAGCGTGACCTCCCCGGCGTAGAGCTGGTGGAAGTAGAGCTCGAGGAGGCGCTGGCCCCGGGCCTGCCGATCCGGGTCGCTCCCCGGCGGCGTCGCCTTGGCCAGCGCCCGGGCGTCCGCATCGACCACGATGGAGAGGCCCGAGGCGCGAAGCAACGCCGCCCGAGCTTCCCGTGCCTCACGGGCACGCGACGCGCTCCGCGTGCCGCGCGCGAGGTCCTTCACCGCCCTCGCCACGCGCCCTGCGGGGAGCACGTCGAAGAAGGAGGGCGAGACCACGTCGAGGAGCATCGACCATTCGGTCCCCCGCAGCAGGCTCCAGATCATGGTCGGAAGGTAGGGCGCATGGCGCGCGCGCGCCGCCCGCGAGCCCCTCCATCGGCCGAGGAGCGGAGCGCCCGGCGCGGACCGTGGCTCAGAAGAAGGCCTGAATGCCCGTCTGGGCGCGCCCGAGGATGAGCGCGTGGATGTCGTGGGTGCCCTCGTAGGTGGTCACCGTCTCGAGGTTCATCACGTGCCGGATGACCCCGTACTCGTCGACGATGCCGTTGCCGCCGTGCATGTCGCGGCTGACCCGCGCGATGTCGAGGGCCTTGCCGCAGTTGTTGCGCTTCATCAGGCTGATGAGCTCCACGGGCGCGCGGCCTTCGTCCATGAGCCGCCCGAGGCGAAGCGAGCCCTGGAGGCCGAGGGAGATCTCGGTCTGCATGTCCGCGAGCTTCTTCTGCACCAGCTGCGTGCCAGCGAGGGGCTTGCCGAACTGCGTCCGGTCGAGAGTGTACTGGCGTCCGGCGTGCCAGCAGAACTCGGCCGCGCCCATGACGCCCCAGCTGATGCCGTAGCGGGCCCGGTTGAGGCAGCCAAAGGGTCCGGCGAGGCCGCGCACGTGAGGCAGCAGGTTCTCCTCCGGCACGACCACCTCGTCCATGAGGATCATGCCGGTCACCGAGGCCCGGAGGCTCATCTTGCCCTCGATCTTCGGCGCCGTGAGGCCCTCCATGCCCTTCTCGAGCACGAAGCCCTTGATCTGGCCGTCGTGGGCGTCGCTCTTGGCCCAGACGACGAAGACGTCGGCCACCGGCGAGCTCGTGATCCAGGTCTTTGCCCCGCTCAGCGAGTAGCCGCCGGCGACCCGCTTGGCCCGCGTCACCATCGAGCCCGGGTCGGAGCCGTGGTCCGGCTCCGTGAGCCCGAAGCAGCCGATGAGCTCACCGCTCGCGAGGCCCGGCAGGTACTTCTGCCGCTGCTCCTCGGTCCCGTAGGCGTAGATGGGGTGCATCACGAGCGAGCTCTGCACGCTCGCGCAGCTCCGGAAGCCGGAGTCGACGCGCTCGATCTCCCGGGCGATGAGCCCGTAGGCCACGTAGCTCGTGCCGGCGCCGCCGTACTCCTCGGGGATGGTCGCGCCGAGGAGCCCGAGCTCGCCCATCTCCGGATAGATGACCGGGTCGAAGGACTCGGTGCGGTTCCACGCGAGCGCCCGCGGGGCGAGCTTCTCCTGGGCGTAGGCCCGGGCCGTGTCCCGGATGAGCTTCTCCTCGGGGGCGAGGAGCTCCTCGAGGAGGAAGGGGTCGTCCCACTTGAGCGGGCTCGGCTTCGCGCGGGCGTCTTCGGGGGTCATGGCGGCACCTTGGGGCCAAGGGCCCCGGGAGAACGAGAGTATGCGGGAGAAGGCGGCGTCGAGAAACGCGCGCCGCGCGAGGAATCACGGAGCCGCGGCGAATCACGGAGCCGCGAAGAATCACGGCGCCGCGCGCGATCCGCTTGATGCGTACGCCTCGCCCCCCCAGCCTGACGGGCATGCGCGTCGCCTGCCTCGGCGGAGGCCCGGGAGGCCTCTACGCCGCAATTTCGCTGAAGCTGCGGGACCCCTCGCACGAGGTCGTGGTCGTCGAGCGAAACCGCCCCGACGACACCTTCGGCTGGGGCGTCGTCCTCAGCGACGAGAGCCTGCGAAACCTGGAGCGCAACGACCCCATCAGCGCGGCCCGGATCCGTGAGCACTTCGCTTATTGGGACGACATCGCCGTGCACATCCACGGCCAGCGCATCGTGAGTGGCGGGCACGGGTTCTGCGGCATCGGCCGCATGAAGCTGCTGCAGATTCTCCAGGAGCGCGCCCGCGAGCTTGGCGTGGAGCTCATCTTCGAGCGCGAGATCGCGTCGACGGACGAGTTCGCCGACTTCGACCTGCGCGTGGCCGCGGACGGCCTCAACTCGAGGACGCGGAAGGAGCACGCGGCCCACTTCCAGCCCGCCATCGACCATCGCCACTGCCGCTTCGTCTGGCTCGGTACGACGCAGAAGTTCGACGACGCCTTCACCTTCCTCTTCGAGAAGACCGACAAGGGCTGGGTGTGGGTGCACGCCTACCAGTTCGACGACGACACGGCGACCTTCATCGTCGAGACCGACGAAGAGACCTTCCAGGCCTATGGCTTCGGTGAAATGAGCCAGCAGGAGTCCATCGCGGTCTGCGAGGGGATTTTCGCCGAGCACCTGGGCGGCCACCCGCTGATGACCAACGCGAACCACATCCGGGGCTCGGCCTGGCTCCGCTTCCCCCGCGTGCTCTGCGGGCGCTGGCACCACGACAACATGGTGCTCCTCGGAGACGCCGCCGCGACGGCCCACTTCAGCGTGGGGTCCGGGACCAAGCTCGCGCTCGAGAGCGCCATCGCGCTGGCCGACCTCGTCACGGAGGAGCCGGACCTCGCTACGGCGCTGCAGCGCTACGAGGACGAGCGGCGCCTCGAGGTGCTTCGGCTCCAGAACGCGGCACGCAACAGCCTCGAGTGGTTCGAGCAGGTGCACCGCTACCTCGACTTCGACCCGGTCCAGTTCAACTACTCGCTCCTCACCCGGAGCCAGCGCATCAGCCACGAGAACCTGCGTCTCCGGGACGGGGCCTGGCTCGGAAGCGCCGAAGGCTGGTTCCAGGAGGCGGCCCACCGCGAGGCCGGCGTCGCCTGGGACGGCGAGGCTCGCCCGCCCATGTTCGCGCCGCTGAAGCTCCGCGCCATGACGCTCGACAACCGCGTCGTCGTCTCGCCGATGGACCAGTACAAGGCCGTCGACGGCTGCCCGACGGACTACCACCTGGTGCACTACGGCGCGCGGGCGCAGGGCGGCGCGGGGCTGGTCTTCACCGAGATGACCTGCGTTTCCGCCGAGGGCCGCATCACGCCGGGCTGCACGGGGCTCTACACGGACGCGCACGAGGAGGCCTTCGCGCGCATCGTCCGCTTCGTGCACGGGGAGACCGGCGCCAAGATGTGCCTGCAGCTCGGCCACTCGGGCCCCAAGGGCTCGACGCAGCTCGGCTGGGAGACCATGGACGCGCCGCTCCCGCGCGGGAACTGGGAGGTCATCGGTCCTTCGCCGGTGCCGTGGTCGCCGGCGAACGCCGTGCCGCGGGAGATGACGCGGGCGGACATGGAGCGGGTGCTCGCCGAGCACGTCGCGGCGGCGGAGCGCGCGGCGCGCTGCGGCTTCGACATGCTGGAGCTCCACTGCGCCCACGGCTACCTGCTGAGCAGCTTCCTCACGCCGCTCACGAACCGGCGCACGGACGGCTATGGCGGCTCGCTCGAAAATCGCCTCCGCTACCCCCTGGAGGTGTTCCGGGCCGTCCGCGCGGCCTGGCCGGCGGAACGGCCCATGAGCGTGCGCATCAGCGCCCACGACTGGGTGCCGGGGGAAGGCAACGGGCCCGACGACGCGGTCGTGATGGCCCAGGCCTTCGCGGAGGCCGGCGCGGATCTCATCGACGTGTCCGCGGGCCAGACCTCGACGCGCGCCGAACCCGTCTACGGGCGCATGTTCCAGACGCCCTTCAGCGACCGCATCCGAAACGAGACGGGGCTCCGGACCATGGCCGTGGGCAACATCTACGAGCCGGACCACGTGAACTCCATCCTCATGGCCGGCCGGGCGGATCTCTGCGCGCTGGCGCGACCGCACCTGGCCGATCCCTACTGGACGCTCCACGCCGCGACGGCGCTCGGCCACACGGACGCCGTTCGCTGGCCCCTCCCCTATCTCCCCGGCCGAGACCAGGCGGAGCGGCTGGCGCGCCGGGCGGACGCCGCGGTCGCCGCGGAGGCCGCCGCGGCGAAGGCCCCGACCCCGTGAGCGTCGCGGGCCGGCACGCGCTCACCGACGCGGTGACCGGCGCGGCGGGCCGCGACGACATCGGCACGCTGTTCCCCGACGACGACCCGGAGTGGAAGGACGCCGACAGCGCGAAGCGCTTCCGCGGCGCGCGCGCGCTCGTCCGCGGCGCCGGCTGGACGCTCGTGAACGTCGACGTCGTCGTCGCGACCGAGGGACCGCGCATCAAGCCGCACCGCGCGGAGATGCGCGCGTCGATCGCAGAGCTCGCGGGCGTCGAGGTCGACGCCGTCAACGTGAAGGGCAAGACGTTCGAGGGCCTGGGCGCGATGGCCGAGGGACGCGCGGTGCAGGTCTGGGCGGTGTGCCTCGTCGAGCGCGCCTGAGCGGCCCGCGGCGGCGGATCGGAGGCTCACGCGGGTCGAATCGGAAGAACGGGGCCGGGAACGGGCCCCGGGGCGCCGATACGAGAGACGTGCTCGTCCGCCACACCATGACCCGCGCGCCGTTCACGGTCGCGCCCGAGGACCGCTGCCTGGAC
>CALCTH010000141.1 GCA_937893795.1 uncultured Myxococcales bacterium | reverse complement strand
CGGGGCCATCGCGGCACCCGCGTCCGCTGCCTCGCGATCCCGCGCCCCCTCGCCACATCCGGCGTTGGCGCATCCCAGAGCCAGGAGCGAGGCGAGGGCCCCGAGACGGGCACGCCGGGCCGGGGGCGAGGTCATTCGCCAGCCCGCACCCGCAGCAGCTCGACCCCAGCGCCCACGAGCGCGATGCCGACGATGCTCAGCAGGATGGCCGCCACGTAGTCGTGGCCGCGAAGGGCACGGACGCCCGCGAAGCGCGCCCCGACGGCGCCGACGAGCAGGGCGCCGCCAAAGCCGTCTCGGACGCGAGCACCGGGCATGTCATCCCGTAGTTCTTCAGCTTCTTGTGGAGGCCTTCGCGCGTGATGCCCAGCGTCTTGGCGGTCTGCGACTTGTTACCGTCATGGTCCGCCAGGGCTTCCCGGAGGATCTCCATCTCGAGGGCCTGGATCTTCTCCTTGAGCGCGCCCTTCGGCTTCACGCGGTCGATGAGCGAGCCCTCCGCGTCGCGGACCCGGGCGCTCAGGTGCTGCGGCTTCACGATGGGGTCGTCCTCGAGCTGGATGACCAGGCGCTGCACCTCGTTCTCGAGCTCCCGCACGTTGCCCGGCCAACGGTAGGCCTGGAGCTGCTCCATCGCCGCCTGGCCGAAGCCGTCGACGCGGCGCCCGAACTCCTCCGCGTAGCGCCGGAGGAAGTGCCCCGCGAGGAGCGGGATGTCCTCGCGGCGCTCGCGGAGAGGCGGGAGACGAATGGGGAAGACCTTGAGGCGGTAGAAGAGGTCCTCACGGAAACGCCCCTCGCGCACCTCGGCCTCGAGGTCCCGGTTCGTCGCCGCCACGATGCGCGTGTCGACGTTTCGCGGGCGCGCCGCGCCGATGGGACGCACCTCGCCTTCCTGAAGCACCCGGAGCAGCTTGGCCTGGAGCGAGAGCGGCATCTCCCCCACCTCGTCGAGGAAGAGCGTGCCGCCGTGAGCGAGCTCGAAGAGCCCCTTCTTGTCGTCCGTCGCGCCGGTGAAGGACCCCTTCTTGTGTCCGAAGAGCTCGCTCTCGAGGAGGTTCTCCGGGAGCGCCGCGCAGTTCTGCGCCACGAAGAGCTTTGCGCGTCGCGGACTCTCGTAGTGCACCGCGCTCGCGACGAGCTCCTTGCCCGTTCCCGTCTCGCCCTCGATGAGCACGGTAACCCGCGTCGCGACGACCTTCCGGAGCAGATCGAAGACCTCCTTCATGGCCTTCGATTCGCCGATGATGCCTCCGCGGCGGCGCTCCTCGCGTGCCTTCAGGTAGGTGTTCTCGTTGCGCTGACGTTCCTCCGCGACGCGCAGACGCCCGACGAGGCCCGCGCGCACGAAGCCCTGGCTGGCCGTCTGAGCGAGGAGCGCGAGAACCTCGAGGTCCGTCTCCTTGAAGATGCCCTGGGCGGCGCGGTTGTCGGCCTGGAGCACGCCGAGGATCTCGTCGCCTTGCCAGAGCGGGACGCCGATGGTCGACAGGATCTGCGCCGCCATGAGCGCAGCCGTCTCGCCCACGTCGCGGCGCGCGTCGGCGGCGAGCACGGCCGCTCGCTCCCGGACCACCTTCTTGAAGACGCTCCGCGTGATCGGGATCGCGTCCGCCGCGCGCCCCGCGTCTCGCACGCGCGTCCCCATCGGCACGTAGCGCGAGCTCGCCTGATAGCGGCCGTCCTCGCCGGGCTCGCGGAGCGCGAGCGTCACGTGCGTGGCTCGGCTCAGGAAGCGAAAGACCGCCGCCGCCACGGCGTCGAGCACCTCGTCGACGTCGCCGGCCGCGCTGATCTCCTTTTGCGCCTCGTAGAGCTGCGCCAGCAGCTCCCGCTCCGCGGCGGCCTCGACCTCCTGGAGGGCGTCGACGTTCCGCGACGACACGATGCGCGCGCCGTCGTCCTCGTCCTCCTCACTCAGAAGGACGGTGATCTCCACGGCCCCGTCGAGCTCGCCGAGCAGGATCACGTCGCCGTCGACGAGCGCGAGCGCGCGTCCCGGCTCGTCCGTGAGGTCGTGGAGCGCCCCCTCCCGCCGCACGTGCGTGCCGTTGGTGCTGTGGTGGTCCCGGAGAACGTAGGACTCCCCGGTGTGGATGATGGAGGCGTGCTCCGCCGAGACGTGGGGATCGGCGAGGGCGAGCTCGTTGCTCGCGTTGCGCCCCAGGCGCACGAGCTCCTCGCCGCTCTCGACACGCGCCCCCGCGGCGTCGCCGGTCCTCACTTCCAGTCGAATCATCGGCGGGCTCACCATACGTGAAGGCGGGCGCCGACGTCGGAAAACCCGGGCGGAGACGATCCGCCCGGGCCTCACTCAGCTGGCGCGCACCTTGAGACGCGCTTCGATGGGAAGCGCTTCGCGGCTGAACTGGGTCCAGATGGCCCGGCCCTCCTCGACCTGCCGCAGCTCCTCGATCTTCTCGACGGCCGCCGGCGCTCCCGCGACGGCGATGCGGTCGAGGGCCTGGATGGCGGAGAGGCGCACATCGATGGAGGCGGCCCCGAGCTTGTCCGTGAGCTTGGCGATGGCCTCCGAGTTCCCGACGGCGAGGCGACCCAGCATGAAGGCGGCCTTCCGCACCTTCTCCGCGTCGCTGTCGTCCATCATGCCGAGGTAGCAAGCGACGTCCTCGTCGCAGCCGTCCGCGACCTCGAAGGACTTCTGCACCGCGCTCTGAAAGCTGGCGTGGTAGTTGTCGCTCTCGTTCGCGGCGAGCCAGCTCTCGGCCCGCGCGGCCTCCCCCTTCGTGGCGAGGAGCGCGTACGCGAGCATCGCCTGGATGCGCACCTCGGGGTGGGTGTCCCCGCTCGTGGCCTGCTCGAAGAAGAAGTCGAGGTAGGTGGCGTCGTACGCCTGGCGCATGGCGGCCAGCAGCTGCGCGCGCCGCTGCACGCCGCGGAAGCCATCGCCGGCGTTCTCGTAGGTGTCGAGGAGCACGGTCTTGACCTGCTGGCTCTCGGCACCGCCGAGGTTCAGGCGGACGAGGGCGATGGAACCATTCACCCGCCGGTCCGGGTCCTCCGCGCGCGCCTCGGCGAGGAGCGGCTCGAAGGCCTCCGGCAGGCCCAGGTTGCCGAGCACGTAGGTGGCCTCGCCGCCGGTGATCTGCGCGACGCTCATCTGGGACGCCGCCTGCTCGTCCCGGAGCTTCACGGCTTCGATGTACGCCGCGGCGATCTCGTTGGCGGCCTCGTTCTCGCCCCGGAGGAGCGCGAGGAGCGGCGCTACGGCCGGCCGGCCAATGCGCACGAGGGCCTCTCCAGCCACGTCGTTCATGCGCATCGCCGGGTTCGAGGGCGAGAAAAGGAAGAGGCCGCGAATCATCGGGTCGATCATCTCGGGATCGCCGAGCTTGCCGAGAGCTCCGCCCGCGAGGCGGTTGAACTGGAAGCTCTGCTCCTCGGTCTGCGCCAAGGCGACGCGGACGAGGTGCGGCGCGGCGCGCGGGTCCTCGAGGCGCCCGAGGGCGCGAATCAGCTCCACGCGAAGCCGATTGTCGACGGGGCGAGCCTGGCGGATCTTCCCCAGCGCGGCGCCGAGGGCCTCGATGACCTCGCCCTTCTTGGCGTCGTCGAGCTCCATGTACTGGAACGTCTTGGCGGAGAGCATCGCGTGCTCCTCGCTCACCTCCGGCCGCCAATCGAGCGCGACGAGGAGCGCCGGGATCGTCCGCGGCTCCCGCATCTCGTTCATGAGCGTGAGCATGCTGAGGCGCGCCTGGCTGTCCGCCGGGTTGTCGATGTAGGCCTGGTTCAGCGGTGCGGCGACCTGGTCGGCGAAGGCCTTCACGGGCGCCGCGTTCCGGTCGCTCCCGTTGTCCGCCAGCACGGTGCCATAGAGGCGGTGCAGGTTGGCGATGGCGTTCGGCCGACGAACGGGATCTGCCAGCTCTTCGGCCTGACCCTCGGGGTCGTCGGGGTCGGCCTTGCACCCGGCGAGGGTCAAGACGACGGCCAGCACCCGGGCCACGGTTCCGATGCGCATGCTCATGAGGGCTCTCCTCCCTGTGCGCGGCGGCCTGCCGCGACGGAGCCCTGCGCCGGCGGTTCCCCGGCCCACGCCCCGCACACCATCCCTACGTTGGGAGGGCTGACGGGGTCAAGCGTGGCGAAAGGGGCCGCGTGAGGGAGGCCTCGCTTCGGCCGACGCGCGCCGCCGATCCGTTCTAGCTCGCGAGATCCCAGCGCAAATCGACGCGCCCGCGGGCGCCCGTGAGTCGGAGCAGGACGAAGTCCGCGCCCTCCGGGATACTCGGGGATCCGTCCTCCCGGAGCGCCGGGAAGACGACGCGGAAGGCCTGCCGCCACGGGCCGATGCTGGGGAAATATACGCGCTCCGCGGCGCTCGGGCGGCGGAGCCGCTCGATCTCCACCGGCGCCGTCTGCCCGCCCTCCGGGTCGACGAGGAGCACGCGCCAGGCCGTGGAGCGCGCCGCCAGGTTGCCCTCCCGGTAGTACTGCCCGGCGAGGGTCAGGAAGAAGCGGTGGTTCGCGCCCGCGTCGCTGAGCGTCGCCTGGAGCAAGGCCTCCCGCTGGTCGGGCAGGAGCGAGTGGTCCTGCGCGTAGCGGACGACGTACGCCCAGCGGAAATCCCAGGCCTCGAAGGTCGCCGTGACGCGAAGCACGTCCTCGAGCTCGGTCCAGGCGTAGGCCTCGGCGTCGCGGGTCCAGCGCTCGTAGACGCGGCGATAGTCCGACGCCACGTAATCGCGTGGACCGGCCTCGAGCGTCACCGGTCGCGCCGCGGCGCACGCGAGCCCGAAGGCGCCGAGGAGCAGAAGCGCGCCGCGCCTCACATCCCCTCCGGCGGACCCATGAAGTCCCGTCGGCGGTAGAGCGAGACGAAGGGGTAGCCGGCCGCCTCGATGGCCTCGCGCGCACCCTCCTCGCGATCGACGACCGCGACCACGCCGGCGACGGTGAACCCCGCGGCGCCGAGGGTCTCGGCGGCGCGCAGCGTGGAGCCGCCGGTGGTCACCGTGTCCTCGAGGATGGCCAGCCGCGCTCCCTCGAGGTGCCCGGCCCCCTCGAGCTGCTTTTTCGAGCCGTGCCCCTTGGCCTGCTTGCGGACGTACACCGCGTCGACGGGGGCGCCCTCGAGCGCGCTGACCGTGGCGACGGCGGACGCCAGAGGACAGCCCCCGAGCTCCACGCCGGCCACGGCGTCGATCGGTCCCGGCAACGAGGGCAAGGCGGCGCGAAGCGCGCGCCCGACGAGGACGTGACCTTCGGCGCGCAGCACCGCGGGCTTGCAATCGATGAAGAAGTCGCTCTCACGTCCGCTGGTCAGCGTGAAGCGGCCGCGGCGAAACCCCGTCGTACGCAGGAGCTCGAGCAGGTCGTCA
>CALCTH010000140.1 GCA_937893795.1 uncultured Myxococcales bacterium | reverse complement strand
GTCGACGAGGCCGCCGGCGCTGGCGGTGAGGTCCGCCGCGTGGTGGTGGACCCCGACGCGCTCGCCCCCTCGCCGCCGGAAGCGCTGGCGGCGGGCGTGCGGGCCTCGGACGCCCGCGGGCACCTCGCGCTCGCCGTGGGTCCCGGTGGAGAGCTGGGCGCGCTCTTCCGGGCGGAGGACGGCCCCTGCCACGAGGGGCCCGTTTGCGCGCGCTTCGCCTTCCGCCGCCTTGAAGAGACCGGCACCGAGCGTCGCGGGGTCGGTCTCGCCACGGCCTCGCCGTGTGCGCGCCCGCTGGTGGGCTACGTTCAGGCGGGCGGCGTGTGGTTCTACGGCCTCTGCATCGAGGAGGGCGGCGTCCCGCGCACGGTGGTCTACGCCATCCAGTTCGAGCCTCGCTACGCCGTGGCGGCGCCCGCGCTCCCCGGGGCACGGCCGCGGGGCCTCGCGACCCTCGGCTCGGCCGCGGTGCTCGTGGCCGAGCGGAACGAAGGCCCGGTCGCGTCGGTCTTCCCCTCGGCCACGGAGGCGCCGCGTCCCTTGGGTCCCGGGCGGGAGCTCGCCTGCGACGCCACGGGACCGGCGCTCGCCGTCGGGGAGATGCGTGTGCCGCTGGGCGAGGTCTCCGGCGACCTCGGCGCCCTGCTCCCGCCCCGCCTCGCTCCGGCGGCGAGCCGTGCCGTGTGGACCGGCGAGGTGCTACTCGTCGCCGTCGTGGCCGACGGGACGCTCCGCGTTCGCCGCCATCGCTGTGCGGGCGGCGCTCTCCAGGCGCTCAAGGGCGGCTGAGGTATCCCTCAGCCGGCCTTGGTGCGGAACCAGCGGAGCGCCGTCGCCAGGCCCTCTTCCAGGCCCACCTCGGGAGTCAGACGGGCGTCGACGCCGAGCACCGAGCGCTCGACGTCCCCGGGCCTGGGCTCCCCGTCGCGGACCTCGCTCGGGCTGCCGGTCAGCTTCACCAGGACCTCCGCCAAGCGCCGCGTCGTGGTCCCCTCGCCGGTGCACACGTGCACGGTCTCCCCGTCGAGCGCGCCCGACACGGCCAGCCGGTTGGCCCGCACCACGTCCTCGACCGAGACGTAGTCGCGCACGCAGCCCGGGTCGCCGACACTTTGGCGGGCGTTGATCTGAATCGGCTCTCCCGCGAGGAGCCGCTGGAGGAAGATGGCCACGACCCCTGCCTCGCCGTGCGGGTCCTGGCGGGCGCCGTAGACGTTCGCGTAGCGCAGCACGACGGTGGCCATGGTCCCGGCCTTTTGCGCCATGTGCAGGTAGCCCTCGAAGGCCAGCTTGGAGCAGGCGTAGGGGCTCTCGGGCCGCGCCGGGTCGCCGATGGCGGCCTCGCGGCCCTCCGGGACGTGCCCGTAGATGGCGCCTCCGGTGCTGGCGAAGATGAAGCGCGACACGCCGGCCGCGGCCGCCGCCTCGAGGAGCTCGAGACTTCCGAGCACGTTGACCTTGGCGTCGTGCACGGGCCCGCGCATGGACGCCGAGACCGACGTTTGGGCCGCGTGGTGGAGCACCACGTCGACCCCTTCGAGGGAGCGCCGGACGGCGTCGGCGTCGAGAATCGAGCCCTCGATGAGGGGCACGCCGTCGGGCACGTTCTCCCGGTTGCCGGTGGAGAGATCGTCGAGGACGCGGACCTCGAGCCCGTCCGCCTGGAGCGCCTCGGCGACGTGACTGCCGATGAACCCCGCTCCTCCCGTGACCAGCGCGCGCTTCGCCAAGACCTTCTCCTCCCGTGGCCCCGTCCGTCCGAGACGCGCGACGATAGCAGAGCCCGCCCCCCGTGCGCTCTCCGCCCTTGACCCCCGTGGCTTCGGGCGCGACGGACCTCTCATGCTCGATGCACTCCCCGAATCGGTATCCCTCTATGAGGTCGCTCCGCGGGACGGGCTCCAGAACGAAGCCTCTCAGGTAGCGACGCACGCGAAGGTCCGGCTCATCGAGGCGCTCGTCGACGCCGGGCTGCGCCGCGTCGAGGTGACGAGCTTCGTCTCGCCCAAGTGGGTGCCGCAGATGGCCGACGCGGACCAGGTTTGCCAGATGCTCGAGCGCAAGCCTGGCGTGACCTATTCGGCGCTCGTGCCGAACGCTCGCGGACTTCGCCGCGCCCTCGCGGGCAAGCTCGACGAGGTAGCCGTCTTCGTGAGCGCCTCCGAGACCCACAATCGGAAGAACGTGAACAAGACCATCGCCCGGACCCTGAAGGCCTTCGAGGGAGTCATCGGGCCAGCCATCGAAGCCGGCCTCCGGGTGCGGGGCTACGTCTCCACGCTGTGGGGCTGCCCCTACGAGGGCGAGGTGGACCCGGAGGCAGGGCTCCGCATCGCCGAGGAGCTTCTCGGTCGCGGCTGCTACCAGGTGAGCCTGGGCGACACCATCGGCGTCGGCACGCCTCTCCAGACGCGGCGCATCCTCGAGCACTTCCTCGAGCGCATCCCGCCCGAGCGCCTGGCGCTCCATCTCCACGACACGCGCGGCACGGCGCTCGCGAACATGCTCGTCGGGCTCGAGCTCGGCATCCGCGACTTCGACGCAGCCGTCGCGGGTCTCGGGGGCTGCCCCTATGCGCCGGGCGCCGCGGGCAACCTGGCGACGGAGGACCTCGCGTACACGCTCGCGGGCATGGGCATCGCGACCGGCGTCGACCTCGAGAGGGTCTGGCAGGCGGGGCAGGTGGCGGAAGCGATCGTGGGGCGGAAGCTGCCGGGCAAGGTGCACCAGGCCGGCGTACGGAGCCTGGCGAGGTAGGGCGCGGGTTCTCCGTCTCCGTCTACCTTTCCGGCCTCAGCCGGGCGACCACTGCGCCTCGAGCGGTGGGCAGGACCAGCCGGGCTCGACGCCCGGGTCCTCGAGGGCCCAGCCCACGAAGGTCGCGTAGCGAACGCGCGCTTCGACGCCTGCGATGGCCTCGAGCATCTCCCGGAGGAGCGGGTGGCTGAGCGCCGCGTCGATGCGGTCCGCGACGCGGACGGCCTGCACGTCGGGGCTCGCGTCGGCCTCTTCGCTTCGCGCCTCGGCAACGACGGTGCAGAGGCGGGCGAGGTCTTCGGCGAAGGACACGCCGCCGTGCGGGACGCCCAGCGCCTCCGTGAGCACGGGCGCGAGGGCCGGACAGGCGCCTCGCGGCATGGGCACGCCAGCGATCGCGGCGCGCTCGCGGATCGCGGCGGACCAGCTCGCGCCCGTCGTGTCGGGACCCGGCGGGCGCGAGAGGAGCGCATCGAAGCGCTCGCCGCGCGCCGCGTCGGCGTCGCGCACCGACGCTTCGAGCTCGCGCAGCCGCTCGCGCAGCGGCCGCGTCGGGTCGCGCCGGACGTCGTCGAGGCCCGCGCAGAGGACGCGAAGGTCCTCGGCCATCACCTCGTCCCCGCCCGGGCCGGCCTCGATGGTGCGCGCCGTAGCGTCCTCCGTCGGTGGCGCCGCGTTCGGCCCCGTCGCCTGTGCCGGCGGCGAGCTCGACCCGCCACATGCGAGCGCCAGCGCCAGCAAGGGAAGCGAGCGCATCACTCGTCCGTCAGGAAGAGGATGCCGGCCCAGGTCGTCGTGGCATAGGTCGCGTACCCGGTCAGCAGGTGCACGGTGCCCAGGGCACGGAGCCGGCCATAGTCATTGAAGCGGTCGAGGCCAAAGTCTTCGGGATTCGCGACGATGACTCCGGTGATGATCTGGAGCAGCATCCCGATGCCGTGGACCCAGCGGAGGCGCTTGTGTCGTCGAAGGCGCCGCGCGTAGTCGCTGTCGCCTTCGTCCAGGCCCACGGGGTCCGGCATGGCGAGGCTCAGGCCGAAGGTCGCGGCGTAGAGACCCGTCGTGACCATCGCCGTGGCCAGGTGTGGCACCGGTGTGCCCACGCATTGGTCCTGACCGAACACCGCATTGCCGGCGACGCAGGGGTTCGAGGTACGCGAGCCGCCGTAGAGGTTGTAGTACTGGATGGTCCCCAGGAAGACCGTGCTCGTCATGGCCGCCCACGTCGCGACGCCGAGCCATCGGTGCACGGGCCGGAGCGTCTGGCGCCGCTGGAGCAGCTCCCGGCGCTCGGCTGCCGACATGCGGGGCGCGGTGCCTCGCCGACCCGTCGCGGCCCCCTCGTCTGCCAGCGCGAGCAGCGCCATCGGGGCGGACGTGTCGAGGGAGAGGCCGGGATCGACCTGCAGCTGCAGTCCGAAGAAGGGCGTCGCGAGGAGGACGGCGGCGAGCGGGCTCATGCCCCCGATGTATCGCCTGCGTCGGCCCGGCTGCAAAGAGCCCGCATTCCGGGGATGGCGCTGCGGCGGGCCGGCCGGAGGAGGGCATTTTTCACCCTTGATTGGAAAGCGCGCCGAAAGCTACCATGCCGCTCGCTTCGCGGGTGGGGCTTAGTTCCTGGAATCTCAGGGCTTTTTCTTTCCGGGAGGCCTTCGAGCGCATGGCGTCGCTGACCATCGCGAACTACTTGGGGACGCTCCAGGCGGACCCGGAGAACACGGCCGCGGTCGAAGGTATCCGCGAGGCGATCGCCTCGGGCGATCCGGAGCGCCTCGGCGATCGACCGCTTCGGCTCCTCGAAGCCGCGCGCCACGAGCACGAGAAGCGCGCCGAGCTCGACGCCGTCGCCCGCCTCATCGAGCTCGAGCTACTGCTCACGGCGGACGATCGCTCCTTTCAGGTCACGCTCCTCAAGGAGCTCGGGCGGCTTCGGCGCGACGAGCTGATGGACGACGCGGGCGCCCGGTCGGCCTTCGCGCGCGCCCGCGAGCTCCTGGGGGACGCCGAGGGGCCCGAGTCCGAGGACGACGAGCTGGACGAGATGCTCGAAGAGCTCGGACAGCTCGAGGAGCGCTGGCGCGACATCGCCGACCGCTTCGTCGAGGTGGCCGGCGAGGCGAGCGACGCGACGCTCAAGACCTCCATGCTCGCCCGGGCTGGCAGCGTGGTGTGGCAGTACGCCTCGAACCGCGCGAAGGAGACGGACAAGCTCTTCAAGCAGGCGCTGAGGGCCGACCCGGCCTCCGTGCGGGCGGCGCGTCTCTATTGCCTCACGCTCGCGGAGCGCGAGCGCTGGGAGGACGTCGCGACGGTCCTGACGCAGACCGGCGATGCGGCCCGCAACCGCGACGAGAAGCTCAACCTCTACCTCCGCGCCGCGCGCACCCGCGTCGGCCGCCTCGAGGATCGCGAGGGGGCCTCCCACATCTACGAGCGCGTGCTCGACTTCGTGCCGGGGCACGCCGAGGCGCTCACCTTCCTGGTCGAGTACTTCACCGAACGCGAGATGTGGGATCATCTCGTGGCCCTCTACGAGGACGCGCTTCGCTCACGGCAGAAGCTCGAGGATGAGCAGGGCATCCTGCTCCAGATCGGCATGGTGCATTGGCGCATCCGCGAGGAGCCCGCGGAGGCCGAGCCCTACTTCGCGCGGCTGCGTAAGATCGAGCCCGCCCACGCCACCATGCTGGCGTTTTATCGGGAGACGCTGGGCAACCAGGAGGACGACGACGCGAAGCGACGCCTCGTGACCGTCCTGAACGATGCGCGCCGGGTGGCGGCGCCGGAGCAGCAGCTCGAGCTGGCCCTCGAGGTGGCGCGCGCCGCCCAGGAGAGCGGCGCCACCGAGCGGGCCATCGACGCCTGGAAGGCCGTGCAGCGCCTCGACGCGGGCAATGAGCAGGCGGGGCGAGCCCTGCGTGTCCTCTATCGCGACGGCGAGAAGTGGAACGCCCTCGTCGAGGTCATGCGCGCCGAGCTCGACACGCTTCCCGCACGCAGCGACGACGAGGCCGTGCGCGCGCGCCGCGTGGACGTGTTGAAGGAGCTGGTCGTCATCTACCGCGGGCCCCTGAAGCTCGACGTGATGGTGATCAACACCTTCAAGCTCCTCCTGGAGGAGGTGCCCGGGGACCGCCGGGCACTCGCCGAGCTGGCCGGGACCTACGAGTCCATGGGCCGCTGGAACGACCTCGTGCAGGTCCTCGGCCAGCAGGCGGAGGTCGAGGAGGACCAGGAGAAGCGCATCGGCCTTCTCATGCGTGTGGCGCGGCTCTGGATCGATCGCTTCGCGAACTACAACCAGGCGACGAAGCCCCTCGAGGCGATCGTCGCGCTCGATCCCGAGCACCGCGAGACGCTTTCGCTCCTCAAGACCATCTACACGAAGAAGCGTGCCTGGCATGCGCTCTACGAGGTGCTGGAACGCGAGACGAGCCTCGCGTCGGACCCCGACGCGCGCCTCGCGCTGCGCGTGGAGACGGCACGCCTCGCCGGCGAGCGTCTGCATCGGCACGGTCAGGCCATTTCGCTCTGGAAGGAAGTCCTCGCCGAGGCGCCGCAGACGGAGGGCGGGCTCGACACCCTCGAGAAGCTCGCCGAGCGAGAGAAAGACTGGGCGACGCTGGCGGAGGTGCTCGAGCGCCGCGTGCGCGAGGGCGAGGAGGCTCCCGACGCGGATCGCGTGAAGGTCCTGCAGAAGCTGGGCGCCGTCTACGGAGAGAACCTCGACGATCCGGCCCAGGCCGCGCGGGCCTGGCAGCGCATCCTCGCCATCGACCCACGAAACGGTCGCGCGCTCCGCACGCTCCGCGAGTCCTTCATCGCTGCACGGGATTGGACGGGCCTGGAGGCGCTCTATGCGGAGGCTGGCGACTGGGAGGGGCTCGTCGACGTGCTCGGGAGCGCCGCGGAGCGCAGCGACGATCCGGAGCTGACCAAGGAGCTGAGCTTCCGCGCCGCCGCGATCTACGAGGAGCAGCTCGGCAAGCCCGAACGTGCGTTCCGCAGCTACGAGCGCGTGCTCGCCATCGACGCCGAGGACGCCCGCGCTGCGCGAGCGCTGGTGCCCATCTACGAAGGGCAGGAGAAGTGGGCGCGGCTCCGAAGCCTTCACGACGTGCTCCTCGCCGCGGAGGCCGAGGACGACGTGGACGCGCGGCTGGCACGGCTCGCGACGCTTCAGGAGCTCTCTGCCCGGCGACTGGGCGACGAGGCGGCCGCCTTCGCCTATGCGCGGAAGGGCTACGACCTCGCCCCGGAGCGCCCGGAGACGCTCACCCGCCTGGAGGAGGCGGCCGAGCTCGAGGGGCGCTGGGCCGATCTGGTCGCCGTGCTCGAGGCGCGCCTCGCCAAGGTCACGGCGGCCGACTCGTCACCAGGCGCAGCCAGGGAGACCATGAGCCTCCGGCGCCGGCTGGCCAAGCTGTCGGGAGAGCGCCTCGGCCGGAGCGACGAGGCCATCGCGCAGCTCCGGTCGATCCTGGCCGCGGACCCCGACGACGCCGAGGCGCTGGCCGTGCTCGACGGCCTCTTCCGGGCCGAGGGGCGTTCCGCGGAGCTCCGGGACCTGTACGTCCATCGCCTCGCGCGCGAGGAGGCGCCCGAGGCGCGGGTATCGCTGCTCCGCGAGCTCGCGAAGCTCGAGGAGGACGTGCTCGAGGACGAGGCCTCGGCGGCCGAGCGCTACCGGGCCGCGCGCGCGCTCGCGCCCGGCGACCTCGACGTGCTCGCGGCGCTCGACCGCCTCGCCGTGAGCGGGGAGCGCTGGCAGGAGCTCGCCGACGTGCTCGACACGCGCCGCGCGCTGGTCGAGGACCGGGATGGGCTCACGCTCCGCCTCGGCGCGCTTCGCCGGGAGCGCCTCGCAGACCTCGACGGTGCCCAGGAGGCCTACCGGGAGGTGCTCGACGCTCGCGAGCCCGGCGACGAGCGTCACGCCGAAGCCGTGGCGGGCCTCGAGGCCGTGGCCGCCGCGGCCGAGGCGGGGTCGCCGCAGCGCCTCGCCATCGGCCGGCTTCTCGAGCCGGCCTACGTGGCCACGGAGCGCCCGGCACGCTTGGCCAAGGTGCTCGAGGAACGTCTCGAGGGCACGGAGGACGAAGCGGAGAAGCGCGAGCTCAGGCTTCGCCTCGCGGATCTCGCGAGCCACGCCCTCGGGGACGCGGACGCGGCCTACGCGGCGCTCGAGGCCGCCTTCCTCGACGCGCCGGACGACGCGCCGCTCGCCGAGCGTCTCGCGGAAGCGGCCGAGGCGGCGGGAGAGCACGAGTCGTTGGCGCAGGCCTACGCCACGGCCCTCGAGCGCTCCGCCCTCGACGACGAGCGCGTGGTGCGCCTCAGCCAGCGCGTTGCCGAGCTGCTCGACGTAGTGCTCGGGCGCCCGGCATCGGCCGAACCGCACCACCGCCGGGTCCTCCTCCACGAGCCCCTCGACGAGCGCGCCTTCCTCGCGCTGAAGGAACTCTACACGAACGACGAGCGCTGGGACGACCTCCAGATGCTCTATCGAAACCGCATCGCCGAGACCGTCGACGGCGAGGCGAAGCTCGAGCTCCTGCTCCAGGTCTGCTTCCTCTTCGAGGAGATCCTCGAGGACCCGGAGCTCGCCATCCGCTCCTACCAGGAGATCCTCGAGCTCGTGCCCGACCACGAGGCTTCGAGGCGCGCTCTCGACCGGCTCTACCGGCGCGCGGAGCGCTGGCGCGATCTCGCGGCGCTGCTCCGGCAGGACCTCGACGACGTGGAGGAGACCCCGCGACGTCTGGAGCTCCTCTTCGAGCTCGGCGAGCTTCACGAGCAGCGGCTCGCGGAGCCGGGGCCGGCCGTGGATGCCTACGAGAGCGTCCTCGAGCTCTCACCCACACACGTGAAGGCCCAGCAGGCCCTCGAGCGCCTCATGGACGAAGCCTCGCAGCGACAGCGCGTCGCTGCGATTCTCGAGCCCCTCTACGACGCGCAAGGGGCCTGGGCGGACCTGGCACGCGTGCTCGAGGTCGAGCTCGAGGACGTGGGCACGCCCGGCGAGCAGCTCCAGCGCCTCGTTCGGCTCGCGGCGCTTCACGAGGACAAGCTCCACGACGACGTGGCGGCCTTTCGCGCGCTGAGTCGCGCCGTCATCGCCGAGCCCGCCGACGCGGAAGTACGCGGCGAGCTCGCCCGGGTCGCCCAGGCGCGGCGCGTCCCCGAAGAGCGCGCCGACGTGCTCGAACAGGCGCGCGTCGCAGTCGAGGGTCAGGGTCACGTCGAGGCCGAGATCCTCGACGAGCTGGGCCGCCTCTACGACCACGAGCTCGGCGACGCGGAGCGCGCGGAGCCTACCTGGCGCAAGCTGGTGGACGTCGCCGGCGACGACCCGGATCTCGTGCTCCCCGCGGCCCGGGCCCTGGAGCGCCTCCACGTCGAGAGCGGAGCCTACGGGAAGCTCGCCGAGGCGCTCCGGCTTCAGGTGACGCTCACCGACGACCCGGATGAGCGCGCGGCGCTCCTGCGGCGCCTCGCGGTGCTCTTCGAGGAGACCCTCGAGGACACGGAACGGGCCGTGGCGGCGCACCGCGAGCGCCTGGATCTCACGCCGGACGATACGGACGCCATGCAGTCCCTCGAGCGGCTCTACGAGCGGCAGGGCGAGTGGCAGCGCCTGATCGGGGTGCTTCAGCTGCGCGAGCCGCTCACCGACGACGAGGCCGAGAGCGCGGCGCTCGCGCGCCGCGTGGGCGAGGTCTACGAGGAGCAGCTCGGCGACGCCGAGAGCGCGATCGTCGCCTACAACGACGTGCTCTCGCGCTTCGGGCACGACGGCGAGAGCCTGCGCGCCCTCGCCCGACTCTACGAATCCGGAGGCAAGTGGGACGACCTGCTCGAGGTCGTCGAGATGCGCCTCGAGGCGGCCGAGACCCTCGAGGCGCGCGTCGAGCAGCGCTACCGCGCAGGCGAGCTTCTGCGCACCCGCATCGGTGACCCCGAGCGCGCCATCGAGGCCTACCGGGCGGCGCTCGAAGAGCTCCCGGAGCACGCCGCGACGATCACGGCGCTCGAGGAGGTCATCGCCGATCCGGAGGCGCCGCTTCGCGTCGAGGCGGCGCGGACGCTCGTGCCGGTCTTCGAGGCGCAGGCGCGCTACGACGCGCTCGCGAGCGCTCTCGAGGTCGCCGCCGAGACCGACGACCCCTACGACCGGCTCGCGGCGCTGGAGCGCGCGGCCGAGGTCGCGGAGATGGGGCTCGAGGACCCGCGTCGGGCCTTCGACCTGACGGGCCAGGCCGTGCGTGCGGCCCTCGAGGAGCCGCGCCTCGAGGGCCTCCTCGGCGACCTCGCGCGGCATGCGGAGGCCGCCGACGCCTGGGGCGGTTACGTCGCGCTCCTGCAAGATGTCGCGCCGCAGATCCTCGACGCCGATCTGCAGACCGAGGCCTTGATGCGCGTGGGCGCGGTCGCGCGGGATCGCATCGCCGATCGCAACGTCGCCCGCGAGAGCTTCGACCGGGTCCTCGCGAACCGGCCCGAGCATCGCGGGGCCCTCGACGCCCTCGAGGCTCTGCACGCGGCGGCCGACGAGGTCGAGCCGCTCCTGGAGGTGCTCGCCCGCAAGACGGAGATCGCGGAGACCCCCGTCGAGCGCGTCGCGCTCCTCGCGCGGCAGGCGGAGCTGCACGAGAACGCGATGAAGCGCGTCCCGGCAGCCATCGACTGCTGGGAACGCCTGCTCATCGAGGACGAGACCCACGAGGCGGCCTACGACGCGCTCGAGCGCCTCTACGAGGCGGAGGCGCGCTGGCCGGATCTCGCGGAGCTCTTGGCGCGGCGGTTGGACGCCGGCGTCGGGTCGGGGGTCGCCACGCGGCAGCGTCTCGCGCAGGTGCAGATCGAGCGCCTCGACGACGCCTACGCGGGGGTCGACCACCTCCGCGATGCCCTCGACCTCGACGCGGACCACGAGCCGTCCATCGCGCTCCTCGAGACCCTCATGGAGGACCGGGAGCATCGAAGCGCAGCCGCCGCCATCCTCGAGCCCGTCTTCCTGCGCCGCATGGACTGGCCCCGTGTCACCGGCACGCTCGATGCGCGCCTGGACGCGACCGACGACCCCACGGAGCGCAAGGAGGTGCTCGGCCGCCTCGCGCAGATTCACGAGGACCACCTCGAAGACCTCGAGGGCGCCCTCGGCGTCTACGCGCGGCTCTTCCGCGAGGACATCCGGGACCGGCGAAGCTGGGAGATGCTCGGGCGCCTCGCGAAGGTGCTGGATCAGCAGCGTCGCGTCGCCGGCGTCTACGCCCAGGCCGTCGAAAAGGAGGGCGTGGTCGACGATGCCACGGCCGAGCTCGCCCGCGTGGCGGCTCGCAATCTCGGCGAGGAGGAGGCCGAGCGCGCCCTCGGCCTCTGGGCGCGCGTGCTCGCGTTCGAGCCCACGGCTCGCGGCGCCTACGAGTCGTCGGCCCAGCTGCTGCGCGGCGCGGAGTCCTGGGAGCCCCTCCTCGAGCTCTACCGGCACCGCGTCGACGTGAGCGACGACGAGGTCGAGCGCTCGGCCATCCTGCACGCCGCCGCGGAGGTGATGGAGCGTGCGCTCGGCAACCCCGAGGGCGCCGTCGAGGCCTATCAGGAGGCCCTCGAGAACGACCCGGAGGACGCACTCGCTGCGGAGGCCCTCGACCGGCTTCTCACCCAGGGGGAGCGCTGGTCGGAGCTTGCGGACCATCTCCGCTTCCGCATCGATGGTGCCGTGGGGACGCCCGCGGAGCCGGAGCTGAAGCACCGCCTCGGTACGCTCCTCGGCGCGAAGCTCGACGACAAGCATGGCGCCGTGGACGTCTTCGAGGAGATCGTCGCGGCTCACGGGCCGCACGGCCCGACCGTCAGCGCCCTCGAGCGCGTCGTCCTCGACGGCGAGCTGCAGCATCGGGTCACGGAGATCCTCGAGCCGCTCTATCGGTCCCAGGACCAGTGGAAGAAGCTCATCGCCGTCCTCGAGGCGCGGGCGAAGCGCGAAGACGATCCCGTCGACGAGGCCAGGCTCCTCGCCGAGGTGGGCGCCCTCTTCGAGGCGCGTGGGGAGGACCGGGCCGCGGCGCTCGGCGCCTGGTCGCGTGCCTTCGCGCTTCACCCCGAGGGCGAGGGCCGGGCCCAGGTCGAGCGCCTGGCGACGGAGCTCGAGGCCTGGGACGAGCTCGTCGGGATCTACGAGCAGGCCCTGGCGGCCAGCGAGGATCCGGTGCTGACCTCGGAGCTCCTCCGCGCCATGGCGCAGGCCCACGATACGCGGCGCGGCGATCCGCGGGCGGCCATCCAGACCCTCGAGCGCCTCGTGGCGCACGACCCGGACGACGCCGTTGCCCTCGACCGCCTCGAGACGCTGCACACGCTCGTAGGGGATTGGCGGGGCCTGGTGAACGTGCTCGGGCAGAAGACCGAGCGCAGCTACGACCCGGTGGAGCGCGCGGGCCTGCTCCGGCGCGCGGGATCCGTCCGGGAGGAGCTGCTCGGCGACCTCGAGGGGGCGGTCGCTCTCTTCGTCCGCGCGAGCGAAGAAGACCCGGACGATGCCGAGGCCCTCGCCTCCCTCGACCGGCTCTATTTGGCCGCCAGCGAGTTCTCGCTCCTCTCGGAGGTCCTCGCGCGCCGCATCGACGTCGAGGAATCGACGGAGGGCCAGGTCGAGCTCGCGCTCCGCTTGGGCGCCCTCGAGGAGGAGCAGCTGGCCCGGCCCGCGGAGGCCGTCGACGCCTTCTTGCGGGCCGTGGAGCTCTCGCCCGGGCAGCCCGCCGCCCTCGAGGGGCTCGCGCGCCTCTACGAGCGTCAGGCGCAGTGGCCCGAGCTCCTCGACACGCTGCGCAGTCAGGTCGAGCAGGCGCGCGGGCCCGCCGAGTGCGTCCCGCTCATGCATCGGTCGGGCGCCATCTTCGAGCGCGAGCTGGACGACGTGGCGGAGGCGCTCGCGATGTACGAGCAGGCCCTCGAGCTCGACCCGGCCCACGAGCCCTCCATCCAGGCCCTGGTGCGCATCAGCCACCTCGATGAGCATCGGGCGCAGGCCGCGGAGCTGCTCGAGCCCCGGCTCCGCGCACAGGAGCGATGGAACGGCCTCGCGGAGCTCCTGCAGCTCAAGGCGGATGCGGCCCTCGATCCCTTCGACACGAAGCGCGAGCTTCGCGCGCTGGCCACGGTCCACGAGACGGGGCGGCAGGATCCGCAGGCGGCCTTCGCCGCGCTCGCCCGGGCGCTGGCGGAGGACCCGAGCGACCTCGAGCTCGCCGCGGAGCTCGAGCGGGTCGCGCGGCTGGCCGACGCGCTCGGCGGTCTCGCCGACGCGCTCGAGGCTCGGGCCGGCCAGGCCGACCACCCGGACGTGGCCCGCTCCCTCTTCGAGCGCGTGGCCCGCGTCGCCGAGGAGGACCTCGGGAGCGACGCCCGGGCGGTGCAGGCGCTGGCGCGCGCCCTCGAGCAGGTTGGCGAGGACACCGAGCTCCTCGCGGGCCTCGATCGGCTCCACGGGAAGCTCGAGAGCTGGCCGGCGCAGGCGGAGGTCATCGAGCGTCGCGTCGAGCTCGAGCTCGAGGCGGAGGCGCGCCACGCCCTCCTGGTTCGCCTCGGCCTCCTTCGCGCGGAGCGTTTCGGCGATCTCCGGGGCGCGCTCTCGGCCTTCGAGGAGGTGCTGACGGCGGATCCGACGGATACGCGCGCCATCGAAGGTCTGGAGGGCCTCGGCCGCCACGAGGAGCTCGCCCTCGAGGTCGCGGAGACCCTCGAGCGGGCCTTCCGTGAGAGCGGCGCGACGGAACGGGTGGCCGGCCTCTACGATCTCCGGCTCCGGCTCGCGGAGACGGACGACGAGCGCGTCCGCATGCTTCGCGAGGCCGCGCATCTCTGGGAGAGCGACCTCGGCAAGCCTGGCGAGGCGGCATCGGTCCTTCGTCGCGCCGCACTCCTCGACCCCGCCGACGGCCTCCTCGTCGACGAGGTGGAACGGCTCAGCACGCTCGCCGGTGACCCGGAGCCGCTCCGGGGCCTAGCCGAGGCGCTTGCGGAGAGCGACGCCCTCGGCGCCGCGGAGCGCCACGCGCTCCATCTGCGCGCGGCCGCCTGGTACGAGGACGTGCTCGCGACGCCGGACGCCGCCGAGAGCCAGCTCCGCGCGGCCATCGCCGCGGATCCGGAGGCGCCCGAGGCGCACCATCGCCTGACGGAACGCCTCCGCGTCCCGGAGCGCGAGGCCGAGCTCGCCGACGCGCTCTGGGCCTGGGCGCGGGTCGAAAGGGACCCCCTCACGCAGCGCGAGCGCTTCCGCGAGGTGGCGACGCTCCGCGGGCGCTTGGGCCAGACGGAGGCGAGCGCGGAGGCTCTCGAGGCGTTGCTCGAGGTCGAGCCCGACGACCCGGAGGCGCTCGACGCGCTCATGGACCTCCGCGCCGCCCAGGAGCACTGGCCGGCGGTCGTGAAGCTCCTCGAGCGCCGCATCGAGGTCGAGGCTGGCCACGACGAGCGCCGGGCCCTGCGGCGACGGCTCGCCTCCATCCATCGCACCACCGGCGACGCGGAGGCGGCGATGGCGATGCTCGAGCGCCTCCTCGAGGAGAGCCCGGAGGACCTAGCGGCGCTTCGCGAGCTCGAGGAGCTCTACCGCGAGGCGGAGAGACCGGAAGAGCTTCGCAGCGTCCTCGAGCGGCGCCTCGAGCTCGCACGGACCGACGCCCACGTCGTGGCCGCCCGGCTCGCCCTCGCCGAGCTCGCCGCCGCCGCCGGCGATTCCGAGGCCGCCATCGCGCAGCTCCGCGAGGTGCTCGCGGTCGCGCCGGGCCACGAGCGCGCGATGGACGAGCTCGAGCGCCTCTACCGCGAGGGGGAGCGCCATGACGACGTCGCTCAGCTCCTCGAGCAGCGGCTCGCAGAGCGCGAGATGGAGCCGGCGGCTGAGGGTGAGCTCCTCCGCCGCCTCGCCACGCTGCACGCCGAAGCGCGCGGCGACCGGGACGCGGCGGCGGCGGCCTACGAGCGCGCCCTCGCGGTCGCTGGCGACGACGTGGACACGTTGACGACCTTGGCCGGACTGCACGAGGCGGGCGAGGCATGGGAAGCCATGGCCGGGGCGCTCGAGCGGCGGATGGCCATCGAGGCGCCCGCCGCCGCGGCGGCGACCTGCGAGCGCTTGGCGGAGCTCGCCAGCGAGCGCCTCG
>CALCTH010000139.1 GCA_937893795.1 uncultured Myxococcales bacterium | reverse complement strand
CTCTTTCCTAACCCGCTGCGCGTCCTTCATCTCCAGCTCCGCCGCCAGCGCCTCGCGCATGGACGCCATCCGGAGATCGAGGGCGCTGTCCCTCAGGGCCGCCAGACCCTCCCGGAGTGGCCGTCGCCGCCCCTTCATCGAGGGTGCCTTAGCACGCCCGGTGGGCTCCCTTCGCCTTCATGCTTGGCGCCGGCGCGCCGTCTTCGTAGGCTGGCGCAAACGAAGAGGGAGTCGCCATGCCGACGTGGGCCGAAGTCCAGGAATACGCCCGTTCGAAGTACAAGCTCGCCGAGGACAAGGAGAACAGCTTCAAGCTGGTCTTCGAGTACCAGAACGGTCGCCTCCAGGCGGTCATCGTCTCGCGCTTCGAGGCCATGAACCGGGAGTGGTGCGACTTCGCGAGCGCCGCCTGCCGCCTCGACCAGATGTCCGCCGAGGTCGCGCTTCGAAAGAACTTCCAGTTCGCGGTGGGCGCGCTCTGCCTCGACCGCGACATCTACGTGGTGCGCTACAGCGTGCAGATGGCGACCATGGACATGGAAGAGTTCGAGCTCCCGCTCCACGTCGTCGCGAGCACCGCGGACAAGCTCGAGCAGGAGTTCGCGTCGAGCGATGACTTCTGAGCCCGGCCCGTGGCTGGCGAGGGGAAAGAGGTCAAGACGCCGGAGGGCTGGGGCAAGGCCAAGGGCGTCAAAGGGTGGAGCGCCGGGGCCCGTGCCGACGACCCGGAAAAGCGCGAGGTCCTCGCGCCCACCGCCTCCGGTACGGGGGACGGTAAGGCCTTCCTTTTTCACTTCGGCTTGAAGCGGCACAGCCCGAACGCCCGTCGCCTCTTCGGCCTCGCCCGCGGTCACATCGACGACGACGTCGAGGTGCTCCGGGCCGCCGGCTATACCGTCGTCATCGACGAGGAGGCGACGCATGACGACTTCCTCGCGGCGATCTACGGCGCGTCGGAGGGCGTCCGCGACCTCGTCCCGGCGGGGGTCTTCTGGCTCGCCCACGGTCACGACGACGGGGCCATCGAAACGGTCGACGGCGGGGTCGTCGCTCCCGGTGACGTGGAGACCGTGCGGGTGCATCCCGGCCTGAAGCTCGTGGTCTTCGCCGCCTGCTACACGGGCAGCTGCTCGCGCACCTGGCGCGCTTCGCTCGGGGGACGGCCCCTGGTCGTCGGATGGGGGCGGCCGGTCACCATCGACCGGGCCGTGGACTTCCTGACCCCGGACGACACGACCGAGAACGACCTCGACGACCTGATCCGTCGCTACCTCCTCTCCGACGTTCCGGTGCCGGCCGAGGTCGAGGTGCGCTGGTCGCCGCTCGCGCCGGCCGCGCAGGCGGGCCGCGAAGCCGATCTCCGGACGCGCCTCGAAGGCACGCTGGCCGTGCTCCGCGCCCAGGTCCGCCCCGCCGACGACGACGCGCCCGCGGGGACGGCCCTCGAGGTGAAGGTGCCGCTCCCGGACGGCCGCTGGCATCGCGCGAAGCTCTTCGTGCTCGATTCGAACGAGCCCTTCTGCGAGGGCGAGACGCTCCTCGGCGTGGAGTGCGACGTGGGGGAGCTCTCGGCGGTCGTGGACCCCGCGATGCTGCTCTCCGGGGTGCCCGAGAGCCGCTTCGCGCGGGTGCAGCTCGTCGACGGAGGCCGCGAGATGCCGAACATCGTGGTTCAGGGCTTCACGCCCCTCGCGCGCGTCAGCGACAGCGAGGCCGCAGCCGTCGTCTACGCCACGTGCCGCTACGCGGACGTGCTCGAGCGGCGCATCTTCGGCGGCGACGCGGTCTAGCTAGGCTCCCCGTCTAGCCGTTTGGAGCGCTTCAGGTGCGGCAACGTCGCTACGCGCAGTGAGGTGCGAATCACGAGCGAAGGCGTCGCAGAGCGGGCCGCCTTGCGCTCAGCTCAGCCTGCGAAAGGCGGACGGCGTCACCTGGAAGTGCTTCTTTAAGCTACGCGTGAAGTGCGCACCATCGGCATAGCCGCAGACGTAACCGATCTCGGTGACGCCCAGCTCGGTCGTGCGCAGCAGCCGGGCCGACTCCTCCGCGCGGACACGCTCGACCACGTCGCTGTAGCGCTCGCCGCATGCCTTGAGCGCTCGCTGCAGCGACCGTGCGGACGTCCCGAGAGCCTCGGCCGTCTCGGAGACGCGCCAGGTGCGTGCGAGGTCCCTCCGCAGCACCTGCTCGACGCGCGCCACGGTGGCCGGCCGCTCCACAAGTCGCTTCGTCTCGGCCGTACCGAGAAGAAGCTCGTCGAGTCCGTCCATCGGCTTGCGCGTCGGCTCGAAGTGCGACCACCTGAAATCCCAGACGGCGTACCCCCCGCCCCTCGCGGGCGTTCCGATCTCACCGTCTTCCAGCACCCAGGCCTCGGGCGCGGCGCTCTCCGGGAACCGGAGGCGGAGGTCCCGGCATCCGATCTCCTGAAAGAGCACCACGTGCTGACCGCAGCTCGCGAGGTTCTCGCTGGGTTCCGGTGGATCGACGATGGAGCCATGTCGAAGGCGCATCCCACCCGCGGAGGAGGCCTCGACCGTCACGCGGTGGCGCGAATGAAAGAAGGCCGCCAACCGCGCTTCCTTCTCGATGAGGACGGTTGGTGAGGCCGAGTTAAGGAGTACGAAGAGCAGCGGGTGCCGCAGGCTCCGGAGCGGCTCACCCGCCCGCAGCAGGGCGCGGCCGCCGTCGATCGCGAGAGCGGCAGCGAGGATGCGCCGGTAGGGCGCCAGAGGGATGCCATCGCCCGATGCCTCCCTGATCGCGCGTAGCGACGCGGTGTCGTCGAGCGCCGCGGGCGCCGCGTCCTCCAGGCCAGCGAGGATCAACGACGCCACGAGGCGGCTGATGGTGCCGGCCATGCCCGGCATGGTCGGGAGCGAACGTGCCCCGGTCAATCTGGCGCGAGCGTCCAAGGCACATGGCGCGTGCGTTCAATCGGGGTGTCCCTGCGCGGCGTAGGTCTCTTCTCGAACCAAGGAGGAGAGAGATGGTCGACACGACGAATCACCCGCTGCCGCTGCTGGCGGCGACGCTGCTGACGGTGGTGTCGCCGCAGATGGCGGCTGCCCAAACGGACGACGGCCCGCGTGCCTTCGGCGCCCTCGAGCTCACCGTCGAAGCGTCTCACGACGGCATGGCAGGCCGGCTCCGCCAGGACCGCTCCCACGGCGCATCACTCACCGCCGGCGCCATGTGGCGCCCGGAGCACTGGCGGGCCGGGATCCTGCTGGACGGGGTCTCGCTGGGTCTGGGCGCCTACGGGATCTGGAGCGCTCGCATGCCGACCCGCGCCGACGAACCCGAGCTCCAGCGGAACGACCTCGCGCCCACGGGCTTGCTCGGTGGGGGGCTCGTACTGGAGCTCCTGGGACACCGTGACCGCTTCACGCTTCGTTACCTCTTCGCGGCCACGGGGCAGGCCGCCCGTGGCCGTTCCCTCTATGGAACGCTCGGCGATACGGCCGCATCGGCTCATACTGCGGAGAGCGAGATCGGCCAAAACCTCTTCGTCGTGTGGGAGCGATCGTGGCTCACGGCGCTCGAGCTTTCCGGAGGCGGCCACCTGGTGGATGTCTCGACGAACGCCACCACCGCCGTCGGTGAGCTGCGCATCGCGCAGTCCCTCGCTGCGACCGCGCGCCTCGGCTGGATGCTCGGGCCGCTCGTCGGGACCACTTCCGTGCCCGAGGGCCGAGGCTGGCGCCAACGCGAGGCCTACGTTTACGGGACCTTTGGCATCGACGTCGTGGCCCGGGACATGGCCATCGACGGCCCACTCTTCAACGACGCGCCTCATCCCCACGACGTGCGAGCGCGTCCGCTCGTGCCCTTCGCCATCATCGGGTTTCGGCTGCGGCCCTGGCGACAGGTCGCCGTTGGCTACGCCATCGAGCTGCGCGGCCGGGCCGTGGATGGCCCCGCAGATGCCAGCCCGGCTCCAGCCGCTTCCCACGCCCTCGGACGGCTCGAGCTGCAGGTGGCGCTATGACGAGCGCGTCGAAATCCGGGCTGAGAGCGGTCGTGACCGGCGGCACCAGCGGCATCGGTCGCGCCATCGTCCAGCGTCTCGCGGCGGACGGCGCGCGAGTCATCTCCGTGGGCCGTCGGGCCGAGGGACCGTCCAACGACGGCGTCATCAGATTCTCGGCCGACGTCAGGGAGCCGGAAGACGTCCGCGCACTCGGTGACGCCGTTGCAAGGCACTTCGACGCCCTCGATCTGCTGGTCTGTTGCGCCGGTATTCAGCGCACCCATGCCATCGCTGAGGGGATGGACCTCGAGGAAGTCGAGAGCGAGGTTGCAGTTAATCTGCTCGGTCCCGTACGGGTCACGGCTGCGCTGCTGCCGCTCCTTCTTCGCTCGGAGCGCGCGACCGTCGTCAACGTCACCTCCGTGCTCGCGCTTCAGCCCAAGTCGCGGGCGCCGCTCTACGGTGCCACCAAGGCCGCGCTCGCGTCATGGACTCGGGCGCTGCGACATCAGCTCGAGCCGCATGGCGTTCGCGTGGTCGAGCTCATGCCCCCGCTCGTCGCGACGCCCATGACGGCCGGACGAGACGAAGGGGCGCTGCCGCCGGAAGCCGTCGCGGACGCGCTGCTCACAGGCCTGCGGACCGAGCGCGACGTCATCGCCGTGGGGCGCGCGCGGCTCGCCCGTGCCCTTCAGCGCTTCGTTCCCGGGCGGCTCGCTGCCGCTCTCCGTGACTCGTGAGGGGAGACTTGCAGATGACCACCTCCGAACGCAGCCGGGACCGCGCGGCCTCGGCACTGCTCGTGTTGCACGCCTGCGCGCTCGTCGCCGCATTCTTCACGCTCGCCGGCGCCTTCGACTTCCCGGCCGTGCTGCGCCGCCCGCCGCTCGAAATCCTCGGCCGGTTCCGCGTGAACGAAGCGCTCGTGCGGGGCACCTACATCGCCTTCACGCTCACCGGGGTGTCCTTCGTGCTGATGGCCCTGGCCGTGTCCGAGGCGCTCCGCGAGCGCGCCGGTCCGTGGGGCCGCGTGGCCGCGGTCATGGGCACCCTGGCCGGGCTGACACAGGCCATTGGCTTCATTCGCTGGGTCTGGCTGGTCCCCGCCTTGGCGGCCATGGCGGTCGACGATGGAGCGAGCGAAGCGAGGCGCGAGGCCGCCGTGGTGGTCTTCACGGCGCTTCACGAGTTCGCCGGAGTCTCGGTCGGGGAGAACCTCTCGTTTCTCTTCCAGGGCCTTTGGACCTTCGCGGTGGGCGTCGAGCTCAGGCGGCACCTCGACCCACGCCTGGGGGCCATCGGCATGGTCAGCGGGCTCTCCTTCGTGCTCTACACGCTCGAGCAGCACGGCGGCCCCTTCGCCGCGCTGGGCGCCTGGAACGTGCCCTTCCACGTCGTGTGGGTGGCCTTCCTCGCGTTGCTGGCGGCAAGGCTCGAGAAGCGCCGCCGTCGTCATCCCGACGCGCCGCTGGGGAGGCGGGCCTATGCCCTCGCCTTGCTCGGGACCGGGCTTCTCTTCGTCGCCGTCTACGGGGGCTCGCCGTGACCAGCCCCGTTGAGACGACCGCCGTCCCGCCCCACCGCATCGCGCTCTTGACCTTGGGAACGCGCGGCGACGTGCAGCCTTTCCTGGCCCTCGCCAAACGCCTGGTGACGCGGGGGCATGACGTCGTGCTCGCCGCGCCGAGCAACTTCGAGACGTGGATCGAGTCCCATGGGATCCGCTTTCACTCGATGGGCATGGACCTCGAGGCGCTCATGCGCTCGGACGAGGCGCGCGCCATCGTCGCCGGCGGCTGGCACAGGCTCCCGTCGATGTGGCGCTCGACGATCCTGCCGCTCTTCGAAGCAAGCCTTGCGGCGGTCTGGGCCGCGGGACGCGACGCCGACGTGCTCGTCTTTCACCCCAAGGTCTACGCGGCGACCGATCTGGCGGAGGCGACGGGCGCGACGCCCATCGTGGCCGCGCCCGTGCCCGTCTTCCCCACGGGCGACTTTGCCAACCTGCTCCTCCCCGGGAGCTACGGCCGAAGGCTCAACCGGTGGAGCTGGGCCCTCTTTCACGCCTCGCGGCTTCCCTATGTGCGCAGCCTCGATCGCTGGCGGAGCCGCGTGCTCGGCCTCGGCCCGGGCCCACGCTGGGCGCCCGTGGGCGGCTCCGCGCGCGGACTGGCCATGCGCCTGTGCGCGGCGTCGCCGGCGGTGTTGCCCAAGCCCAGCGATTGGGACGACGACCTGCACCTGACGGGTTACTGGCAGCTCGACGAGGGCACGGACTGGGTGCCGGACCCTGCGCTCGAGGCCTTCCTCTCGGGCGGCGCGCCACCCGTCTACGTCGGCTTCGGGTCCATGACGTCGAAGGACCCCGCGGCGCGCTTCCGCCTCATCGCCGAAGCCCTGCAGCGCGCCGGTCTTCGAGCGGTGGTGGCGAGCGGCTGGGAGCGCGAGGTCGAGCTGGAGGCTCCGCCCCACGTTCATCTCGTCCGACACGTCCCCCATGGCGCGCTCTTCCCCCGCGTGCGCGCGGTGGTGCACCACGGGGGCGCCGGGACGACGGCCGCCGGCCTTCGTGCCGGGCGTCCCTCCCTCGTGTGTCCGCAGGCCGTCGACCAGCCTTTCTGGGGTCGCCGAGTCGCGGCCCTCGGCGCCGGACCGAAACCGCTCCCGCGGCGTGACTGGAGCGCGTCGTCCCTGAGCGAACGTCTCCGGGAGCTGGTGAGCAACCCAGCTTATGCGCGCCGCTCGGAGGCGCTCGCGGACGCCCTTGCGCAGGAGGATGGCGTGGGGCGGGCCGCGGAGCTCATCGAAGAGAAGGCGCGGCAGTCGGCTGGGGACTCCTAGGAGCAGGCTGCTGCAAAAGGCCACGGCGCCGTTCCACGGCGCCTTCCCACCGCCAGCCGCCATCCCCTCACCTCGAAGATGCACCACATTTACATTTCCTCGGCTCGCGGACGCACCTGGCGACGCGACTTCACTCGCGCCTCGCCGGGTCGCCTTTCGCAGCAGCCTGCTGGCAGGCGTCAGTTGAGCGTGGCGCCGTGCCGCTCGGCCGCGGCGAGCGCGGCCTGGACCTCGAGCGCGTCCTCGGCGTCGGGGCGCGCGGCGAGGTAGCGGCGGAAGTCCTCGGCCGCGGCCTCGTGGGCGGCGAGGCTGAGCGCCAAGAGACCGCGGTCGCGAAAGTGCTCCGGAGCGCCGTTGAGGTCCACGAGATGGTCCGCCGCCACCATCGCGCGGGCGCCGTCACCCCGCGTCGCCCAGGCCGTCTGGAGGTTGGCCAGCATGCGAAGGGCGAGCTCGCGCGGGGACACGGGCCGGAGATGCGCCGGCCGAAGCTTGTCGCGACCGCCGAGGAAGTGATCGGCGAGCGTGCCGAGGTCGTGCTCGCTCAGCACGCGCCCCTCGTGGAAGGGGTCCTGGTACACCCCGTCCGGACCTCCGACGCGCACCAGGAAGTGACCCGGGAAGCCCACGCCTTCCGCTTCCAGGCCTGCGCGCTGGGCGACGGCCACGTAGAGCACGGCCAAGGTGATGGGCAGGCCCTTCTTGTGCGTCAGGACCCACGTGAGGTCGCTGTTCCGCGGGTCGTAGTAGTCGTCCTCGTTGCCGCGGAAGCCGCGCTCCACCGCGAGCCGGTCGCTCAGCATCTCCGCCTGGAGCGCGGGGAGCTGGCGGTGGAGCCCGTCCGGGAGCGGCTCCGCGAGGCTCGCGAGGGTGGCTCGCGCCGCGGCGACGTCGGCCTGCGGGTCGACGTCACGCGCGATCGTGAGCGCCACGTCCTCGAAGGAGGCGCGCGGATCCGCGAGCAGACGCTGGAGCGCCGAGGAACCCATCCGCGGGTCCATAGCGCTCGGCGCAGGTGGGGTCCATGGCCCGCCGATGCGGACGGCGTGCGATCTCAGTCGCGCGCGTCGACGTCGTCCTTCGCGGTGACCATCGCGCGCACGAACTCCCGGTTCATGCGGGCGATCCAGTCGACGCTTATGCCCTTGGGGCACGCCGCCTCGCACTCGCCGTGGTTGGTGCAGGACCCGAAGCCCTCGGCATCCATCTGGGCGACCATGTTCCGGACGCGAATCTCCCGCTCCGGCACGCCCTGCGGGAGGGTACCGAGGTGGCCGACCTTCGCCGACGTGAAGAGGCTGGCCGAGGCGTTCGGACACGACGCGACGCAGGCGCCGCAGCCGATGCAGGTAGCGGCGTCCATCGCGGAGTCGGCGATCTGCTTCTGGATGGGCGTCTCGTTGGCGTCGCGGGCCGAGCCCGTGCGCACGGAGATGTAGCCGCCGGCGTGCTGGATGCGGTCGAAGGCGCTCCGGTCGACCATCAGGTCCTTGACCAGCGGGAAGGCCTTCGCGCGCCAGGGCTCGATCCACACCTCGGTCCAGCCGAGCTTGAAGACCTCGCGCATGTGCAGCTGACACGTGGTGGTGCGCTCCCGCGGCCCATGCGCGTAGCCGTTCACCACCATGCCGCAGGCGCCGCAGATGCCCTCGCGGCAGTCGTGGTCGAAGGTGATCTCCTCCTCACCACGGCTGATGAGCTTCTCGTTGAGGTCATCGAGCATCTCCAGAAAGGACATGTGCTCGTTGACGTCCTTGGCCTCGTAGGTCTTGAAGCTGCCGGTTCCGGTGGGGCCGTTCTGGCGCCAGACGTGAAGCGTGAGCGTGCGCGTTTCCATGATCTTCTATCGCTCTCTTACGAATCGTGTCGGCTCACTTGTAGGAGCGCATCGTCGGCTTGACGTACTCGAAGGTCAGGTCTTCCTTGTGCAGCGCCGGCGCCGCCATGTCGCCCGTGTACTCCCAGGCGGACACGTAGCTGAACTCCTCGTCGTTGCGCTTGGCCTCGCCGTCCCCCGTCTGGTGCTCCTCCCGGAAGTGGCCGCCACAGCTCTCTTCGCGAGTCAGCGCATCGATGCACATGAGCTCGCCGAGCTCGATCAGGTCCGCCACGCGGCCGGCGCGCTCGAGGTTCTGGTTCATGCCGCCGGGGCTGCCCATGACGCGCACCTCGCGATGGAAGCGCTCGCGGAGCTTGGGGATCTCCTCGAGGGCTTCCCGGAGGCCTTCGCCGCTGCGGCTCATGCCGCACTTCGACCAGATGATGTTGCCGAGCTCGCGGTGGAAGACCTCCGGCGGCGTCTTCGCGTCCGGTGCGTCGACGAGGCGCGTCAGGCGCTCCTCGACGGTGCGCACGGCGTCGCGCACGACGGCGTCGTCTTCGTCCAGGGGCTCCAGGTTCCGCACCTCACCGAGGTAGTTGCCGATGGTGAAGGGCAAGACGAAGTAGCCGTCGGCCAAGCCCTGCATGAGCGCCGAGGCGCCGAGGCGGTTCGCGCCGTGGTCGGAGAAGTTGGCCTCGCCGCCGGCGAAGAGCCCGGGGATGGTCGTCTGAAGGTTGTAGTCCACCCAGAGGCCGCCCATCGTGTAGTGGGTCGCCGGGTAGATCTTCATGGGCTTCTGGTACGGATTGACGCCCGTGATCCGCTCGTACATCTCGAAGAGATTGCCGTAGCGCTCCCGGATGGTGCTCTCGCCGAGGCGCCCGATGGCGTCGGCGAAATCCAGGTAGACGGCGCGCCGCTTGCCGTCCGCCGAGTCCGGCGCATCGGCGACGCCGTGACCGTCGTTGCAGACGTACATGGCGTTGCGCGAGGCCACGTCTCGCGGGACGAGGTTGCCGAAGGCCGGGTAGCGCTCCTCGAGGTAGTAGTAGCGGTCCGACTCGGGGATGCTCGACGGGTCCTTCGTCGCGTCCTCGGCGTTCCGCGGCACCCACACGCGCCCGTCGTTGCGAAGCGACTCGCTCATGAGCGTGAGCTTCGACTGGTACTCGCCGCTTCGCGGGATGCAGGTCGGGTGGATCTGCGTGTAGCAGGGGTTCGCGAAGAGGGCGCCGTGCCGGTGCGCGCGCCAGGCCGCCGTGACGTTCGAGCCCTTGGCGTTCGTCGAGAGGTAGAAGACGTTGCCGTAGCCGCCCGTCGCGAGGATCACGACGTCGGCCAGGTGCGACTCGATGCGCCCCGTGACGAGGTTCCGCGTGACGATGCCGCGCGCCTTCCCCTCGTAGACGATGAGGTCGAGCATCTCCTGGCGCGGGAACATCGTGACCGTGCCGGCCTCGATCTGACGGTTGAGCGACGCGTAGGCTCCGAGGAGGAGCTGCTGTCCGGTCTGGCCGCGGGCGTAGAAGGTGCGGCTGACCTGCGCGCCGCCGAAGGAGCGGTTCGCGAGGAGGCCGCCGTACTCGCGGGCGAAGGGCACGCCCTGCGCGACCGCCTGGTCGATGATGCCGATGGAGAGCTCGGCGAGCCGGTAGACGTTGGACTCGCGGGCGCGGAAGTCGCCGCCCTTCACCGTGTCGTAGAAGAGCCGGTAAACGCTGTCGCCGTCGTTCTGGTAGTTCTTCGCGGCGTTGATGCCGCCCTGCGCGGCGATGCTGTGCGCGCGGCGGGGCGAGTCCTGAAAGCAGAACGCCTTCACGTTGTAGCCGAGCTCGCCGAGCGTCGCGGCGGCGGCGCCGCCGGCCAGGCCCGTGCCCACCACGATGACCTGGTAGCGGCGACGGTTGTGCGGCGCGACGAGCTTGCTGTTGGCCTTGTGCTCGGTCCAGCGCTTCTCGATGGGGCCCGCGGGCTCCCGGGACTTCAGTTCGATCATCGGAGTGATGCTCCCTAGTGCTTCAGCTCGGGGAAATAGAAGGTCTCGGTGGTGGGCGGCAGGCCGCCGAGGAGCGTCGCCACCGGAATGGAGATGAACCCTAGGGCCAGCAGGAGAGAGAGTCCGACCGCGAGGTCCCGGCGGAGCCCGTTGTACTTGGGGTGGTTGGCGCCGACCGTCTGGAACATGGACCAGAGGCCATGGAAGAGGTGCAGGCCCAGGCCGGCAACGCCGACGATGTAGAGGGCGCTGATCCACCAGACCTGAAAGCCCAGGACCATGTTGTTGTAGGGGTTCATCTCGTCGAAGGCGTAGCCCTCGACGCCGAACACGTTCCCCTCGCCGAAGAGGTAATAGCCGAAGGTCAGGTGGGCGAGGTGGAAGAGAATGTAGAAGAGAAGACCCGGGCCGCTCAGGTACATGGAGAGCGCCGCCCAGTCGGTCTTCTGCTTCTTCTGGCCGTGGTAGCGCGACGCGCCCGCGCCGGCCTGCTTGTTCCTCTGCCAGAGGTCCATGGCCGCCTTCACGTGCACGAGGAACGACACGAGGATGGCGGCGCGGGCCACCCAGAGCAGCGGCCCCAGCGTACGCAAGAATGCGGCGTACTCGTTGAACGCGCGCGGGCTCTGGAAGGCCTTGAGGTTGCCGGAGAGGTGGCCGATCACGAAGAGCACCATCACCACGCCGCTCACGGCCATGAGCGCCTTCTTGCCGATGGTGGTCTGAGTGAGGGTGAGAGCTCGGGTCGACATGCGCGATGTTCCTCGGAGGGTCCCGGCGCGCGTCTCGGGTACGGGCGCCGCCCCACCACTAGGCCCGCTCCGCGGGCTTGCTCGGAGGCCTGTCTACCACCCCACTAGGGTCACTTCCTAGGGACGGTAGGCAAGCTTGACGCCGAACCCTGTCAGGGCGGATCGAGGTAGTCCACCTCTTCCCCTCGAAAGGTACGGAGCGTGGTGGCCCCGCCCCGCCGCCGGACGACCGTGGCGGGGCCGAGGGGCACCTTTCCGCGGCCGCCGGGCGTGTCGACGATCAGCTTCGGAAGGGCGATGCCGCTCACCCGCCCCTGCAGCGCCGCCATCAGCTCGACGCCGCGGTGCAGCGGCGTGCGGAGGTGCCCGGTGCCCTGCACGACGTCGGCCTGGAGCAGGTAGTAAGGACGCACGCGGCGTCGCACGAGGCCACGGAAGAGGGCCTCGAGGGTCGCCGCGTCATCGTTCACCCCACGAAGCAGCACGCTCTGGTTCATCACCGGGAGCCCACGCTCGGTGAGATGCCGCAGGGCGAGCGTCGACGCCTCCGTCAGCTCCTTCGGGTGGTTGAAGTGGGTCATGACCCAGAGCGAGGGGTGGACGCCGGCGAGCATGGTCGCGAGCTCCACGGTGATGCGCTGCGGGATGGTCACCGGGGCCCGGGTCGCGAGGCGCACCGTGTCGAGGTGCGGGATCGATGCGAGGCGCCCGAGGATGCGGGCGAGGCGCCCCGTCGCCATGACCGCGGGATCGCCGCCCGAGACGATCACCTCCCGAACCTCGGGATGGGACTCCAGGTAGGCGAAGGCCGGCGCGAGGCGCTCGAGCGAGCGGGCTCCTCCGCCGTCTCCGACCATGCGTGAGCGCGTGCAAAAGCGGCAATAGACGGCGCAGCGGTCGCTCGCGAGGAGCAGTGCCCGGTCCGGGTAGCGCTGGACGAGCTCGGGCGCGACCTCGTGGTCCTCCTCCCCGAGCGGATCGCGCAGGTCGCCGGGCACGCGATCGGCTTCGCGGGCCGAGGGCACGACCTGCTTCCGAATGGGGCAGGCCGGGTCCTCGGGGTCCGCCAGGCTCAGGTAGTAGGGCGTGATCGCCAGCGGGAAGCCTCCCGCGAGCGCCCTCCGTACGCCGACGCGCTCGTCGTCGGTCAGCCGGAGCCGGGCCTCGAGACCCGGGAGGTCCCGCACGCTGTGGCGGGCCTGCCACCGCCAGTCGCCGTAGTCCGGCGACGGTGCGGGGGCGTAGACTGGCAACGACACCGGCCGGGGATAGCGCGTTAGGTGTCCGGATCGCCACCGGCGATCGGAGCGTGGTCTCTCTCCCCACCGTGTGTTGACGCAGTGCGCCACGGCGGCTGACGTGGCCCTATTCCGCCGACGCTACACGTTTCTGTCTCTACTTCACTCTGCTGGAGCATCGCGACATGGCTGATCCGCGCCCCTTCGCCGTCGAATATCTCGAGAACCCCTCCCAGGAGGAGCTCCGGACGCTCGCCTTCGAGCACACCCCCGCCACGCAGCGCACCATCGCCGGCACCGTCAACAAGGTCGCCCGCAACAAGGCCCGCATGGCGAAATACACGTACGTGCTGGACGACCGCGGAGCCGACGCACCGTGGAGCGTGAACGCGATCGACAAGGCCAAGGGGCGGGAGCTGATCGCCCGGCAGAAGGCGTACATCGAGGAGGCCGGCACGCTCATCGCCATCGACGCCTACGTGGGCCTCGGCCAGCGCGCCTTCGGGGTCACGTGGCTCTACACGCCGGAGGGCGCGAACATCGCCGGCATGCAGCAGGTGCTCTCCTTCACGCGGGGCGCGGTGGAGAGCCCGGCCCAGCTGAAGGAGCCCTTCGCGCCGACCTTCCGGCTCATCTACACGCCGAACCTCTTCCTCGACGACATGCCCGGCCGCCAGGCGATCCTCGTCGACATCGAGAGCTACACGACGCACGTGATGGGCGCCGACTACTTCGGCGAGTCGAAGAAGGGCGTGCTTCGCATGCTCAACGAGTACGTCTTCCAGAAGGGCGGGCTCGTGCTTCACGCCGGGGCCAAGGCCGTCACGCGCCGAGACGGAAGCCGCGTGACCATGACGGTCATGGGCCTGAGCGGCACCGGCAAGACCACGACGCCCTTCTCCAAGCAGGGCGAGCTCACCGAGCCGATTCAGGACGACATGGTGTGCCTCTGGCCCCGCGGAGAGCTCTCCATCACCGAGAACGGCTGCTTCGCGAAGATCGACGGCCTCAGCGCGGAGAGCGAGCCCGTGATTCACGCCGGCACCGTGGGCGAGCAGGCGTGGCTCGAGAACGCCTTCCTCGAGCCCGACGGGAGCTTCGACTTCTTCAAGGGCGTCGTGTCCCCCGACGAGGTCGCGCGGCTCCGCGACGTGCTGGTACGGACCGGCGCAGACGCGGCGAACGTGGACAAGTACATCGCCGGCGAGGTGAAGGCCGAGGAGGTCGTCAACGAGCTCGGCGTGCCCGCCGACGGGTGGGACTTCGTCGTCTGGACGCAAAACGGTCGCTCGATCATCCCGATGTCGACCATCCCCGGCGCGGCGGACCTGCACGACGTCCCCCCCGTGAAGTCCATGGGCATCCTGAACCGCGACGAGGGCGCGGATGCAGCCACGCCGGGCATCGTGCGCTTCGCGTCGCCGGCCCAGGCGGCGGGCTACTTCATGCTCGGGGAGACGTCGAAGACGAGCGCCGCGGGCAAGGAGCGGGGCAAGACGCGCTCCCCCTTCACGCAGCCCTTCTTCCCGGGCCGCCACGCGCTTCAGGCCGAGCGCTTCGCGGAGCTCGCGGCGACCATGGAGGACGTGACCATGTGGCTCATGAACACGGGCTACATCGGCGGCGACGGTCGCGACGCGAAGGCGGGCAAGGCGCTCAAGGTCAAGATCCCGCACTCGTCGGCCATGCTCGAGGCGCTCCTCGGCGAGGACGTCGTGTGGAAGAAGGACCCGGACTTCGGCTACGAGATCGTCGACGTAGACGCGCCGGAGAACGCGGCGCTCCTCGACAAGGTCCCGGCGGAGATCCTCGAGCCGCGCCGCTTCTACGCGCGCACCGGTCGCGAGTCCGAGTACGAGGTCTGGGTTTCCTCGATGAAGGAGCAGAGGCGCACCTTCCTCCAGCGCTTCGAAGTGGACCCCGCCATCGTCGAAGCGACCTGCGGCTGATCTCTGCGCTTTCTCACAGATCGCGTCTACGGCGCGCGCGCGGTGCGAACCGTCGCCTCGTGAGGCTGAAGCGCGAGGAGAGCCTCCCGAGCCGGTGAGGGGCCGCTCGTCGCGACAGCGGCGGCGAAACGCGGCCGATCCCGCTTCTTGGCGGGCTCGGCGCGCCGCGTTAGCGAGCCACCATGGTCGCGGTGCCTCGCCTCGTGCCGCGTCATCCCGCCTGGGGGTGGCGCACGGAGCTCGTCTTCCGGACGCTCCGCTCCGCGACGGCGTCGATGGCCCTCGGCGCGCCGCCCGAGCGCATTCGCGCGCGCCTCTACGGCGTCGCGCGCCTCGGGCGCATTCGACCGGGCGTGGCCGTGCGGCGCCATCGCC
>CALCTH010000138.1 GCA_937893795.1 uncultured Myxococcales bacterium | reverse complement strand
GCGGCGACGAGCATGGTCGGAGCGCCGCGGCGCACGTCCCGGGAGAGAACCGAGATGCCGGCCGGCGCCGCCGGCAGCTGACCCTGAACGGGGACGGCCTGCGCGTACGCGTCGAAGGCCGGGGCGCGAAGCTGGGCCTCGGCGGGAGCGGCCGCGAGCACGGCCAGGAGGATCACGGACGCACGCGCGAGCTGGTTACAGCGCATATCGCGCCAGCTTAGGGCAACCGACGGGCCCCGAGCAGCGAGGATCGTTGCGTTTTCCGTTACGTGGTCTTCGCGCGGGACCGTTCCCCGGGAGAAACGGCTCATAGAGGCGTCGATCCGTCACCCGTGTTGTGAGGCTCCTCAGGCGAGGACGCGCCGAAGCGCCGCCCGCGTGTCCTCGAAGGAGCTCGCCTCGGCCCGCCCCTGGCGGAGGAAGGCCTCGATGGCGTCGAGCCGGCTCAGGGCTGCGTCGAGGGCGGGGTCGCTGCCGGCGGTGTAGGCGCCGAGGGCCACGAGATCGCGCTTGGCCTCGTAGGCCGCCAGGTGCGCGCGGAGGGCCGCCGCATCCGTGTGGTGCTCCGCGCCCACCACCTGGTCCATCACCCGCGAGAGGCTCGCGAGCACATCCACCGCGGGCCAGCGGCCGCGCGCGCCGAGGGCCCGGTCGAGCACCACGTGACCGTCGAGGATCCCGCGCACCTCGTCGGCGATGGGCTCGTCCAGGTCGCCGCCCTCGACGAGCACCGTGTAGAAGGCCGTGATCGACCCCTCCGGGCTGGTGCCGCTGCGCTCGAGGAGCGCCGGGAGCGCCGCGAAGACGCTCGGCGGGTAGCCACGCCGCGCCGGAGGCTCACCCGCCGCGAGACCCACCTCGCGTCCGGCGCGCGCGAAGCGCGTCACGCTGTCCATGAGCAGGACGACGCGCTGCCCTTGCGCTCGGAAATACTCGGCGAGGCTCGTCGCCACCCAGGCGCTCTTCAGCCGCACCAGCGCCGGTGCGTCGCTCGTCGCGCAGACCACGACGCTTCGGCGCCGCCCCTCCTCGCCGAGGCTGTCCTCGAGGAATTCGCGCAACTCGCGGCCGCGCTCGCCGATGAGGCAGACCACGAAGACGTCCGCCTCGGCGAAGCGCGCGACCTGCCCGAGGAGCGTGCTCTTGCCGACGCCCGAACCCGCGAAGAGGCCCACGCGCTGGCCCTCGCCCACGGTAAGCAGGCCGTCGAGCACGCGCACGCCGAGGCTCAGCGGGCGCGTGATGCGCGGGCGCTGAAGCGGGGCCGGCGGCGGACGCATCACGGGCCAGGCCTCGCCCGCGACTGCAGGACCGCCATCGACGGGCTGGCCGAGGCCGTCCAGGACGCGGCCGAGGAGCGCGGGCGACGCGCGGACGCGCAGCGCCTCGGCCGCGGGACGCACGGGGTCGTCGGGACCGAGGCCCTCCGCCTCGCCGAGGGGCAAGAGCAAGACCTCGTCGCCCTCGAAGCCCACCACCTCGGCGCGGAGGGGTGCGGGCCCCCGGCCCACCTCGACCACCTGCCCCACGCGGCCGCCGGGCAAGAGGGCGCGGAGCGCGAGGCCCACCAGCGAGGTGACGCGCCCCTCGACGCCGACGGTGCCAACCCCGGAGAGGCGACGGCTCAGCGCATCCGCGTCCATGCGCCGCGTCCCCTCCCTGCGCGGCGGGCCGGTCCCGGGCGCGTCATCAGTCGAAGAGCCGCTTGAGCTTGTCGAGGAAGCTCGCCTGCTGCGGCATGGAGTCTTCGCCCAGCTCCGCGGCGAGCTCCTCGATGAGCTTCCGCTGCTGCCGCGTCACCTTGGCCGGCACCTCGACGATGATGGTGACGAGCTGATCGCCCTTGCCCATGCCGCCGTATACCGGGATGCCCTTGCCGCGGAGCCGGAAGACCTTGCCCGACTGAGTGCCCGGCGGGAGCTTCATCTGCACCTTGGCCTCGAGCGTCGGCACCTCGAGCGTCGCGCCGAGCACCGCCTGCGGGAAGGACACGGGCACGGTGCAGCGCACGTCGGCGCCGACGCGCTCGAAGAGCTCGTGGGGCGCCACGCGAACCGTCACGTGAAGGTCGCCGCTGCCCGTGGACGTCGCCTCGCCAGCGCCCCGAAGCGTGCGTACCGCGCCGTCTTCGACCCCCGGCGGCAGGCGGATTTCCATCCGGTCGCGCACCGTGTTGAAGCCGCGCCCGTCGCAGTCGGGACAGGGCACGTGGATCTTGGTGCCGGTGCCGTTGCACGCCGTGCAGATGCGGTAGCCGCCGAGGAAGCCGCGCTGCGAGCGGACCTCACCGCGCCCCTTACATACCGGGCACTCGCTCACCTTCGTGCCCGGCGCCGCGCCGCTGCCCTTGCAGGTCTTGCAGGGCGCGGGGCGCTCGATCTCGATGTGTTTGGTGACGCCGAGGGCCGCCTCCTCGAAGGTCAGCTCGAGCTCGTAGGTCAGGTCCCGGCCGCTACGCCGCCGGCGCCGACCGCCGAAGACCTCCCCGAAGAGCCCGTCGAGGATCTCGCCGAGGCCGCCGAGGTCCGCCGGGTCGAAGCTCCCCGACCCTTCGCCATTGAACGCCGCGTGACCCATACGGTCGTAGCGCCGGCGCTGCTCGGAATCAGAGAGCACGCGATAGGCCTCGCTGGCCTCCTTGAAGGCCTCCTCGGCCGCTGGATTGTCCGGGTTCCGGTCGGGATGAAGCTCCCGCGCCAGCCGCCGATAGGCCCGCTTCAAGTCGTCCGGCGGGGCTTCCCGGGGGACACCCAGGACCTCGTAATAGTCGCGCTTCGCCACGGAGGCGTGGAGCATAGCGTCGCCGCGGGGTGGCGCTTCCGTCTTCGCGCGTGCCTGGAAATTTTTTCTCAGCTCCGCACCGAGTTCCGCGAAACACGCCCCCCGGGAGGCCCCTCGGGAAGGGCCCAGGTGAGGCCAAAGGACCCGAAATCATGACCTATCTTCGCTACGACGGCCGTTCCACGCGAGGGGAACGGGCTTTGCACGGTAGCCACCAGCCCATGATGCGTCCCCTGCCCAGCCCCCGCTTCGACGCCCTCCGGCACGCGCCGACCGGCGTGGCGCGGAGGGAACGGTCTGCGCGACGCAGCGCGGCGGTGGCGGGCTTTTCGCTCATCGAGCTCATGGTGGTGCTCGTCATCATCACGGTGTCCGTGGGCCTCGCGGCGCCGACCATTCGGGACGCGCTGGCCTCGAACCGGCAGCAGGAGCTGGCGCTCGGCATCGTGCGCATCGCCCGGGAAGCGCGGGCGCAGGCCCTGGCCACGGGGCGCGCGCACCTCCTCGAGTTCGAGGCCGGCGGGGCCGGGGGCCGGGGGCGCTTCTTCGTCTGGCGCGGCACGACCAACGTCTGCCGCAACAACGACTGGGCCGTCATCCGGGCGCCCCTCGATTGCGGGGCGAACCCGAGCTGCCGCGACTTCCTCGACGCCGAGGACATCGAGGCCGGCAGCTCCATGCGCCTGCAGATCGCGGCCAACGTCGCTGGCGGCGGGACCTTTTGCTACGAGCCGACGGGCGGGATGCTCCGGCCCCTCGGGGGCCTCGTGAACTTCACGGACCTCAGCCCGGCCGGCGGCGCCATCGTCATGCAGGTGCAGATGCAGGACACGGACGGGACGCCCCTGGGCGTGAACCGGAACGTGGTCTTCCCGAACGGCGGCGACGCGAGGATCCAGCGATGACCCGCCGCCCGATGACGCCTGCGCGGCGCGCCGCCGCCCGCCGCGGCTTCACCATCATCGAGGTGATGATGGCCATCACGGTGCTCGCGATCGGCGCTGTGGGGCTCATGGGCCTCGTGCAGGCGACCGTCCGCGGCAACCAGCAGGGCCGCCGCATCACCACGGCGACGCAGGTCTCGCGCACCTGGATGGAGCGCGTCCGCACCGACACCGTCGGCTGGACCACGAACGCCCCGGGCGGCCCGGCGACCACCTGCTACCTCTCGCAGGCCCCGGCGGGCCTCGTCGGAGCGTCGTCCGGCTGGTTCGTGCCGCAGCCTGCCGGCGCCAACTGCGTGAACGTCGGCGGGCTTCCCGGGGCCGCGGAGCTCGGCATCTCCGCCGGCGCGGCCTGGACCGGCGCCGACGCCGTGAACTCCGCGGGCATCGGCAACCAGGCGCGCTACTGCACGCTGCTGCGCGTCACCTGGGTCGTCGCCAACGAGATGCTCCGCGTCGACGTGCGCACCTGGTGGGACGACAGCAGCGAGGCCCAGCTCGCGCCCAACTGCGGCCTCGGCAACGAGGCGGACGTCGTCGCCGAGCTCGACGGGCCCATCGAGGACACGACGCTCCGCTCCGTGGAGACCTCCACCCTCGTCCGCTGGAGGCAGCAGTGAGCCCGCGTCGCATGCCTCGCGGGCGCCGCCAGGCCGGCTTCACGCTCCTCGAGCTGATGACCGCGCTCGTGGCCGGACTCATCGCCGTCACCGCGACCTACCTCATCAGCGCGGAGACCTCGCGCCACTTCAACGAGCAGGCGCGCGTGGCGCAGACGCAGACCAGCGTCCGCATGGCGATGGAGCAGCTCCGCCGGGACATCTCTCGCGCCGGCTTCTTCGGCACCGGGAACACGGCGACGGAGCAGCGCTGCGTGAACGCGGCCTTCGACTACGGGGCCGTCGCGTACCGGGACGGCGTCTATACGGGCAACCTGCCGCTCGCCGGCGTGAACAACGTGCAGGCCGACGAGCTCATCCTCGTGGGCAACTACGCCACGAGCGACGGCTACCTGGCGCGGCCCGCCGGCGCGGGGAACAACGCCGTGATCATCCAGGAGGGCTGGCAGGCCTTCCGGCGAAGCTTCGGCGCCCCGGAGATCGCCGGCGGCGGACCGGGCTTCACGGCGAACGCCTACGACCCGGACTTCTTCCAGAACGTCTTCGCCCCGACGCGCCAGCTGCACATCGAGACCACGGCCGGCAACCACTTCTTCGTCAACATCCAGGGCAGCAACGGGGTCAACCGGCAGGTCGCCTTCAACCCCGGCATCCCGCCCAACCCCGACTGCGGCGACCTGACCGGCGCCATCGTCGCGCCGCTCACGCGTATCCGCTACTCGGTCGTGAACCCGGCCGTCGACGCGCGCTTCGCCTCGCTCGTGAACCCCGCGGACGCGGCGCGCGGCATCGTGAACTCGGTGCTCATCCGCGAGGAGATCCAGTTCAACCCGGGCAACGCGCCGGTGATCAACACGGAGCAGATCGTCCTCGAGTTCGTGGCCAACTTCTCCCTGGCCTTCGTCGTCGACAACCGCGCCCCGCCTTTCAACGGCGCGCCGAACCTCATCCTCCTCGACGACACGCAGGGCGCCGAGGCCTTCCTCGCGGCCACGCCGGACCGGCTGCGCTCGGTCATCGTGGACCTCAGCGCCCGCACGCCGGACGCGGACCCGAGCTTCCGGCCGCTGGCGGGCAACCGCGACCCCGGCGCCGACGGCCCGCTCACCCGCTACCGCGTCATCCCCAACCTCGACGCCGCCGCCCGCGTCCGAAGCATCCGGAGCGAGATCTACCTCCCGAACGTCGCTCCCTAGCCCCTCCACCGCCCATGCGTACCTACTCCTCGACCCGTTCCCTCCGAAGCTTCCGTCCGCGCCGCGCCCAGCGTCGCGAGGGCGCGGCCATGCTCGTCGTGATGCTCGTGCTCCTCATGGGCACGGCCACGGGCATCTACGCCGCGCACCAGACCACCTTCGAGATTCGCGCGGCCGGCCATCTTCGCCAGGCCATGCAGACCGAGTACGTCGGGCTCACGGGCGCGTCGGCGGCGCTCGGCTGGACGGACCAGTTCCGGGCGAGCGGGCTCAACCAGGCCATGGAGCGGACGACGCAACTCCAGGGCGCGAACCCGGCGCTGAACCTGGCGCCCTTCGAGCCGCCCATGCTCCCGGGCAAGCGGGCCTACCGGCTCTACGCGGGCGACTTCGCCCTGGCCTTCCAGGGGACGCTCACGGACCCGGACGCCTCGGCGGCGGCTCTCGGCGCCCACACGCCCTACGTGCCCACGCACACCGTGGACATCTACGACGACTACCGGACCACGCGGCCCGTGCCCGGGGCGCCGGCCGACGGCCGCGCCGAGCTCGTCTACCTGAACGCGACCTACACCTCGCGCGGCCGCTCCGGCGTGCCGGGCCTCGCGGGCAACATCGGCCCCGATGGCCGACCCTTCTTCGAGGTGTCGAGCGACTCCCGCGCCTACGGGCGCTCCGGACCCATGGGCCAGAGAGGCGATTGTGAATAACGGCCTCACACCACACGCATCCCGTCTCTTCCTCGCGCTGGGCGTCGCGCTGATCGCGTCGGCGGTGCTTGCCCCGGCGCCGGCCGCCGCGCAGGGCGACATTCGGGACATCCCGCCCCTGGTCACGCTCCTCGTCGACACGTCGAGCTCCATGCAGCGCCTCGGCGCCTGCGAGTGCGACACGTCGACGGATCCGACCTGCCGGGGTTGCCTGCCGGACTGCACGACGGGCACGCCGGAGCGGAACCGCTGGTGGACCGTCGTCGAGGCGCTCACGGGCACCTTCGCGGACTTCAGCTGCAGCATCGAGGATCGCGACGCACCCTCCTACTCCGGCGAGCCCGACTACACGGACCCGATCCCCCACGTGCGCGCCGCCGGCATCTCCTGCCTCACGAACACGGACTGCCCGGGCGCGCTGACCTGCCTGAGCGACGGGACGACGCCGGGGCTCTGCCAGGAAGAGGACGGCATCCTCGACATCTACCGGGAGCGGGTGCGCTTCGGCTTCATGACCTTCGACACCGGCGATACCTTCCTGAGCGGTCCCGGCATCAACGTCGAGAACGAGCTCGTCACGCGCACGCTCTACGAGACGCGCCTTCCCGACGAGGTCACGGCGCAGGGCACCTTCTCCTACGGTGAGCCGCGGCCCTTCAGCTTCCCGGGCTGCGGCGAGCCCTACATGCTCAACAACGGCGTCCGGACCTACCGCACCGACGGCGGCTCGCTGATCTCGAGCGGTCGCGAGGGCATCGACGACCTCGAGACCATCAACCAGCTCATCCAGCAGTCGCTGCTGAACCCGGCGCTCCGGCCGACGGGAGCCACGCCCATCGCGGGCATGCTCGAGGACCTCGACTTCTACTTCGAGAACGACCCGGACGTGAGCCGGATCCGCGCCGGCAACCTCGGCTCCGGTGACCCCTACAACGAGTGCCGCGCGCGCTACGCCATTCTGCTCACGGACGGCGCGCCGAACGCCGACATGCGCGACCCCACGGTCAACTGTCAGGCCATGGGCAACGGCGTGGGCGAGCTCGGCTGCCCCTATGACACGCCGGTGAACACGGCCGCGCGCCTCGTCACCGAGGGCGACATCCAGGCGCTCTACGTCGTCGGCTTCAACGTCACCGCCGACAACTGCCCCACGGGCTCGGCCGGCGACCGCTGCCGCCAGAACGCGGCCGACGCGATCACCGAGCTCAACGCCATCGCGGACGCGGGCAACACGGGCTCGGCGCTCTTCGCCGACGACCGGGCGACGCTCATCGCGGCGCTGGCGACGATCATCGACGACTCGGCGCCGGGCACGACCTCGCGTACGCAGCCCGCCTTCGCCAACACGGGCACGTCGACGGGCGCGCTGAACCGGCAGATCCAGCTCAACACGGGCTTCAACGTCTCCCGCCTGGCCAACGAGCCGTGGACCGGCGTGCTCGAGCGGCGCCGCTTCGAGTGCGACGGCCTCACGGTGCAGGAGCAGCCCGTGCTGCCGAGCGACCGCTTCCAGGAGGTGCTGAACGCGCAGGTCACGGCGCCCGCGTCTGGCGCGGATCCGCGGCGGCTGCTGACGGTGGTGGCGCCCACGCTGCCGCCCTTCCTCGACTTCTACGGGGACGGACGCACGGACCTCGCGACGCGCTCGCCCTCGCCTCCGCTGCCGCCGACGGGGCTTCCGCCCGTCGGTCTTCAGACGGGGCTCGATCTCGTGCCCTTCAGCATCTCGAACGCCCTCATCACGCCCGAGCTGCTGGGCCTCGACAACCCCGCGCTCTCGCTCGCCGAGCAGCTGACTGCGGTCTCGGACGGCTTCGACTGGATGCAGGGCCGCACGGGCACCGTGCGCGAAGGACGGCGCCTGGGCTCCATCGTGCACTCGTCGCCGGTGGTCGTCGGGCCGCCGAGCCTCGACATCGCGGACGAGGACTACAACCTCTTCCGCGACCGCGTCGGAGAGCGGCCCACGATCACCTACGTGGGCACCAACGACGGCATCATGCACGCCTTCCTCACGGAGGATTACGAGGTGCCCTCGTCGGACCCCGAGTTCGCGGGCCTCGACCTGAGCGCGGGCACGGAGCTCTGGGGCTTCATCCCGCCGGCGCTCCTGCGCCAGCTCCAGGACGTGCAGATCGCTCCCCGTGCCATGGTGGACGCGACGCCGGTGATTCGCGACGTCTTCGACGCGCGGCTCCTCGGCCAGAACGCCACCGGCGACGCCTACCGAACCGTAATGGTCTCGGGGCTCCGCGCCGGCGCGCCGGCCTTCTTCGCCCTCGACGTGACGGACCCGCTACGTCCCGAGTTCCTTTGGCAGTACACGAGCCCGGGCATGCTCGGGGAGACCTATGGTGAGCCCGCGCTCGCGCAGGTCCGCGTGGAGTTCGGCAGCATCACCCACGAGCGCGGCATCGCCATTCTCCCCGGCGGTCGCGGCACGCAGGACCTCTCCGGCGGCGCCATCGACCTGGACGGAGATGGGACGCCGGAGACCTCCCCGGCGTGCACCGTTCCCTCGGAGGCCGTGGGCCTCACGCCGGATCGCGGGCAGGGCGGTCGCACGGAGCGGCGCTGCTGGCTCCCCGACGCGGGCCGCTCGCTCACCATCCTGGACATCGCCACCGGCGCGGTGCTGCGCTCCTGGGACGACGCGACCTTCCCGGCGCCCCTCGACGGCAGCGTCGCGGCGTTCCCGGGGGACACGGGCAACATCGCCACGCGGGCCTTCGTCACCGACGCCGATGGCGTCATTTGGCGCATCGATCTCTCGGCGCCGGACCCGGACGACTGGGAGGTGACGGCCTTCTACGACATGTTCCACGGACTCGGGTACGCGGCGGGCCAGCCCGCCTTCGGCGCCCCGGTGCTGAGCACGGACGAGGACGGCAACGTCGTCATCATCCACGGCACCGGCGACATCGACCGCCTGGAGAACCCCGGCGTCCGGAACCGCATCGTGTCCCTGACGGAGCGGGTCACCTTCGACACCACGACGGGCGAGGCGACCAACGTGGAGTCGCGCCTCAACTGGGAGATCACCCTCGAGCCCGGCGAGCTCGTCACCGGGCCCCTCGAGCTCTTCAACGGCGAGGTCTTCTTCGGGACCTTCACGAGCACGACGGACCTCACGAACGCCTGTGCCTTCGGCTTCAGCCGGATCTGGGGCGTGCAGTACGTCGAGAGCCTCCCGGCCACGGGCACGAACCCGGCGCCGGCCCTCGAGACGAACCCGGGCTCCGGCGTGCAGGACGCCACGAACCTCGGACCGGGCGACGCGCCGGGCCTCGACAACCGGCTGGTGCTCGGCCTCTCGGTCACGGAGCGACCCAACTGCTCGCTCCGCGACGAGGTGAGCGAGACGGATCCCTACCTCGGCACGCGGCAGACCGTGCGCATGCGGCAGGTTGCGCCGCCCTCCTTCCAGCTCGTCGCGCAGCTCTCGGGCGGACCCGGTGGCAGCGGCGCGGGCGGCGGCTCGGTGCAGGAGTTCAACCGCGAGCTTCCGGCGCCCGTCGCCTACACGCAGCAGCGCGCCGTGCTCGGCATCGTCGACTGACGGTCGACGATGCCGCGTGAGCGGCGCATGCTCGGCGCCGTGCAGCAAGCGACCCGATGCGGGCTCGTTGCCGGGCTCCTGCTCGCGGCGTCCTGCGGCGACCGCGAGGTCACGCCCCCGACCCCCGTGCCCGCCGCGCCGGAGCCCGCGCCGGCGCCCGGGCCGCGCCCCCCGAGCGCCGCCGCGCTCTCCGACGCCCAGGGGGCGCGCCTCGAGAGCGACGAGCTCCTCGCGGGGCTCACGCTACCGCGCGGTCTCTCGCTGATCGCGCAGCGCGAGCGGCGCCATAGCTTCGAGACGCGCGTCCCGCGGCCGAAGCTCGTGGCCTACTTCGGGCCGCGCCTCTTCACGGGCGCCGTCGAGCCCCTCGGCGACGGCGCCATCTACCGTGCCGCCATCCCGCGGGGCGTGCGCGGGGAGCTCGCGGTGAAGCTCGACGTGTCCATCGTCCCCGCGTCGAACGGGCGGACGCGCGTCGAGATCCACGCCATCCCCCCACCCCCCGCCGACGGCTTGAGCACGGAGGAGCGGCTCCGGCGCTACCGCGAGAAGCTCCGCTACGACCCGTGAGCGCGACGCCGCTTCGCATCGAGGGGCTGGCGCTCCGGGGCTGGCGGAACCTCCGCCCGACCACGCTTCGGCCGGGCCCGGTCTTCAACGTGGTCCACGGAGACAACGGCGCCGGCAAGTCGAACCTGCTGGAGGCGCTGGCCTATCTCGGGGCGCTCCGGAGCTTCCGTGGCGCGCGCACGGACGACCTCATCGGTCTGGGCGAAGACGCGGCGGCCATCGACGCCAGGGTGAGCGGCGAGGCGGCGCCCCGGCGCTTTCGCGTCGCCCTCGGCCGGGGCGTCCCGCGGCGGCTGCAGCTCGACGGGAAGCGCCCGCGGGCGCTCGGCGCGTGGCACCAGGCGCTCCAGCTCGTGCTCTTCCACCCCGGCGACCTCGGGCTCGCGGCGGGACCGCCGGAGCCGCGGCGCGCCTTTCTCGACCGCATCCTCGAGCAGCTCGACGCGGCCTACGGCGCGACGCTCCAGAGCTACGGCAAGGCGCTCCGCAGCCGGAACCGGCTCCTTAAGGACGAGGACGCCGACCCGCGGCAGATCCGCGCCTACGACCAGGTGCTCGCGCAGGCGGGCGCCATCGTGGGGCAGGCGCGGGCAGCCATGGTGGAGGATCTGGCGCCGCGGGCCGAAGAGGCCTTCCGCGAGGTGGCCGGCGAGGTGCTGCCGCTCCGGGTGCGCTACGCGCCGAAGGTCAGGCCGGAACCGGAGGCGATCCGCGAGGCCCTCGCCCGGGACTTCGCCAAGGACCGCGCGCGCGGCTTCACGGGCGCCGGCCCGCACGGCGACGAGCTCGCCTTCGAGGTGCGCGCCGCCGGGACGGAGTCGACGCAGTCCGCGCGGCACCATGCCTCCCAGGGCCAGCAGCGCGCGCTCGTGCTCGCGCTCAAGGTCGCCGAGCTTCAGCTGCTGACGGCGCGCACGGGCCGGGTGCCCGTGCTGCTGCTGGACGACGTGTCGAGCGAGCTCGACCGCTCCCGGAACCGGCGCTTCTTCGCGCTGCTCCGGACGCTGGGCGGCCAGGTCTTCCTGACCACGACGCATCCCGAGTTCATCCTGCTGGAAGAGGACCGCGTGGACTTCCTCGTGGAGGCCGGGACCCTCAGCCGGGAGGGCCCATGAGCGGGTGGATCGACAGGCACCCTCGGCAGGTGCCCACGGAGGTGCCGGAGCTCGACCTGGGAGCGCTTCCGCCGGGTCGCCATCACCTCGCCGTCGCGCTCACCTCGGACGGCATGGGGCAGCCCGTACGCGCACCGGTAATCGTCGTGAAGGGCGCCGCCGGTTCGGGGCCGGTGGTCGGCGTGACGGCGGCGGTGCACGGGAACGAGCTCAACGGCATCCCCACGATTCACCGGCTCATGAAGACCCTCGACCCGGCGAACATGAAGGGTGCGGTGCTGGCGGTCACCGTGGTGAACGTACCGGGGTACCTCCGGAACGAGCGCCGTTTTCCGGACCACACGGACCTAAACCGCGTGATGCCCGGCAGGGACGGTGGGCGCGAATCATCGCTCTACGCGCACCGGCTGACGGAGCGCGTGCTGGGCACGCTCGACGTGCTCGTCGACCTCCACACGGCGAGCTTCGGCCTGGTGAACAGGCTGCACGTGCGCGCGGACATGCGCGACCCGGCGACGGCGCGGCTCGCGCGCACCCTGGGCACCGAGATCATCGTGCACCATGAGGGCGTCGAAGGGACGCTGCGCACGAGCCTGGCCGACCGGGGCGTGCGGGCGGTGACGGTGGAGCTCGGCGACCCGCAGAGCATCGACCGGGACAAAGCGCGCGACGCGCGCATCGGCATTCGCGACTGCCTGGAGGGTCTCGGCATGGTGCCGCCGGACGCGCAGGAAGCCCGTCGCGGCGCGATCGAGTGTGCGCGGAGCCACTGGCTCCACACCGATGCCGGCGGCTTTCTCGAGGTCACGGCACGGCTCGGGGCGCGCGTGGCGGAGGGCGAGGTGGTGGCCACGCTGGTCGACCCCTGGGGCGGCCTGCTCCGCACCTACCGCGCGCCGAAGGCCGGCGTGGTCGTCAGCCGCAGCACGAACCCCGTCGCCTCGAGCGGCGCGCGCATCCTGCACCTGGGCCTCGAGGGCCGCCCCGGCGCCTAGCCGTAGAACTGCGTACCGAACGACAACGACCGGTATGCGGACGTGCCACGTCGGCCGGTTCAGCTCGAGCGGACGGCGAGGCGATCGGCCACGGCCTTCAGCAGGGTCACGCCCGCGGCCGAGAAGGGCGCACCCTCGAGGGCGCCGTGGGCCTCGGCGAGGAGCGCCTTCAGCCGCGCCTCGACGTTGGCCTTCGCGCCGCTCGCGACGAGGAGCGCCGACGCGGCCTCGAGGGCCGGCTCCGAGCGGTCGGCGCCGCCGATGACGCGGTCGAGGGCGTCGCGCTGGCCCGGCGGGAGCAGGCGCTCGGCCTCGGCCACGAGGCAGGTCCGCTTGCCGTTTCGGAGGTCGTTGCCGGGCTTCCCGGTGGCGCCCTGGTCGCCGAAGGTGCCGAGCAGATCGTCGGCGAGCTGGAAGGCCTCGCCGAGCGGGTTTCCGTAGGCCAGGAAGGCCGCCATGGCCTCTTCGCTCGCGTCGCCGAGGATGGCGCCGAGGAGCAGCGGACCGCGCACCGTGTACGACCCGGTCTTCAGGTCGTGCATGCGGGAGACGTCCGGGTTGGCCGTCAGATCGAGGTGCTGCCCCAGGATGACTTCCTTCTGGATCCGGAGGAACGCCTGCACGGCCTCGGCGTGGCGCGCCGCCGGGAAGGGCGCATCGACGAAGAGCTCGAAGGCGTAGGCGCTCCCGATGTCGCCGGCGAGGATGGCGAGGCTGTCGGCCAGGTGCCCCTCGTGGCGGGCGCGGAAGGCCGCGTGCACGGCCGGGCCGCCGCGACGCTCGTCGTCCTGATCCATCCAATCGTCGTGGATGAGGAGGTAGCTCTGGAGGAGCTCGAGGGCGGCGCCGGCGCTCACCGTGTCGCTCAGCGGCCGCTCCGGCGCGACGCAGGTCGTCGCCGCGGCCAGCACCACGGGCCGGAAGCGCTTGCCGCCCCGGAGCGTGAGGTCCCGGATGCCCTCGACGAGCTCGACGCTCTCCGGGGAGATGGTCGTGGCCTCGGCGACCTGCTGCTCGAAGTAGGCGTGCAGCTTGGCGTCGACGAGCTCGCGCACGCGGGGGAAGAAATCGGCGGGGGTCATCGGTCGCTCCAGTCGCGCTTCACGGCGGCGCGCGAGGCGCGGGCCTACCCCTCGGCGCGGCCACGAGCAAGGGCGCGCCGCATGGTTGCGGCTCGCGGTGCCGAGAGCGCGGCTGGGCCCTCCCTGGTCACGGTCCGGCGCAGGGTCGCTTGCGTCACACCGCGGCCTGGTGGACGTCACGTTGCGGCCCCACGCTCGCGGAGGGGAAGCGCGGAGACATCATGAGCAGCGAAGCGTCCAACGTCCTCGACATCGGCCAGCGGAAGGTCGACCACCTCGACCTCTGCGCCACCGACGCGGTGGCCTTCAAGAAGGTCACGACGCTCCTCGAGGAGGTGCGGCTGGTGCACCAGTCGCTGCCCGACCTCGACGTGGACGGCATCGATCTGACGACGACGCTGCTCGGCAAGACGCTCCGGGCGCCCATCGTCATCGCGGCGATGACCGGGGGGCACGAGCGGGCGGCCGAGGTGAACCACACGCTCGCCGCCATCGCGAACGACCGAGGCTACGGCTTCGGCCTCGGCTCGCAGCGGGCCATGCAGAAGCGGCCGGACACGGCCTGGACCTTCCAGGTGCGCGAGAAGGCTCCGGACGTGCTGCTCATGGGCAACGTCGGCGTGGTGCAGGCGCGCGACATGGACGTCGAGATCATCGCGACCATGATCGAGCAGGTCGGCGCGGACGCGCTCTGCGTGCACCTGAACCCGGCCATGGAGCTGGTGCAGCCCGGCGGCGACCGGGACTTCACGCGGGGCACGGAGACCATCGCGCGCCTCGTGAAGGCGCTGCCCGTGCCCGTGGTGGGCAAGGAGACGGGCAACGGCATTAGCGTGGAGACGGCCCGGAAGCTCCGCGACGCGGGCGTGAGCACCGTGGACACGAGCGGCGCCGGCGGCACGAGCTGGGTCGGCGTGGAGACGCTCCGGGCCGAAGGCGACCAGAAGACACTGGGCGAGATGCTCTGGGATTGGGGCGTGCCGACGGCGGCGAGCGTGCACAACGTGGTGCGCTGCGGCATGCACGCCATCGCGACCGGCGGCATGAAGAACGGCTACGACGTGGCCCGGGCCATCGCGCTGGGCGCCAGCGCCGGAGGCTTTGCGCGGCAGGTCTTCCAGGCCTTCGTGAACGGTGGCCGTGAGGGCGCCGAGGCCTTCCTGAACCGCGTGGAAAACGAGCTCCGCGCCGTGATGCTGTTGAGCGGCGCCCAGAGCGTGGACGAGCTCCGCCGTGCGCCGCGCATGATCGGCCCGCAGCTCCGCGAGTGGATGGCGCTGACCGACCGCTGAGCACGCGCAGCCGGATCCCCAGGGGACGGACGGAACTAAAGAAACCAACGCCGTCAGAAACCCCAGCGATTTCGG